>NZ_CP040899.1:1884340-2198397 GCF_006349365.1 Georgenia wutianyii
GGTGGGGCCGGCACGCGCCGTCGGGACGACCGTCACCACGCTCACCCCCGCCGACGCGGCCCGGTTCGAGGCCGGAGAGCTCGTGCACGTCCGGGACGAGAACGGCGGGGAGCTCGTCACCGTGGCGAGTGTCGCCGGCCGGACGATCACCCTCAGCCGACCGCTGCGGGACGAGCACCCCCGGGCGACCGTCGAGGACCCCGAACCACCGTTGTTCGGGACGCCGCGCACCTGGCTGCGGGCCCGGCTGACACCCGGCAGCCCGCTGCCGGACGTCACCGTGAACCGCGTCGTCCCGAACGTCGCCTGGACCACCCAGTCGCGGCCGGTGAACGGGGAGGTGCTCGGCTCCGGGACGGGCCGGCCGAACCAGCGCCTGTTCTCCACGAACGCCCCCCTGCTGCCCGGCCTCGTCGTCGAGGTCCGGGAGCTGGACGGGCCACGGTCCCGGACGGACCTCCCGATCCTGGAGCGGGAGCTGGCGGGGAGCGCCCACACCCTCGTCGTGGAGCGGGCCGACGACGGGTCCCCGACCGCGGTGTGGGTGCGGTGGACGGTCCGCCCCAACCTCACCTCCTCCAGCCCAACCGACCGGCACCTCACCGTCGACCTCGCCACCGGGGTCCACCGGTTCGGCGACGACCGGCACGGGCGGGCACTGCCCACCGGGGCGGACAACGTGCGGCTGACCGGTACGTCCGGTGGGGGCCCCGAGGGCAACGTGGCCGCAGGGGCGATCGCCAACCCCTTGTCCGCGATGCTGGTCGGTGCTCTGTCCAACCCCGTCGCGGCGAGCGGTGGTGCGGCGGCCGAGACGGCGGAGCGCGTGATCCTCCGCGCGCCCCACGTCGTGCGCCACCGCTTCCAGGCCGTGACGGAGTCCGACTACGGTGCGCTCGCCCTGGAGGCCTCGCCCGAGGTGCTGCTCGCCACGGTGGTCGCTCACCCGGACGACCTGGGAGGCACCCTGGCGGTCCACGTCCTGCCCGAGTCCCACGCCACGCCGCCGGTCCCGTCGGCCCAGCTGCTCGAGAAGGTGCGGCGCCACCTCGTCCGCCGGTGCCCGCCCGGCGCACTCGTCGGGCTGACGGTGACCGGCCCGGTGTTCGTCGCGGTCGGCCTGGAGGTGACGGTCGCCCTGCGCCGGCCGACGCCCGGCAACGTCCGCCCCGGCAACCCGCTCGACCGCGTCGCCGCCGCGGTGCGTTCCTACCTGCACCCGGTGACCGGGGGGCACGGCTTCGGCGCCACCGTCCACCCGGCCCGCCTGGCCGGCCTGCTCGAGAACCATCCCGACGTCGACCACGTGGAGAGCTTCACCGTCCTCGTCGGCGGGCGGGTCGCCGGCACCAGCCACCAGCTCGGACGAGCCGAGCTGCCGGTGCCCGGCCCGGTCACGCTCACGCTCACCAGGCCGGAGGTGCACTGATGGCTCTACCCGTGGAGGTCCTCGACGACCTGAGGTGGGTCCAGCTCGTGCAGGAGGCGCGGGACCGGCTGCCCAGCACGGCACCGACGTGGACCGACCACAACGTCCATGACCCCGGCATCACCATCCTGGAGCTGCTGGCCGCGAAGGTCGAGGCGCTGTCCTACCGGTCGGACCAGATCCCGGCGGGCCACCGCGAGATGTTCCTGCGCCTGCTCGGGCTGCGGTCGCGGCCGGGCGAGCAGCTCGAGGACACCCTCAACCGGGCCGCGGCCATGCTCTGGGCCCACGAGCGGCTCACCGAGGCGCTGGGCGATGCTGACTCGTGCGACGACCTCGACCGGCAGGTGCTCGATGGCCTGCCGGTGCCCTCGCGCGCCGTCACCTGCGCCGACCTCGAGCGGGTCGCCCTCGCCACGCCGGGCGTGGACGTGGCTCGAGCCCGCGCGTGGGCGAACGTCGACCTGGCCCTGCCCTGCCAGCTCGCGCCGGGCACCGTCTCGGTGATCGTCAGCCCGCGCGCCCCGGACCACCGCCCGGCGCTCTCGCCCGACGACCACGAGCGGGTCGTGCGGCACCTGGACAGGTACCGCACCGTCGGCACCCGGGTCCGGGTGTTCGGGCCCAGCTACACGGAGGTGCACGTGACGGCGCAGGTGGTGCTTCGCCCGGGCGCGCACCCGGCTCGGGCCGTGGCCGCAGCCGGGGACGCGCTCCGCGGGTTCCTGCACCCCTTGCGCGGAGGTTCGGACGGGCGTGGCTGGCGTTTCGGTCGCGACGTCTACCAGAGCGAGCTCATGGCCGTCGTCGGCGCGGTCCCCGACGTCGACCTCGCAGCCTCGGTCACCGTGCGCCGGGGAGGGTGCCGCTGCCTCCGGCCCGGCGCGTCCTGCACGTGCGGGACCGGGTGCGGCAACGTCTGTGTGCCGGCCGGGGACCTGGTCGCGCTCGGTGACGTCGACGTCACTGCCGTCGGCGGACGGGCGGGCACGTCATGACCGGATCCACCGCACCACGCGTGTTCGAGTCCAGGACGGTGCTCGGGGACCTCGCCGTGGACCGCGTGTCGCTGCGGACCGCGAGCGCCGACGCGCACCACGTCGCGAAGGTCCACGGCCGCTACGGCGTGGCCGGCGGGCTGGAGGCCCGCGTCACCGGAGGCCGGGTCGAGGTCTCGGCCGGGGAGGCGTTCACCCCGCGGGGGGACTTCGTGGTCCTGCGGCAGGTGGCCCTCGTCGATCCTCCGGCCACGCCCGGGCGGTACCGCCTGTGGCTCGGCCCGGACGCGAGGGTCACCGCCCGGCCAGCCACGGCGTCGGCCCGACCCTCGGACGTGCCGCTCGGTCTCCTGCGGGCCGCCGCTGTCCCGTCCGGGCCCCACGCGACGGTCGAGTGGGTGCCACCCGTCAGTCACGAGGGACGCAGCCTGGTCCCGGCACCGGTGCGACCGCACATCGGAGTCGGCCGTGAGCTGTTGACCCTGGACGACCTGGAGGTCGACGAGTGGCGGCACACGCTCGAGCGGCAGGTCCGTACCGCGGACGCCGCCTTCGCCCGCCCGCCGCTGTACTTCGTCTCCGTCTCTCTCGCGGACGGTGGCGCGATCGCCGTCCAGCGCGAGGTCCGCGGGTGGTTCACCACGATCTGCCGTCCCACGTCGACCAGCTTCACGCTCACCCTCTTCCTGCACATCACCGCCGCGGCCTTCCAGACGCTCCGCGACGGGTCCCGCTCCGCCCGTGACGGCACGGACCGGGCGGTCCTGCTCGACGTCTCCTGGGTCGGCGTCGACACCCGCCGCGAGCAGGTCACACCGGCTGACCTCGCCGACTGCTCCGACAAGCCACCGATCCCGCCCCCGGTGATCGGCTAGAGACGGAAGGACAGGCCTGATGGTGCTCCCCACCGGCCCGCGACGGGCGTCCTACTTCGCTGGGCAGTCCCTGACCGCACGGACGCTGAACGACAACCTGGCCACCGAGTGGGCGCGTCGGTGGGCGCACAACAGGTTCCTGCACGGCGCCGGGATCGGCCAGGGACTGACGGTGACCGCCACCGTCGGCCAGGTGGAGGTGACCGTCGAGCCGGGGTACGGCATCGACCCCGAGGGCCACGAGATCGTGCTGGTCGCACCGGTGACGGTGCAGGTCCCTCCCGTGCCGGGCCCGACCGACTACGTACTGGTGTGTCGCTTCGACCCCGACCCCACCGGCTTCACCGACACCGGCCTGTGCGGCGCGGACGGGGTGAGCGCGTGGATGGACGAGCCGCTGGTGGAGTTCGTCCCCGCGACCGACTTCCCCGGTGCGGCCGGGTCGGCGCTGCCGCTGGCCACGGTGCGGGTGACCGGCTGCGTGCTCAGCAGCATCAGCTTCGGGCGCCGTCAGGTGCTGGGTGAGCGGCGCCTGCCCTACGTGGACGCGGGGGTGCATCGCCCGTCACCCGCCGGCTGGGAGCTCGCCACCACCGATGCCGGGGTCGCCTACGGCCTGCGCACGGTGGCCGACACGTCCGTCGCCGGATTCCGTGGCACCCCGGACTACCAGGCCAGGCTCTCGGGGCGGCGCTGGTTCGACGTCACCGGCCCCGAGCTCTCCACCCCGGTGATGCTGTGGACCACCGAGCCGGACGTCGTGGGCGCCGGCGCCACCAGGCTCACCGTCGAGATCCTCGTCCCCACGGTCCGCGCCGGTCGGACCGATGGCACCTTCGCCGAGTTCCTCGACGGCTCCGGGCTGACGGACGAGATCACCACGCTGGTGGCGACCGAGCTGGAGTGGGCGATCACCTGGATCGGGGTGGAGGGATCCCTATGAGCACCAGCGAGGCACTGGGCGTCGGCCGGTGGACGGCCCGGTTCCCGGACCCTGCCCTGCCCGTCGTCACGACCGGGTTCGACATCGACGAGGCAGGACGGCGGCTCCTCGTCGCCTCGCTGCCCGCCTGGTCCGGTCCGTTGACGGACGGACCGGTGCCCGCGGAGGCAGCCCGCGTCCGCGGCCTGGTCTCGATCGGAGGCACCGTGCTCGCGGTGACCGAGGACCGGCACGCGGTCGACGGGTACGACTGCACGGGCGCACGGACGTCGTCACCTCTCACCGGGTTCGGCGCAGCGGCCGGACTGGCCCTGGACCGGGACGGGATGCTCCTGGTCGCCGACACCCCACGCGGCACCGTCGACGGCCGGGACGTGACGACCGGCCGGCTGCTCGTCCGGTGGGCGGGACTGGACGGGCCGGAGGACGTCATCACCCGCGGGGACACCGTCCTCGCCGTCGATGCCGACGGCCTCAAGCGGCTCACCCGGGACGGGGCCGCGGTCCTGGTCCACCGGATCGACGGGGCCCGTTCGGTCACGGTGGACGCCGCGGGCCACGTCGTCGTCGGCACCGACACCGCCCTGGTGACCGTCGTGGGTCTCGACCCCGCGGACACCAGGACGGACCGGGTCCCCGGCCTGAGCGGGCCCTTCCTCGTCCGTGCGGTCGGCGACCGTCTGCACGTCTCGGCGCCCGCTCTGGGCCGGGTCAGGGTCGTCAGCACCGCGGGCGGGGCCGCCCTGGGCGAGAGCGCCGGAACCGTGCTGGGCGTCACCACCGACCACGCGCAGGTGCTGTGGGCGTCCGACCCGGCCGTCACCCGGCACATCGTCGGTACCGTCCTGGCCGAGCGCGCGACCGCCGTCGTGGGCCCTTTCCCGCTCACCGTGGACCCCGGCGCGCGCAACCTCGCCCGCATCCGGGCCCGCGGCAGCTTCGGTGCGGGGCACGCGACGCTCACCGCCCGGTTCCTGGCCGCGGACGGTGACGTCCTCCACGGATCGCCGAGCGGGACGGCGTCCCCGGACCGGGTCGTGCGCGTCCCCTCCGAGTCGTCCTGGGCCCAGCTCGAGCTCACGGTCGTCCCCGAGGCGGGGCCGGCGCCATGGATCGACCTGGTCGAGCTCCACCTCAACGGGCCCGCCCTCATCGACGAGCTCCCGCAGGTCTACCGCGCACGCGGACGCCCGGAGGAGTTCCTCGACCCGTTCCTGCGGCTGCTCGCCACCGGCCTGGACGAGATCACCGACGCACTGGTCGAGCTCCCCATCCAGCTCGACCCCGCGACCGCCACCGACGACCTCGACGGCGACCGCTGGCTCGACTGGCTGTCCACCTGGGTCGACGCCCCGCTGGACGAAGGGTGGGACCCGGCCCTGCGGCGTCGGGTCGTCGCGGAGGCGTTCCGGTGGCACGCCCGCCGCGGCACCCCCGCGGCGCTGCGCCGGCAGATCGTCATCGAGCACGGCGTCGACGTCACCATCGACGAGCCGGCCGGACACGCGCACGTGTGGGTGCTCGGCGACCGCGCGAGCGAGCTCGGGCGCACGACGATGACGACGGCGGCCCCGGCCGAGGGCGCGGTGCTGGACCGGACCGCCGTCCTGGACCGGGCCCACCTCATCGGCCCGAACGACCGGGGGGCGCCGCTGTTCGGCGACCTGGCCCACCGGTTCACCGTCCTCCTCCCCCCGGGCATGGACAGCCCGGCCCGGCGCGCCGGGATCGCGGCCACCGTCGAGCGGGAGAAGCCCGCGCACACCCACGCCCACGTGTGCGTGCGGCCGGGCACGGTCGTGGGCGTCCGGGCCGTCGTCGGCATGACCACCGTCGTCGGCCCGAGCCCGCCGCCAGCCGCCCCCGGCGGGACCGCTCCGCCGGCCACCCCCACCCACAGCACGTCCAACCGTGCGAGAGCAGGTAACCCGACATGACACAGCACACGACCGCCCTCGCTGTACCGGCCGACCACGACCGTGGCGACGCGCTGCCGCTCCTGGAACGCAACACCTACTGGCACGGCAAGGAGATGGGGGTCGCCGAGTTCCAGCGCGACCAGGCCTACTTCCGCCACGTCCAGCAGACCCTCACCCGGCTCACCGTGGGGTGCAGCGTGCTCTGCGGCCTGGAGCTCTCCCCGCACGGGACGCGCGGGCTGGCGGTCGCTGCGGGTGCCGCCGTCGACGGGCACGGCCGCCTCGTCGTCGTCCCGGCCGCGGTCGCCGTCGACGACGCACGCACCGTGCTCGAGCCCGACTGTGCCCCGGACCCCCGGGGCACGTTCCGGCTCTGCCTCGTCCACCACGAGTGTCCTACCGCCCCGGCACGGGTCGTCGTCACCGACTGCGACACGCGCACCGAGTGCCTGCCCGGCGCGGTCCGCGAGGGCTTCCGGCTCGAGCTGCGCAGCCACCGACCGGGGTGCGCGAGCGGTGAGGCCTGCGGGTGCGGGACCTCCCCGCAGGGGTGCGGCACGGACTGTGGGGACTGCGTGACCCTCGGCACCGTCACGCTGACCCAGGACGCGGTGGCCGGGGTGACCGCCGACGGGCGCAGGGACGTCGTGCGGAACGTCGACCTGGCTGCCCGCCTCGGCATGGCGGAGGGTGAGCGCACCGAACCGCCGAGCCTGTGCCGGATCTGGCCGCCGCCCGGCCGGGTCCTCTCCCGCGAGGGCTCCCCCTCGGAGTGGGGTCGGTGGCGGCAACGACCACGTGTCGAGCTCACCTTCGACCAGCCGATCGACGTGGACCGGGTCGACGACCCCGACGACTGGCTGCGGGCCTGGGTCGCCACGGAGCACACAGCCCCCGACGGCGCTGGGACCGTCACCTTCACCCGGGTCGGACTGCGGTTCCTCCCCACGGCATCCCAGCCCTCCCCCGCCGGCCACCGGCTCGTCTACGAGTTCCGGTCCAGGGACGCGAGACGGGCCGGCTCCCGGCAGGTGGTCCTCCTCCAGGCGAGGGCGACCCCGGACTCCGGGCCGGCCGCCGCCTCCCCGACCGGGGGCATCGCCCGTATCGAGTACGCGGGCACACCGCTCACCCGGGACACCCGCGCCAGGATCTGGCGGGCCGACCGGTTCACGGCCCCCGGGACCACCCTCGACACGATCATGGGCAGCGAGCAGCCGGGCTGCTTCGGAGACCCGTACGAGGGCGGACGGGTCCATGCGGTCTTCGAGGTGGCGCCGGTCGTCGCCGGGGCCACGGCCGTCACCGCCGTGCACCCGCCCAACGCCTCCCGGATGAGCGGCACCGAGCTCACGGTCGAGCTCGCCGGGACCGGACCGCTGGACGGACTCACGCCCCGTGCGTGGATCGTCGGCCCGGACGGGCCGGCAGAGCTACCGCTCACGGCCGCCCCGCTCCCGGACGGCGCGGCAGCAGCGGTGACCGACCGCTTCCCCGCCTCGTTCGACGCGACCGTCCACGACGAGCTGAGGGAGGTCGTGCGGTTCGTCGCCGACATGACCGGCCTCGACGACGGCAGGGTGCTGGTCGTCGTCCCCGCCCACGCCGGTGAGCAGGCGGTCGGCGCGTTCGCCGGCACCTGCCTGACGGAGCCGGACGTCGCCCACGTCTACGCACACGGCCCCTCCCCCACCCACGAGCGCAGCATCCGTCCTACGCGGCTGCGGATGCCACGCACCGGCCAGACCGGTGCCTGGATCCACTGGACCTTCTACTGGGAGCACGACGATGACGACCGCAGCTGAACTGCCCACCCGCCCGGCCCCCTGCACGGCACCGTGTGAGTGCGGCGGGTCAGCACCGGGAGGAGGCGAGACCGCCACAGGCCTGGAACGGACCCGATACTTCGACCGGCAGCGCGTCGGCCCGGACGACCTGTCCCAGGACCAGCTCTACGTCGCCGACCGGCTGCGGCGGCACAACCGGTTCCTCCACGGCTGGGGCATCGTCTGCGGTCTCGTGGTCACCCGGTGCGCCACCCCGGGCACGGACAGCGAGAACCCGTGCACGGTGGGCATCAGCGCCGGCTACGCGATCGACCCGTACGGGAACGAGATCGTGGTTCCCGCCGACCTCGTCGTCGACCTGTGCCACACCGACGGCGCAGGGTCGCTGCTGTGCCCGCCCGCCAGCGACCCGTGGTGCGCCCCTGTCGCCACGTTCCCCATAGACGAACCGCGTTACCTCGCGCTCCGGCACGTCGAGATCCCCGTCAAACCCGTGCTCGGTCCCACGGGCTGCTCGTGCTCCGACACCGCCTGCGAGAACAGCCGGATCCGCGACTGGTACGAGGTGAGCCTGCTCGAGGAGCTCCCTGAGCACTACGAGCAACCCTGTCGGTCCACGGCGCACCCGTGCGCGACGGCGGCGACGTGCGCGTCGTGCCCACAGTCGGGCTGGGTCGTGCTCGCCGCGCTCACCCTGAGCCGGGAGGGGATCGAGTCCTTCGACGCCGACGGCGAGCGCCGGTACGTCGTCTCCCTCCGGGGGATGTGCTTCGACTGCGCCGCCCCGAGGGACACCCACGGGAAGACCTGGGCCATCGGCACGAAGCCCCAGACCCTGGTCGGCGTCGCGAGCGACGCGCCCGACACGACGGTCACCATCGCGCTCTACCGGGACGACACACCGGTCGAGGCGGTGCTCGCCGTCCGGGCGGCGGACCTCGTGGGAAGGAGTGTGGCCGACCTCAAGAAGGAGTGGGACACGGTTCCCCTTCTCGACTCGGCCCGGCCGACCCTGACCGGAGGTCGACCGCTGACCGCCGGGATGGTCCTCGCCCACACCCCGCTCAGGGGCGACTCGGTCATCGACGACGCCCAGGACCTCGAGGCACGGGTCGGCACACCCGTGATCGAGCTCGAGGAGTACGTCCACGCCGTCGCCGAGGCCGAGGCCGTCCTGGACCAGGCAGGGAGGAACACCTTCCGCACCGCGCTGGTCGGCGACCCGCGGCGTCTCGGCACGCTGGACGTCACAGCCCTGACGGCCGTGTCGAGGGAGAACGCCGACCGGCTCGCCGCCGTCGGCATCCACACCCTCGACGACCTGTACCGGGCGGACAAGGTCCCGAAGCTGACCGGGACCGCGACCGCGACGGTCGCCCGGGTGCGGAACCTGCTGATCGACCTGCACGGACGGGATGCGAACGTGTGAGCGACGTCGGCGTGGGCCCGCGACCGGCTCCGCGGCGAGCCGCGCCGGGTCACGCCCTCGCCGGGCGGGCGGCGCTCCGGGCTCACGAGCACGCCCCGCACGCCTCGCACGCCGAGAACGCCCCTGACCCTGAGGGTGGAGCCGTCGAGAGCCTCGAGATCGGGCCGCCGGGTGACGAGTACGAGCAGGAGGCCGACCGCTTCGCCGACGTGGCCCGGGCCCAGCCCTCCAGCCCCCCGGGCCGCCCCCGGCCCAGGGCTGCGACGGCACCGGTGACCGCGCCGACCGCCGCGAACGGCACGGAGCTCTCGGCGATCCTGTCCAGGGCACGGCCCGGTGACCCGCTGCCGCCACCCGCCCTGAGCCGGCTCTCGGCCGTCCTCGCCGCCGACCTCGGCCGCGTCCGGGTGCGCCACGACGTCGAGGCGCGCCGGGCCGCCAGGCTGCTGGGTGCGCGGGCCTTCACCTACGGCTCGCAGATCTGGCTCTCGGACCCCGCCCAGCTCACCGACCTGCCGCTCCTCGCGCACGAGGCCACCCACGTGGTCCAGCAGGGGCCCGCGGGCGTGGCGGGCCGGCCCGTGATCCAGCGGGACGCCGGGCCTGGAGAGGGAGCACCCCAGCCGCCTCCACTGTCCGAGGCCGACGGCTCGTACCCGCCCCCCGCCACCGTGGCGTACTCCGGGTTCACGAACATCACGATCACCCCCACGGGGCCCGAGCGCCCCCTTCCCGAACGTTCGTGGCAGGAGCACTACTTCTCCGTCTACGCCAAGCACCTCCTCGGGGAGCGTTACGACCGCCGGTACTGCGAGTCGTTCCTCGCCACCAACACCGACGTCGAGGTGGCGGGCGCCAGGTCGGTCTACCCGGCCTTCACGATCAGCACGGCGGTGGCGTGGCGGATCGTCCAGCACCTGCTCCGGGAGGTCGCCGGGGGCGAGGACGCCCCGGTCTGGGAGAGACTCGACATCAGCCGGGAGAACACCGAGATCCTGTACGTGGGCTGGTTCGCCTCGGCCCTGTCGCAGACCCTGGCCAGTCCGGAGTTCAGGCAGGTCGTGGGCGACCTTCCGGGGTGGTACACCCAGCCGATCGCGCTGGCCCACCTGCAGTCCCTGGCAGGGACCGTCCGGGACTGGGCACTCGAGGCCCTGCCGCTGCTGCGGCCTTCGGTCGCCCTGGGGACCGTCCTCACGCACGCCGCCGAGGGGCTCTACACCACGCTGTGGCCCGATGTGCTGGCGGTCGACGAGATCCGCATCGACGAGGCCCTGTTCGACGACCCGTCGTTCCGACGCTTCTGGGGCCTGGCACCGGTGCCCGCTCCCCAGGCGGACGGCGCGCCGTCGCGGGTCGACGGACCCGGCGACGACGCGAACGTCTCGGTGAGCGACGCGGTGCAGCTGATCCGGTTCGTCCACTCGCAGCCGGCACTGGTGGACGCGCTCGTCCGCGGCGAGCTGACGGGCGCCGGCGTCCAGGGCGACGTGCGGACGGAGCTGTGGCGGCGCTTCCAGCGCCGGACACAGGTGGCGGGCACCGCGACCGACATGCGGATGGTGGACACCCTGGGCGACCGGAACGCGCCCCCGTTCCCCTCGACGCTGACGCACGTGCCGGACCTGCACCGGTCCGAGGGCTGGGCCGCGTCGATCTCGAGCACGCACGTGTTCCGGCTCAATGTCGTCTTCGGCGACGTCTACGACCACCTGGCCGACGCGTTCGGAGGGTTCACCTACCGTTTCGAGGTGCTCCGCGTGCCGGACTCGGACGTGCGCCGGGCCGCCGACAGCAACATCGAGACCGTCCCCCAGGGCGAGCTCGACGCCGTGCTCGGGGAGACGGCCCGGCAGCCGCTCGGCAGCGGCCATCAGCCCCGCGCTCGCGACGTCCTCGGCCACCACCTCGGGCAGGAGGCCGGCTACCTCGCGGCAGACGCCCGCACCCTCGCCGAGTCCGCCACCGAGGACCTCGACCCGGCCACCATCGCCGTGGCCGTCACGACGATGATCGGCTCGGGGATCGGCGTGGGTGCGGTGACGATCGCCGGGGTCGCCGCCCTCATGCGGCTCGCCGGCTCCGTCATCCGCGACTTCGTCGGCCAGGTGACCCGCGACCGGTGCGAGGAGGAGATCTCCTTCGAGGACCTCGGCCCGGGGCTCTACCTGGTCCGGGGCATCCTCGACCCGAGGCTGGACGGCGACGACGAGGTCCGCCGGTACCCCTCGACCGCCGTCGTCCCGATCTGGATCCGGACTCAGGAGGACCTGGCGCAGCGGTCCCTGTCCTCCGCCCTGACCGACACCGACCAGGTCCAGCAGGAGCTCGACATCCTTGCCGAGCTCCTGCGCGACCCGGACCTCGCACCCGAGCTGCGGGGCATGCTCGAGGACCGCAGGGACCGCCTGAGGGACACGGCCTCCCCCGACGCCGGGCGCAGGTTGGCGCGGCTCATCCGCGACTACGAGAGGGAGTCCGCGCGGGCGGACCTCAGCGAGCTGCAACGCCGGCCGATCGTCGCGCAGCTGGAGGCGATGCGGCGGGTGATGGAGCGCCGGACCGCCCGCATCGGGACCGGCGGGCACGGCGAGATCCTCACCGTGGCCTTCGTCCCCGACACCGGGACCGCCCTCCAGCCGCTGATCGAGATCTTCTCGACCACGACGCCCGAGGAGCACAGCGTCGTCGTGGACGCCTACGAGCTGACCAGCGGGCGCGACGCCCACGGACGGGGCACGGGGAGCCACCCGGACGACCCGGTCATCCGCCGCAGGGAGGCCGTCCTCGCGGCGGTGGAGGCCCTCTTCGAGCGGTACAACGCGTTCGGTCGGGGCCACCTGAGACTGCAGATCCCCGACACACCAGGAGGGACGACGGGGCGCCAGTTCACGATCCGGGTGGAGGCCGACCCGACGGCGATCGCGATGAGCACGGTGGAGGCCGTCGCGAACGCCGCCGCCATCGCCGCCCTCGTGGCCGCGCCGTTCACCGGCGGGGCGTCCCTCGCGCTGATGGTGCCGATCGGGATGGTCGGCGCCGTGCCGGCCGCATACCGGCTGGCGGACCAGGCATCCGCGGACACGTTGCGTTTCGACGACCTCTCGACCTGGCTCGACGTCGTGGACGTGCTCAGCTCATTCGCGGGGCCGATCGGGAAGGTGGTCTCGCGCGGCACGCGCAGCGGCTCGGCCGCGTTGCGGGTGGTCGGCGCCACGGGCCGCGGTATCGCGATCGTCGGTGCCGGCGCCGACCACCTCGGGCTGATCCTGGTCAACATCCACACGCTCGCAGAGATCAGGGCCGTGATGAACGGGCCGGGGTCGGACAGCGAGAAGCGGGCCGCGATCATGATGCTGCTCGGCGGCGCCCTCCAGGCCAACGGCATGGCCGCGGGGTCCCACCTCATCGGACGTGCCGAGCAGCTGCGGAGGTCGGCCCAGCCCGGTGTCCCGGAGGGTCCGGCGGTCGGAGAGGGCACCCGAACCGTGACGGACGGGGACGTGCCTCGCCCGGGCCCGGAGGCGGACAGCCCGCGAACGACGTCGGAGGCCGCGGCGTCCCCCACGGGCGCGGAGCCGCCCGGGCCGCGTGGCGACGCGGACGTCGACCGCCGACCACCATCGGCACCCGACCCGTCACTGGCCTCGCTGCTGCCGCCCGGCGTCGCGGACGGGATCGGGTTCCGTCGGGAGCAGGCCGGTGAGTCGAACTCCGTGCGGGTGCACTTCGAGACCGATGCGTTCGGGCTGGTCCGGAGCATCGACGTCGTCGCCGGGGCTCGCGCGACCGCGGCCGACGTCCGCGCGCACGCGGGCACGATCGCCCAGCTGCGCCGCTATCAGGGCTTCGTCGGTCTGGTCCGGATCACCTTCGACCGGGTCGCGGCCGTCCTCGGCGGCACCCGGGGCCAGCCGCACCCCGACTCGCTGGCCTTCGAGGCGCTCCTCGAGCTCCACAAGCTGCCTGAGGTCATCCGTCTGCGGATGGGCGAGCTCGCCGCCGCCGTCAGCACCGGCTCTCCGCACGCGCGCGACATCGAGGCGGACATCGCCAACCTCCAGGGTCAGGTGGACTTCTACTTCGACCTGTTCCAGAACGGCTACGACCAGCCCCGGCGCGGGTACGTCGCGGCGCTGGACGCCGCGGCGTTCGCCCGGATGCGAGCTCAGGTGACCCGCCGGATCCGCCACCCGGCGGATGCCGACCTGGGCGACCGGCGGGCGTGGAACGCTCAGCTGACCCAGCGGCTGGACCGCGCCGTCGAGAGCCTCGAGCGTGCCGGCATGCTGACCGACCGCGACCGCGGCGTCATCGTCGACAGCCTCAGAGCCACGACGGCGGATGACGGGAGGGTCTCGCGCGGCACGCTGGAGGCCCGGGTACGCCGGCTGGAACGGCTGGCCGCCGGCCTCGGCGAGCACGGCGAACCGCGCCGCGACTCGCGGGTGGACCAGCTGACCGCCGACCTCGAGGAGCTGCGCCAGGGGTTCGCCGCCGGCCGGTCGGTCGAGGCGCTGCCCCGGCCGGTCGACCACACGCCGGGTGTAGTCGCCACGATGACTCAGGAGCTGACCGCCGCACAGCAGGCCCTGGACGGCCTGCGCCGGTTCGCCACGATGACCCCGGTCGAGTTCGGCCTGGCCTTCGAGCGCGCCCGTTCCCTCGTCGCCCGCGCGCGGGAGCGGCTGCGGGCCCTCGGCGACCCGCACATCAGGGGGACCGAGACACCCGGTGAGTGGGGGCGGGCGACCCGGCGTCCGTTCGACAGGTTCCAGGACGTGGAGCAGACGCAGGTGGTGGCCACGGCAGAGGGCCGCATCACCGAGGGCCTGGACAGGTCCCTGCCGGAGGTCGGCCTGGAGCGCTACACCCTCAGTGCCTCCGAGCTCGGCGGGCTCGGGGTGCGACCGGCCCTGCGCTCCCGGCTCGCCTCGTTCTTCAGGGGCTTCCACCGCGCACACATGTCCGGCCCGGGCTTCGGCTCGGAGCTGCTCCAAGGGCTGTGGTTCGCGCCCGACACCTTCAACCTTCGCACGCAGAACCGGGGCATCGAGGCCGTCATCCGCAAGGCACACGACCTGGGGTGGACGGTCGACGTCGCGATCCGGGCCCAGGGCACCCGCCTCCGGGTGCCCACCGCCGACGGGAGCGTCGAGGTCAGCGTGCTGGACTCGATCACCTACGAGGTCCAGTACTCCCCGACCAGCGACGAGCCCGGATCGGTTCGCCGCATCACCTTCGAGGTCGGCGGACGGACGGGACGGCAGGTCACGATCAGCCAGAACGACTTCGCGGGACTCGGCGAGCTCGGCCTCAGCGACGCGGACCTGGCGGTGCTGCGGGGCACGACCGGCGACGACGGGACGTCGGGTCCTGGGCAGGACATCTATGACCACCTCGAACGCGACCGCCTCCCGGACGACGCCGAGGCAGCGGGCCCGCGCCCGGACCGGGACCCGTGGCCGACTCCGACGGACGAGCTCTGATGGGCCCGTCCTGGGCCGCCGGCCGCCGGTCGCAGCAGCGGCCGGCGTCCACCGCGGCCGCGCCCTCGACCAGGGGCACGGGTCACCCGCTCGACGCGGGGACCCGCAGGTCCTTGGAGCAGCGCTTCGGGCAGGACCTGTCGACGGTGAGCGTGCACGACAACGACACCGTCGCGGGGACCGCCCGCGCACTGGGCGCCGCGGCGTACACCGTGGGCGAGTCGGTCGGCTTCGCCCGCGGGCGCTACCAGCCGGGGACGACCGGGGGGATGCGCCTGCTGTCCCACGAGATCGCCCACGTGCTGCAGCAGCGACAGGGCGGTCCCCCACCGGGGCCCGCCCACGAGGCCGAGGCGCACACGCTGACCGTCGGCCGGGGCGGCGAGCGCGGGACGACGGCGGCCACCGTGACGGGTGCGTCCCCCGGGCTGGCGAGGTCCGTCGACGAGTGGCTCGTCGGCTCCCCGGACGTGGAGTCGTGGGAGCACGCCGCCCTCGTCGACGAGATCGTCGCGCTCGAGCAGTGGAGGGACCGGCAGACCAGCTCCACCCCGGAGCTCGCGAGCGTCGAGCGGGGACTGGCCCGCCTGCGGAGCGTGCTGCAGGAGCGGGACCGCGCCCGGCGGGCCGCGGACCGGCCCGTGAAGCGGCGAGGGCCACGCTCCCGGCAGCCGGCCGCGCGAGACAGCGACCTGCCTGCTCCCCGGATCCTCACCGAACGGTCCAGCGTCCAGTACACCGAGCCGGCCGACGTCGACGCCGAGGTCGACCGGATCATGGCCGCGCTCGAACGACCGGGCCTGTCCCGTGCCGACCGCGAGGTCCTGCGCCGGGAGCTGGAGAGCCTTGCGCCCCAGTTCGGGCAGGCACGCCAGGCGGGCGCGGCGGCGCGACACGTCGAACGCGTGGCCCGGATCTTCGAGACGAGCGACACCGACGTCGTCGCCCAGCTCACGCACGTCACCGACCAGCTGGCCGCCCTGCTGCCGGACCCGCGGCAGCCCGGCGGGCTCGTCGCGTACCACCACGGGGAGCGGGTCGTCATCCCCGCCTCCGCGGTGACGCAGATGCGTGCCCGGATCGAGGAGGCGTTCCGGGACGGGGCGCGCCGGACCAGAGATCTTCGCACAACCGGGTACGTCCACTACGAGACCCAGGCCGAGGTGAACGAGGACCACCCGATCATCAGCGCCATCGCCGGGTGGCTGGGTGACGCTGAGGACCCGTCGCGGGCGATGGCGATCCAGTCGGACCTCGTCGACGCCGCCCTTGCCGGACAGGCGCTGGCACTCCTCATCGGGAACTACGGCGAGGCCGCCCGGCAGCTCGTCCTTGCGGAGACCGCCGCCAGGCGTATCGAGGTCGCCGGCCGGATGTTCAACGAGGCCCACATCCACGGGGCGCAGCGAGCCGTGATCGCCCTGGAGATCACCCGCGACGTCGCCTTCGGTGTCGCCGCCGGGCTGTCCGGCGGGCTGGCGGCCGGTGCGGTGTTCGCGGCCGGTGCGACCGGCATCGGCACGACCGCGCTCGCCCTCGGGGCAGGGTCGCTGGCCGGTGCGGGGACCCGGGGTGGGCTCGAGCTGGCGGGCGCGACCGGTGGAGAAGGGCTCTTGGCGCTCACCGACGACGCGCACAGCTTCGACACCGCCTACGTCGCCGACCGCACGTGGTCGGGTGTGAAGAGCGGCGCCATCGACGGGCTGGTCGGCGCCGGCGGCGCCCTGGTGTCCCCCGGGGTGACCAACGCCGTCGCCACCCGGTTCTTCGGCGGCCCGGCGGCGTCCTTGACGGGGTGGCGCAGCTTCGGCGCCAACGCGGTGAGCGCCGGGCTTGTCGGGGCCCCGTCGGGGATGGTCGGCACGGGTCTGGACCTGGCTGACGACCTGGTCGCCGGTCGCATCAGCGGCACGGAGCTCGGCTCGCAGATGTTCTGGGCCGGGCTGAGCGGTGGAGCCCTCGGGACGGGCACCGCGTGGGTGCCGGTCAGCGGCCTGCACCGGCGTGGGAGTGCCCTCTTCCGCCCGTCGGCGGAGCCGGTGACGCCACGCTGGATGATGGAGGGGATCGGGTTTCGCCCGTTCCAGCTGAGCCCGGACTTCGTCCCGACCGCGAACCCGCTCCGGATGCGCGAGACCTTGGCCGGGCGCTACGGGTTCACGCCGGAGGGCCCCGGGTTCGCGGCCTTCAACGCCCAGGCAGCCGCGGACCTCCCGCCCCTGGAGGCCGGCGACCAGTGGGTGCGGCTGAACGGGATGTGGCAGCCGATGTCGCTGTCGGGCCGGCCGGGGGCGCCCTACTCGGTGCACGCCCAGGGCGGCTCCTACAACGTCGTCTCCGGGGGGCGGGGCGCCCCCCAGCGGTTGCTCCAGTCGCACACGGACACGGCCCTGGCGGGCGGTACCGCCCGGCGCTCGGACCAGGCAGTCCAGCACTTCCGCGAGGTCGACGCCACCGGGGCGACGACGGCGCGGCACGGGCCGGGTCACCGCACCGCCCTGGCCGACACCCCCGACCCGTCGGTGCACCCGCTCGTCGCCACCGGCGAAGCGCCGATCAATTCGCGTCCCGACGGCACACCGGCACAGACCCTCAACGAGTCCGTCACCAACTACACGCCGGAGCCGTACAGCTCGGTGGACGCCTCCGGACGGAACGTCAGCGACTGGGGCCAGCACCTGCGGCGGCAGCTGGAGGGGCTGATCCGCTCCCGTGGCGGCGGCTACCGGCAACGGGACGCCCCCTCCAGCGCCGGCCGAGTCGCCAGCGGCTCCCGAAGCAGGGACGCGACGAGCGGCACGACCCTTGTCGAGGTGCCCGACTCCATCGTCTTCATCGAGACCAACGCCGCGGGGACACCGGTGAACGCGTGGCGGATCGACTTCAGGAACCCGCCCACGGCCAGGACCCTCGCCGCGATGGACAACGCTCCCCTCTCGACCACCTCGAGCGGCCCTGTCACCCGCGTGCCCCTCTCCGACCTCGCCGTGGCACCCGTCGGCGCGACCCTGCGGGTCAGGGTCCCGGTCGGGCAGGCAGGCGCCTACCTCGAGGAAGGACTGTCCGTCATACGGGACCTGGAAGCATCGGCACGGACAGCGCCGGGCGAGGCCACTGTGCCAGGTCCGCAGTGACAGGTGCGTCGTCGACTACCCCCGTTGGGGTCGGCGTTGGGGTCAGCTCGGGGTGGGCACAAGCAGAAGGGCCGCCCGGATCTCTCCGCGCGGCCCTTCTGCCTTGCTACTTCTCTGGTGGGCGATACTGGGATCGAACCAGTGACCTCTTCCGTGTCAGGGAAGCGCGCTACCGCTGCGCCAATCGCCCATGTCTTGCTTCACAACCGAGGTGGCGACGGGATTCGAACCCGTGTATACGGCTTTGCAGGCCGCTGCCTCGCCTCTCGGCCACGCCACCCTGAGGCTTGTACTGCCCCACCGGGGGGTGGTACCTCGAGCGGATGACGGGACTCGAACCCGCGACCCTCACCTTGGCAAGGTGATGCTCTACCAACTGAGCCACATCCGCGTTGCAGCCGGGCGCTTGTCCCTGCTGCCGTGGACAACATTAACCCGGGGTCGGCCGAGAGTCCAACTCGGGCCACTAGCGTGGTTTCGGTGAGCCGGACCCCCTCCCGCACGACGCCGTCGGAGCCCTTCGCACACTTCCCCGGAGTCTCCGCACGAACCCTCGTCGAGTGCGCTGACCTGCGTAAATACCCCGACGCACTGCGGTCGGGGTGGTGGGCAGTCGTGGCCACCTTCGAGGGCCAGGTGACCGGCTGGAGGTTCGCCGATGTGGCCCCAGAAGCACCCGATGTGACCATGGCCACGCCGTCGAATTTCGACGCGGAGGTCCCGTGGCAGGGCCCGCGAGCCTCCTCGTGGACCTCCTCGCTGGACGAGGCCGGCTATCTCGCCGCCGTCCGGCGGGTGCGCGAGGCGGTCCGGGAGGGCGACGTCTACCAGGCGAACATCTGCCGCGTGCTGCGTGCCCCGCTCCCCGGGCAGCCGGACCCGCGGCCGCTGGCCGCCACGCTCGCCCGGGGCAACCCGGCGCCCTACGGCGGGGTCGTCCACGTGCCCGTCGGGGCGGCGGAGCATCCGGCGTGGGTGGTCACCGCCTCCCCCGAGCTGTTCCTCTCCGTGCGCGACGGGCAGGTCGTCTCCGGGCCGATCAAGGGCACGGGCGCCCGGGCGGAGGACCTCACCGAGAAGGACCACGCGGAGAACGTCATGATCACCGACCTCGTCCGCAACGACCTCCAGCACGTGTGCGCCCCCGGCACGGTCGAGGTCCTCGACCTCTGCGCCGTCGAGCACCACCCCGGGCTCGTCCACCTCGTCTCGCGGGTGGCCGGGACGCTGCGCGAGCCGCTCGACCCCGCCGGGTGGTCGGCGCTGCTCGACGCGACCCTGCCGCCGGCGTCGGTGAGCGGGGCGCCGAAGTCGAGCGCGCTGCGCCTCATCGACGAGCTCGAGCCGGTCGCCCGCGGCCCGTACTGCGGCGCCGTGGGCTGGGTGGACGCCGACGCCGGCCGCGCCGAGCTCGCCGTCGGCATCCGCACCTTCTGGTGGACGCCGCAGGACGCCGGCACCCTCCACTTCGGCACCGGCGCCGGGATCACCTGGGGCAGCGACCCGGCGGCCGAGTGGCGCGAGACCGAGCTCAAGGCGGCCCGGCTCGTCTCCCTGGCGTCCGTGGGAGGCTGATCACATGAGCACCCTGGTGTGGTTCGACGGCGAGGTCCGACCGGCCCACGAGCCCGTCGTCACGGCGCTCGACCGGGGCCTGCTCGTCGGGGACGGGGTCTTCGACACGTGCGTCGTCATCGACGGCACGCCGTTCGCCCTGCGGCGCCACCTCGCGCGCCTCGCACGCTCGGCCGAGATCGTCGGCCTGCCCACCCCGCCGCTCGACGTCGTCGCCCACGCCGCGCGCGACCTCGCCTCCCGCCTCGACGGCCCCACCGGACGCCTGCGGGTCACCTGGACCGCGGGACCGGCAGCGGGTGGTCCGGCCCGCGCCGCCACGACGCCCACCCTGCTCCTCACAGCCGAGAGCCACCCCGTGGCCCACCCGGCACCCGGCAGCGCGCCGGCGCCCGCCCGCACCGCGCTCGTCGTCGCACCCTGGGTGCGCAACGAGCGCTCGCCGCTCACGGGCGCGAAGTCCACCTCCTACGCCGAGAACGTCCTGGCCATCGAGCACGCCCGCCGCCACGGCGGCACCGAGGCCGTGCTCGCCAACACGCGCGGGGAGCTGTGCGAGGGCGGGGCGAGCAACCTCTTCCTCGAGACCGGCGGTGAGCTCCTCACCCCGCCGCTGGAGTCCGGCTGCCTCGCCGGGGTCACCCGCGAGCTCGTCCTGGAGTGGGCCGCGGAGGCCGGCCTGCCCGTGCGGGAGGCGACGATCCCGCTCGCGGACTTCCGCGCGGCGGAGCACGCGGCCGTGACATCGGCCACGCGCGGCATCGTCCCGGTGGACGTCCTCGAGGGCCGCGAGCTGCGTGCCGGCCCGGTGACGCTGCGGATGCAGCAGGTCTTCGCCGAGCGGGTCGCCCAGGACCTCGACCCGTGAGCCGTTTGGGACCACGCCCGCCGGTGCGTTAGCATCGTCCAGCACGGGCGATTGGCTCAGTGGTAGAGCGCCTCGTTCACACCGAGGAGGTCACTGGTTCGAACCCAGTATCGCCCACCAGCAGCAAGGCCCCCCGACCAGCGGTCGGGGGGCCTTGCTCGTTCCTCGGGTCAGGAGGTCACGGCCACCTGGCCACGGTCGGTGTAGACCGGGCCGCTGCCGCCCGGACGGATGTCGGTGTCGAAGATCTCGGTCGGCAGGAACAGCGAGCAGCACGCGTTCGGGATGTCGACGACGCCGCCGATACGGCCCTCGATCGGCGAGGTGCCGAGGATGAGGTAGGCCTGCTCCCCCGTGTAGCCCCACTTCTTGAGGTACTCGATGGCGTTGAGACAGGCGTTGCGGTACGCCTCGGTCGCGTCCATGTAGAGGTTGGTGTCGTCGCGGTGGTCGACGGAGATCCCGATGAACGTGAGGTACTCGGAGTACACGGGTGCGACCCGGCCGGGCATGAACACGGGGTTGTTGTGGATCCCGTAGGTCTCCATGCCGCCCTTGATGAGGTCGACGTGGAAGTCGATGAAGCCGCCCATCTCGATGGCGCCGCAGAAGTTGATCTCGCCGTCGCCCTGGCTGAAGTGGAGGTCGCCTCCCGACAGCAGACCGCCGGCGACGTGGACCGGGTAGAACACCCGGCTGCCCCGGGTGAAGTTCTTGATGTCGTGGTTGCCACCGTTCTCCCGTGGCGGCACGGTGCGGGCACCGTCCCGGGCGATGCGGTCGAGGATGTCCCCCTCGGCGGTGCCCCCGAGGACGCCGGCCTCCAGCGGCGGCAGCGCGAGCGGCGGCACGCGGTCGGGGTCGGTGGCGATGAGCGCCCGCTCGCGGGCGTTCCACCTGGCGAGGAGCTCCGGGGAGGGAGCCGTGCCGAAGAGGCCGGGGTGGGTGATCCCGGTGTACTTCACGCCCGGGACGTGGCGCGAGCTGCACTGCTGGCCCTGGAAGTCCCACACGGCCTTGTAGGCGTCGGGGAAGTAGTCGGTGAGGAAGCCGCCTCCGTTGACCTTGGCGAAGATCCCGGAGTACCCCCAACCCTCCCCGCAGTTCGGTCCCTCGGCCTGCGGCACCGGTCCGAGGTCGAGGATGTCGACGACGAGCAGGTCTCCCGGCTCCGCCCCTTCGACGGCGATGGGCCCGGAGAGCATGTGGGCGACGGACAGGTCGACGTCCCGCACGTCGTCGGCGGAGTCGTTGTTGCCGATCTGCCCGTCGGTCCACTCCTTGCACTCGACCCGGATGTCGGTGCCCGGCTTGATCGTCACGGCGGGCGGGATGTCCGGGTGCCACCGGTTGTGGCCCGGGACCGCCTGGTCCCGCATGGACTTGCTCTGGTCGACGCTGAACACGACCTCAGGCATGGGAGTTCCTTTCGTCGGCGGCCGCGGTGCCGGCCGGCTGGGGTGGGGCAGGACTGGCTCTCAGCACACGGCTGAGGGGGAAGCTGAGGGGCACCATGAGGAGCCCGAGGACGGCGAGGACCGCGGCGAGGGTCCCGGAGTCCTCCCACCAGCCCCCGAGGAGCAGGAGTCCCGGGCCGCCGGTGGTGATGACGCCGTAGCTCGCGGCGAGCACCCCGACCACGGGGCCGAGGTCGTCGCGGCGCAGCGCCATGAGCACGAAGAAGGCGAGCCACAGCAGCGCCCACAGCAGCCACAGGACGGTGAACGCCCGGTCCCCCACGACGGTCCAGGAGTAGATCGCGAAGACGATGCCGGCGACCGTGACCGTGAGGGAGAACCAGCCGAGCCCGTCGTTGGGCCACCCGGTGACGGAGTTGACGCCCACCCACAGGTAGGTGAAGCCGAAGAAGTACAGTCCGGCAGCGAGGGCGATCGCGGCCGGGTCACCGGCGGCGAGGACGATGAGGTAGGTCGGCGTCAGGACCTGCAGGGCCCCGACGAAGAAGTTGAGCGGGGCGACGGCCCTCGGCGTGACGTGCCCGAGGAGCATGATGCCGTTGACGAACAGCACCGCCCCCACGTAGACCAAGCCGACGGCGGCCACGACCTCACCACCGGGGCAGAGCCGGGTGGGGGCCGCCGGCGCGGGCGGCGGCGTTGACGGGGCGCGGCCCGGTGAACGGGCTCCACCGTCGGCCGCGAGGGCCGGGTGCCCCGGCGGGGACCGCGCGCACGACCTGCGGGGTCTCGGCGCTCGCCGCGGCGGCGTCGATCCCCCGGTGCAGTGCGGCCGGCGTCCCGAGCAGGGCGGGTGAGCCGTAGACGCGTGGCGCGTCCGCGGCGCACGTGGGGCAGGCGTGCGTCTGGCGCACGGCGGCCATGGGCAGGATGACGGTGAACTCCGCGCAGGAGCTGCACCGGAAGGCGTAAGTCGGCATTGGCTTACCTCCAGTGGGACCAGTTGAAACAGTTTCATCTGGAAGCATTTGCCCGTCAAGGGTCCCTCCGTCCAGTCGGGGTCCGCCCTCAGAAGGAGGCGACGACGTCGAAGTCGTAGCCGTCGGCAGCGGCGAGGTGGATCCGCTGGTGGGCGTGGTTGCCACGCAGGTGCACCGGGCCGCGCGGGCCGTCGTAGCCGGTGCCGTCGGCGCTCGCCACGACGTCCCCCAGGCGCAGGCTCCCCGCCCGCCGGGCCAGCCCCGCGAGCATGACGAGGCCCTCGTAGCACGACTCCGCCGCGTTGTTCAGGGGCGGGGCGTGCGGCCCGTGCTGGGCGACGTACTCCCGGCCGAACGCCAGCGCGTCGGGCGTCGCCAGGGAGCGGAAGTAGGCGGCGCTGGAGTAGAGGTTGCGGGTGGCGGCCGCCCCGCTGGCCAGCAGCACGCTCTCCTCCATGAGGGAGCTCAGCCGGACCATCCGCGCGTCCAGGCCGCGGGCGGCGAACGCCCGGTTGAAGTGGACGGCGTCCTGGCCGACGAGGAAGAGGAGCACGCCCTGCGCGTCGCTCGCCTCGACCGAGCGGAGGACCGCAGAGTATTCAGTGGTGCCGAGCGGCACGTAGGCCACGCCCGACAGCTCCAGGCCGAGCTCGCGGGCGTACTCGACGGTCCGTGACGCCGACCGGCGGGGCCACACGTAGTCGTCCCCCACGACGAACCAGCGCCGCACGTCGAGCTCGTCACGCAGCCAGCGCAGCGCCGGCGCCACCTGCCCCGCCGGCGTCTCGCCCGTGCAGAAGACGCCCGGCCGCCCCTCACCGCCCTCGTAGGTCGAGGTGTACACGTAGGGCACCCGGCCCGCGGTCACCGGCGCGAGCGCCTCCCGCACCGCCGAGATGTGCCACCCGGTGACGGCGTCGACGCGCCCGGCCGCCAGCAGCCGCCCGACCTCGGCGGCCACCTGCGCGGGCGGGGCTCCCCCGTCGACGACCTCGAGCCGGACGGCCCGGCCGAGCACGCCGTCCTCGTTGACCGCGCGCACGGCCGTGGCCGCCACCGCCTCGCAGGACGGACCGAGGATGCCGGCCGGCCCCTGGAGCGGGACCACCAGCGCCACTCGAACGTCGTCGTCGCCCACGCCCCCGCCCTGCGCGTCGTCCGGCCACGAATGTCCGTTCGGGATACGTTGGGCCGAGGTGGGGCCACTATGCCCCCGCGTCACTGCTTTGGGAAGAGCGGACCACGTCATGACCGGCGACACCCCTCGGACCGCCGTCGACCTCCTGGACGCGATCGCGGTCGGCTTCCGCGCGCAGGCCGAGGCCGTCCTGCGGGAGCACGACCTCACCTACGACCAGTGGCGCGTCCTCGAGCGCCTCGCCCTCGCGGGGCCGCGGACGATGCGCGAGCTGAGGACGGCGGCCCGGCTCACCGGGCCCACCCTCACCCGCGTCGTCGACCGGCTGGCCGAGACCGCGCTCGTCTACCGCGACGTCGACGCCGCCGACCGCCGGCGCGTCGTCGTCCACGTCTCCGAGCGCGGCCGCCGCCTCTACGACAGGCTGTGCCCGGACCTCGGCCGGATCGAGCGCGACGCCCTCGCCCCGTTGTCCTCCGAGGAGGCTCGGACGCTGGGCCGGCTGCTCGAGCGGTTGTCCGCCGGCCGCTGAGCTCGCCGGCTCAGGAGGCGGTCACGAGGTCGAGGACGTACCGCTCGCCCTCGCGGCGGAACCCGATCTGCTCGTAGTACGGCTCGACGAGGTCCGGGGCCGAGACCACGGCGCGGTAGCCCCGCTCGGCGAGCACGCCGCTGCGCCCGAAGACGAAGCGCCCGGGCGAGAAGTCGCGGTACTTCTCGGTGACGTAGTCGAGCTCGATCTGCGCGATCCCGTCACCGGCGTCGTGCACGACGACGGCACCCACGAGCTCGTCGCCGGCCAGGACGACGAACGCGTCGGCGTCCTTCGACGCCTGCGTGAAGCCCGGCTGGAATCGGGCGATGTCCTCCCGGTGGCGCCCGAGCAGCCCGCCGAGCAGCGCGCCGTCCGCCGGGACGTCGACGACGGCGTAGGAGGCGGGGTCGTCCCGCCCGCGCAGCAGACGAGTGAGGTTCACCACCTGGACGATCGCGAGGACGACGTTGAGCGCGACGACGGGCCACACCCCGAGCACGCCGTTGTAAAGAACCTGGATGAGGCACCCGATGAGGTTGTAAAGGCGCAACCGCAGGATCCGCTGCTGCATCATCGACCAGACGACGATGGCTGAGCCGATCCATCCGACGGCCTCGAGTGCCACCTGCCACTCGGCCGGGAGATCGAACATCGGAGTTGTCCTCCTTTGTGAGGAAGTCGCTTTCACAGGCCGGATCGGCGCTGTGATGAGAACCTATCGCTCATGCAGCCCTGGCCTGGACGTCCATACCCCCTGGGTGCCACCTTCGACGGGACCGGCACCAACTTCGCCCTCTTCTCCTCCGTCGCCGAGCGCGTCGAGCTGTGCCTGCTCGACGACGACGGCACCGAGACCCGCGTCGACCTCACCGAGGTCGACGGCCACGTGTGGCACGGCTACCTCCGCCCCGTGCAGCCCGGGCAGCGCTACGGCTTCCGGGTCCACGGCCCGTACGACCCCGCCAACGGGCACCGCTGCGACCCGTCCAAGCTGCTCCTCGACCCGTACGCCAAGGCCATCGACGGCAACATCTCGGGCCACCAGTCCCTGTACTCCTACGACTTCACCGACCCGACGAGGCGCAACACCGAGGACTCCGCCGACCACACGATGTACTCGGTGGTCATCAACCCGTTCTTCGACTGGGAGTTCGACCGCCCGCCGGGCCACCAGTACCACGACTCGGTCATCTACGAGGCGCACGTCAAGGGCCTGACCGAGCTCCACCCGCAGGTCCCGGACGAGATCCGGGGCACCTACGCCGCCATCGCCGACCCGGCGATCATCGAGCACCTCACGACGCTCGGCGTCACGGCGATCGAGCTCATGCCGGTCCACCAGTTCGTCAACGACCCCCACCTCCAGGAGAAGGGTCTGAGCAACTACTGGGGCTACAACTCCATCGGCTTCTTCGCTCCGCACAACGGCTACGCGGCCTTCGGGACGCGCGGCGAGCAGGTGCAGGAGTTCAAGGCCATGGTCAAGGCGCTGCACGCGGCGAACATCGAGGTCATCCTCGACGTCGTCTACAACCACACCGCCGAGGGCAACCACCTGGGCCCGACGCTGTCCTTCAAGGGCATCGACAACGCGTCGTACTACCGGCTCGTCGAGGACGACAAGACGCACTACTTCGACACGACCGGCACGGGCAACTCCCTGCTCATGCGCTCCCCGCACACGCTGCAGATGATCATGGACTCGCTGCGGTACTGGATCACCGAGATGCACGTGGACGGGTTCCGCTTCGACCTCGCCTCCACGCTGGCCCGCGAGCTCCACGAGGTGGACCGCCTCTCGGCGTTCTTCGACATCATCCAGCAGGACCCGGTGATCTCCCAGGTCAAGCTCATCGCCGAGCCGTGGGACCTCGGGGAGGGCGGCTACCAGGTCGGCGGGTTCCCGCCGCTGTGGACGGAGTGGAACGGGCGCTACCGCGACACCGTCCGCGACTTCTGGCGCAGCGAGCCCTCGACGCTCGCCGAGTTCGCCACGCGCATCACCGGATCGGCGGACGTGTACGCCCACTCCGGGCGCCACCCCGTCGCCTCGATCAACTTCGTCACGGCCCACGACGGCTTCACGCTGCGCGACCTCGTCTCCTACAACGAGAAGCACAACGAGGCCAACGGCGAGGACAACCGTGACGGCGAGTCGCACAACCGCTCGTGGAACAGCGGCGTCGAGGGCGAGACGGACGACCCGGAGGTCCGCGCGCTGCGGCTGCGCCGCCACCGCAACTTCCTCGCCACGCTGCTCTTCTCGCAGGGCGTGCCGATGATCTCCCACGGCGACGAGATGGGCCGTACCCAGCAGGGCAACAACAACGTCTACTGCCAGGACAACGAGCTCGCCTGGGTCGACTGGGACCTCGACGAGGACCGTGAGCAGATCCTCGACTTCACCCGCCGCATGGTCGCGCTGCGGCGCGAGCACCCGGTGCTGCGCCGCCGGCGCTTCTTCGCGGGCGACCCCGGCCACGGCGGGCAGTCCGAGGTCGGGGAGATCTCCTGGCTCAAGCCGTCGGGGGAGCACATGGAGGAGGAGGACTGGCACCAGTCCTTCGCCCGGTCGATCATGATCTCCTACAACGGCGACGCCATCCCCGAGCCCGACACCCGCGGTGAGCGGATCGTCGACGACAGCCTGCTCATCCTCCTCAACGGTGCCGCCGAGCCGGTGACCTTCACGATCCCGGACGAGCACCACGGCAAGGCCTGGAACACCGCGATCAACACCGACCCCCACGGCGACGCGGAGGACAACGAGCACGCGGAGTACGCGCCCGGGGAGACCGTCGAGCTCTCCCCCTACAGCACCGTCATCCTCGTCTGCCCCCGCGAGGCCGCCGCATGAGCCCGGACGCAGCCGCCTCCGCGGCCACCGCACACCTCCCCGCCCCCGGGCGCCGGCTGCCGGTGAGCACCTACCGCCTCCAGCTCAGCCCGGACCTCACCTTCGCCGACGCCGAGCGGCTGGTGCCCTACCTCACCCGCCTCGGCGTCACCGACCTCTACCTGTCCCCCGTCCTCCAGGCGGCGCCCGGCTCGACGCACGGGTACGACGTCGTCGACCACTCGCGGATCTCCGCGGACCTCGGCGGCCGCGAGGCCCTCGAGCGGCTGTGCACGACGGCGCACGCCGCGGGCCTCGGGGTCGTCGTCGACGTCGTGCCCAACCACATGGCCGTCCCCACGCCCGTGTGGCACAACAAGGCCCTGTGGTCGGTTCTCAAGGAGGGGCCCGCCTCCCCCTACGCGGCGTGGTTCGACCTCGACCTCGAGCTCGACCGTCCCGGCATCCTCATGCCCGTCCTCGGGCAGCGCATCGGGCAGGCCCTCGCGTCCGGCGAGCTGCGGGTCGAGCAGATGGTCGTGCCGAGCGAGCCGGAGGCCGGGGAGCAGCCGGTGCTGCGCTACTACGAGCACGTCTTCCCCGTCCGCCCGAGCACGGAGCACCTTCCGCTGGCCGACCTCCTCGACCGGCAGTTCTACCGCCTGTCGTACTGGCGGGTGGCCGACGAGGAGCTCAACTACCGCCGGTTCTTCGACGTCGACACCCTCGCCGCGGTGCGCATGGAGGACCCCGACGTCTTCCAGGCGACCCACGGCGTGCTTCTCGAGCTCATCGCCGCCGGCCACGTCGACGCGCTGCGCATCGACCACCCCGACGGCCTGGCCGACCCGCGCGACTACTTCCAGCGCCTCGACGAGGCGACCGGCGGGGCCTGGGTCGTCGCGGAGAAGATCCTCGAGGGCGACGAGACCCTGCCGGCGGACTGGCCGGTGGCGGGCACCACGGGCTACGACGCCGCCTGGCGCATCAACTCGGTGCTCACCGACCCGTCCGGCTCGGGCGCGCTCGGCACCGCCATGACCGAGATCGCCGGGGATTCCCGCGGGGAGCTCTCCGCGCTCGTCGCGGAGTCCAAGCGCCAGGTCATCGCCACCTCGCTGTACGCCGAGGTGCACCGGCTCGCCACGATCCTGCGCGAGCTGTGCGACCACGACGTGCGCCTGCGTGACCACACGCTGCGCTCCCTCGAGGACTGCGTCGTCGAGCTGCTCGTCGCGTTCGACCGCTACCGCGCCTACGTCGTGCCCGGGGAGCCCGCCCCGCCGCTCGCCGAGCGGGTGGTGCGGGAGGCCGCCGAGCACGCGCGCGCCAGGCTGGACGAGGACCGCCACGAGACCCTCGACCTCGTCGTCGAGCTCGTGCTCGGCAACGAGGTCGGCAGCGCCGGGAAGGTGCACGACGCCCGCCGCGCCGAGCTCATCGTCCGCTTCCAGCAGACGTGCGGCGCCGTCATGGCCAAGGGCGTGGAGGACACCGCCTACTACCGGTGGACCCACCTGGTGAGCCTGTGCGAGGTCGGCGGCTCGCCCCGCCGCTTCGGCATCAGCGTCGACGAGCTCCACGCGTGGGCGACCCAGGCCCTGTACACCCACCCGGCGACGATGACCGCCGGCAGCACCCACGACACCAAGCGCGGGGAGGACGTGCGCGCGCGCATCGGCGTGCTGTCCGAGTACGCGGACGAGTGGCTCGAGCTTGTCCGTGGGCTGCGCGTGGCGACGGCGGACCTGCGTCCGACCGACCTCGACGGCCGCGCGGAGAACCTCCTGTGGCAGACTGTCGCCGGCACGTGGACGGAGGACGGGCCCATCTCCGCGCAGCGGCTGCGGGACTACCTCACCAAGGCGGTCCGCGAGCAGAAGTCCTGGACAACGTGGACCGACCCCGACGCCGAGCGCGAGGAGTCGCTCCTCGCCTACGCGAGCGCGATCCTCGAGCACCCCGAGGTTCACGCCGCGCTCACCGCGTGGGGCCGCACGACCGCGGCCTCGGTCCGCGCGGCCGTCCTGGGGTACAAGCTCCTCCAGCTCACCATCGCCGGCGTCGCCGACGTCTACCAGGGCACCGAGGTCACCCAGACCTCCCTCGTGGACCCCGACAACCGCCGTCCCGTCGACTTCGCCGGGCTCGACGCCCGTCTCGAACGGCTCGACGCGGGCGCGACGCCCGGCTCCCTCGACGAGGTCAAGCTCGCGCTCACCGCGCAGGCACTGCGGCTGCGGCGCCGGGAGGCGGACGCGTTCGTCGGCGCGGAGGCCCAGTACCTGCCGCTGCCGACGTCCACCGGCCACGCGATCGCCTTCGCGCGCGCCGACGTCGCCGGGCCTCGTGCCGTCACGGTCGTCACCCGCCTCGCCCGGGGTCTGGATGCGCTCGGCGGGTTCGGCGAGCACTCCGTCGTCCTGCCCGAGGGCCGGTGGCGCGACGTCCTCACCCGCCGGGAGTACCCGGGCGGCCCGTGCCGCCTGGCCGACCTCCTCGACCCCCACCCCGTCGCCCTCCTGGAACGTGCCGATGACTGAGCCAGTGACCGTCTGGGCGCCGCAGGCGCAGCGCGTGGAGATCTCCCTGCCCACCGGGCGCGTGCCCATGGTGGCCGGGGACGGGGGCTGGTGGTCGACGCCGGAACCGGTCGCCCCCGGCACCGACTACCTCCTCCACCTCGACGGCGGCCCCGGCCTGCCCGACCCGCGCAGCCCGTGGCAGCCCGAGGGCGTCCACGGCCCCTCGCGCACGTTCGACGCCGCGGCCTACCCGTGGGCCGACGACGGGTGGGCCGGCCGCTCCAGCCTCGGCGCGGTGGTCTACGAGCTGCACGTCGGCACGTTCACCCCCGAGGGCACCCTCGACGCCGCGATCGGGCGGCTGGACCACCTCGTCGACCTCGGCGTCGACATGGTGGAGCTCATGCCCGTGGCCGCCTTCCCCGGCGAGTTCGGCTGGGGGTACGACGGGGTCGCGCTCTACGCGGTCCACGCCCCGTACGGCGGGCCGGAGGCGCTGCAGCGCTTCGTCGACGCCGCCCACGCCCGCGGCCTGGCCGTCTGCCTCGACGTCGTCCACAACCACCTGGGGCCGTCGGGCAACTACCTCGGACAGTTCGGCCCGTACTTCACCGAGCGTCACCACACCCCGTGGGGCGCCGCCGTCAACCTCGACGGCGACGACGCCGGGCCGGTGCGCCGGTTCGTCATCGACAACGCGCTGCGCTGGCTGCGCGACTTCCACGTCGACGCGCTGCGCCTGGACGCCGTCCACGCCCTCATCGACGACTCCGAGCGCCACCTGCTCGCCGAGCTGTCCGAGGCCGTCGCCGAGCTCGAGCGCGAGGTCGGCCGGCCGCTGTCCCTCATCGCTGAGTCCGACCTCAACGACGCGCGGATGGTCACCCCGACCGCCGAGGGCGGGCTGGGGATGACGGCCCAGTGGGACGACGACGTGCACCACGCGCTGCACGCCCGCCTCACCGGCGAGCGGCACGGCTACTACGTGAGCTTCGGGACGACCGAGACCCTGCGCCAGGCGCTGAGCGAGGTCTTCGTCCACGCGGGCACGTACTCCGAGTTCCGCGGCACGGAGTGGGGCGCTCCGGTGCCTGCCGACGTGGACGCCCGGCGGTTCGTCGTCTTCTCCCAGGACCACGACCAGGTGGGCAACCGGGCGATCGGGGACCGGCCCGCGCTCGACGACGGCGGCCTCGCCGTCTCCGCCGCGCTCGTCCTCCTCGGCCCCTACACCCCGATGCTCTTCATGGGCGAGGAGTGGGGGGCACGCACCCCCTTCCAGTACTTCACCGACCACTCCGAGCCCGAGCTCGCCCAGGCGATCCGCGAGGGCCGCACCGCCGAGTTCGCCTCCCACGGCTGGGAGGACGTCTACGGCGAGGACGTCGAGGTGCCCGACCCGCAGGCGCGCAGCACGTTCGAGGCGAGCAAGCTCGACTGGGACGAGGCCCACGAGCCCCGCCACGCCCGGCTGCTCGAGTTCTACCGCGACCTCGTACGCCTGCGGCACACCGAGGCGGACCTCGCCAGCGGCGTGCGCGCCGACACCGGCGTGACGGCACCCGAGGACGGCGGCTGGCTGGCGATGTACCGCGGCGCGATCGCCGTCGTCGTCAACCTCGACGAGGAGCCGCGCGAGATCCCGGTGCGCGGCCAGGTGCGCGAGCTGATTCTCGGCTGGACCGGGGAGGCGAGCGTGGCCGGCGACGTCCTTACCCTGCCCGGCCGCGACGTCGCCGTCCTGCGCTGCTGACAGACCGATCACCGACCCGACTGGAGGACCCGTGAGCGAGACCGTGATCGTCCTGACCGAGGACGCCCTTCTCGACACCGACGTGCGCCAGATCGTCGACTACTACGCCGAGCGCGACGTCCGCTTCCAGGTGCTCGTGCCGGCGGACACCGAGCACAACGTGCTCCACGAGGTCGTCAACGACCTCGGCCTGCTCGACCTGCGCCGGCTGTGGTCCGACATCACCAACCCCGACCCCGACGACCGCGAGGCGCGGACCGAGGCGGCCGAGGCCCTGCGCCGGTCCCTCGACCTGCTCGCCGCATCCGGCGCGACGGCCGACGGGCAGGTCGTCCAGGACGACCCCCTGCCCGCCCTGCTCCAGGCGGCGAACGGCTTCCGTGCCTCCGAGGTCGTCGTCGTCACCACCCCGAAGATGCTCGACGACACCTTCCGCCGGGACTGGGCGTCGCGCGCCCGGGAGGCCATGGGCCTGCCGGTGCTCCACCTCTACACCGGCTCGACCATCATCGGCTGAGCCTCTCCCTCTGGGACGCCCCTTCGCGGCCGCGTGGCGCGCGCCAGGGGGCGTCCCAGAGGTGCGGAGGGGTGTCCCAGAGCGGTGGACCGGGCGGCGCGTCAGGCGCTGCGGCGCCCGCGGACCCGGGAGAGCAGGCCGCGTGCCTGCGCCGTGGCCCAGCGCTTGGCGCCCAGCGCCCGGACGAGCGCGTCGTAGGCGAGGGGGTGCACCGGCATGTCCCACGCGGGAGCCACCTCGGTGATCTCCTTCTCGAACTTCGTCTTGAACTGGGTGAGCCCGGACAGGCCCGGGAAGCGCTCGGACCCGGCGCCCGCGAGGTCGTAGGAGCGCACGCCCTCGGCGAGCAGGGTCCTCATGACGTGCCAGTGGAGGAGGTCGGCGGCGTAGGCGCTGCGCGCCTCGGCGTTGGACGCGCCCACCGAGTACAGCGCCGCACCGTCGTTGACGAGGACCAGCGCCCAGGCGAGCACCCGCCCGTCGCGCCGGGTGACGAACACCCGCGCGTGCTCCGGGCCCAGGGTGGTGAGCATGTCGAGGTAGCGGCGGGCCGGGTGCGGGCCGAAGCCCTCCCGCTCCCCCGTCTCGACGAACACCTCGTAGAGCTCGGCGAACGCGGCCTCGTCCAGGCCAGTCTCCTCGGTGACCGTGAGGGACTCGTCCTTCATCGCCTTGCGGATCGCGCGGCGGCCCTGCTGCTTCATCGCGGCGAAGACGTCCTCCTCGCTGCGGTCGAGGTCGACGATCACCGTGCGGTCGTAGGTGATGCCCTGCATCACCGGGCGCAGGTCGGGCGCCTCGTGCAGCGCGTGGAGGCGCACGAAGACGAGCCGCGGGTCCACCTGCCGCAGCCGCGCCGCGAGCTCGCGGCGCAGCGCCGCCTCCCGCTGCGCCGTCGGCTCCACGAGCCACACCGGCCCGTTCTTGGCCCACAGGTAGCGGAAGCCGCCCGGACCCCGGACCTCGGCGAGCGAGACGACCGCGGCGGGCACGCCGTCCTCCTCGTAGGCCAGGCGGCCCCAGTGGGAACGGCCGGCGACGACGGCGTCGAACGCCGCCCACACCGGCGCCTGCTCGATGGGCAGCGCGAGGCCGGCGGCGAGCTCGCGGTAGGTGGCGTCGTCGACGGGACGAAGGCTCACGCGGTCTCCTCCTCACGGGTCTCGTCCCCACGGACCGCCGGCACGGCGCGGCGGGCGGTGGCGACGGCGGCACGCTTGGCGGCCAGCGCCTTGGTGAGCGCGCGGTAGGCCCACGGGCGCACCGGCACGTCCCACGCGGGGGCGACCTCGGCGATCTCGGGGTTGAACTTCGTCTTCATCGTCGTCAGTGCCTCCAGCGAGGGCGCGATCTCCGAGCCCACGCCCATGAAGTCGAAGGTCCTGGCGCCCTCGTCGCGCAGCGTGCGGATGATGTGCCAGTACAGCTGGGTGGCGGCGTCGTGGGCGCGCCCGGCCTCAGTGCTCGCGGCGTAGTAGGCGGTCGCGGCGCCGTCGTGCACGGTGACGATGACCCAGGCCTGGACCTCGCCGGCGTGGCGCGCGACGAACAGCCGTGCGTGCTGCGGGCCGAGCGCGTCGAGCATCGTCGTGTAGACGCTGATCGGGTGGGCCCCGAAGCCGTCGCGCTCGGCGGTCTCGCGCAGGACCTCGTAGAGCTCGGCGAAGCCCTCGGCGCTGATGCCGGTCTCCTCGGTGCAGTCCACGGGCTGCTCGCGCAGACCCTTGCGCAGGTCGCGGCGGCCGCGCTTCTTCATGCCGGCGAGCAGGTCGTCGTCGCTGCGGCCGGCGAGCTCGACGACGACGGTGCGGTCGTAGGTCACCGACTGCAGCAGCGGGTGGAGGTCCTCGGCCGGGTGCGCCGCGTGGAGGCGCACGAACACGAGCCGCGGGTCGACGGCGTGCACGCCGTGGACCAGCCGCTCGCGCAGCGCGAGCTCGAGCTCCGGCGTCGGCTCGACGAGCCAGACCGGGCCGTGCTTGGCCCACAGGTAGCGGAACCCGCGCCCGACGTACTCCGAGAGCGACAGCACCGCGGCCGGCTGCTCGTCGACCTGGAAGACGAAGCGCTTCCACGGCCAGCGGCCCGGCACCGCGCGGTCGTAGGCGTCCCAGGCGAGCGACTGCTCGACAGGGAGGTCGACATCTGCCGTGAGCGCCGCGAACTCCGCGTCGTCCAGCGGCACGAGCCTGATGCTGTGCTCCACTTGGTCCCCTTTCACGTCGCCCCCCACCCTAGGCCGCGCGGGAGCCGGGGGCTCCGTCGGGATCAGGTGAGGTACGCCTCCGCGAGCAGCTCCGCCGAGCGCAGCCGCTGCTCCACCCGGGGGCTCTGGTGGGCGATCATCAGCTCGTCCGCCCTGCTCTCCTCGGCGAACGCGGTGACCTTCTCCCGCACGACGTCGGGGGTGCCGACCGCGCTGTAGGTCATCATCTGGTGCAGGTGCCCGGCCTGCGGGGACCGCAGCAGCGCGTCGGCCTGCTCGTCGGTGTACTCCGTGCCCGGGCGCAGGATGAGCGCCACCCGGCTGCGCATGACCTCCTGGGCCTGGCGCTCGGCGTCGGCCTGGTCGTCGGCCGCGACGACGTTGTAGGCGGCGATGACGTAGGGCTCGGCGAGCTGGTCGGAGGGCTGGAAGGAGCTGCGGTACAGGGCGACGGCCTCGTGCAGCGCGGCAGGCGCGAAGTGCGAGGCGAACGCGTAGGGCAGGCCGAGCGCTGCGGCCAGGCGGGCACCGAACAGCGAGGAGCCGAGGATGTACAGCGGCACGTCGGTGCCCTTGCCCGGGTAGGCGTCGACGCCGGGAATCCGCGACTGCCCGCGCAGGTAGCCCTGGAGCTCGAGGACGTCGTCGGGGAAGGAGTCGGCGGAGGTGACGTCGCGGCGCAGGGCGCGCATCGTGTTCTGGTCGGTGCCCGGCGCGCGGCCCAGGCCCAGGTCGATGCGCCCCGGGTGCAGGGTCGCGAGGGTGCCGTACTGCTCGGCGATCGTCAACGGGGAGTGGTTGGGCAGCATGACGCCGCCGGACCCGAGCCGGATGCTCGACGTGTGCGCGGCGACGTGGGCGATGAGCACCGACGTCGCCGAGGAGGCGATGCCCGCCATGTTGTGGTGCTCGGCGTACCAGACCCGCGAGTACCCGCTCGTCTCCGCCTGCCGCGCGAGGGCGACGGTCCCGGCGAGGGACTCGGCGACGGTCTGGTCGCGGGCGACGGTCGCGAGGTCGAGGATGGAGAGCGGGAGCGGCATCGAACGCCTTTCGTCGGGGTGGCCTACCCGAGGTCCAACCGGGCGCCCGGCGTTCTATTCCGCCTGCCCCGGGGTGACGTCGAGCACCCACGGCTTTCCGGGGCGCGCCGGCGGGGTGAGCCCGTGGACGACGAACGCGTCGCCGAGCTCCTCGGCGAGCGCCTCCGGTGTGCGGGGCGCTGTCCCCGTCCGGCACAGGTGGCCGGCGACGAGGCCGCGGGTGTGCTTGGCCATGTGGCTGGCGCCGGGGACGCGCACCTGCACCCAGCGCTCGGCCGCCTCCCCGCGGGGCGAGCCTGCCGCCGCGTAGGTCGAGGAGCGGCAGTCGACGACGACGCCGTCCCCCGCCGCCGTCGTCAGCACCTCCTCGAGGTGGGGGCGCCAGAAGCGGGCGAGCGGGCCGGTGCCCGGGAGCGTGACGCCCATCGACAGCCGGTAGGGCGCGACCCGGTCGCCGAGGCGCAGGGCGCCGTGGAGCGCGGAGACGACGACGATCCAGCGGGTGGCGCGGCGCCGGGCCGCGGCGTCCATGCCCGCGAGGTCGAGCGCGTCGTACAGGACGCCGGTGTACAGCTCGCCGACCGCGAGTGCCGGAGCGGTGTCGAGCCGGGTGTTGCGGGCGACCTCCTCGGCCAGGCTCGGGCCGACGCCGAGGACCGTGAGCGCGTCGGGCCCGGCGCTCACCGCGGCGAGCTCGGCCGCGACGGTCCGCCGGGGCGCGACGAGCTCCCGGAAGCTCACCGCCGTCGGGTCGGCCGGCTTGCCCCGGCTACGGCTGGACTTGGACTCCGACGGGGGAAGCAGGATGAGCACCCCCCAACCCTAAGCCAGCCGCTCCCCACCCCGGCTGCCCCCTCACTCCCCCGCCACGCCTACCGGCGCCTCCTCCCTCTTTCGCCGAGCGCTGGTTCCCACTCCCCCTCCGCCGGGCGCTGGATCGTGCGCCCCCACCCACCAGCGCACGAAAGCTGCCACCAAGTACGCGACACGCGCTCGACACGCCGTTCTGACACGCGAGCTCGGGCCCCTCGGCCCGACGTAGTGGCAGATTCCGATGCCCTCGGCGGGGGCGCTGCGTGCGTGCAGAATCCAGCTCTCGGCGGAGGGGGTGCGGGACGGGACGGCCTGGCGCTCGGCGGGTCAGCGGCGCGGCCGCGCTGCGAGCGCGTGCAGGATCCAGCGCTCGGCGCGTGACGGGGGTGGAGATGGGGGCACGGCGGGGAGGCGCGGGGCGCGGGGCGGGTGGGAGAGACACGGGCGATCGTGGGGCGCATAGGGTGGCGGGTGACATGGAGACGCCCCTCGACCTCGTGATGGACCGGCTGCGCTGCCCGGTGTGCACCGAGACGCTGACCCGGACCGAGCGCACGGTGCGGTGCGCGGCGGGGCACGCCTTCGACATCGCCCGGCAGGGCTACCTCACGCTGCTCGGGGGCGCACGGCCGGCGGTCCAGGGCGACACCGCCGACATGGTCGCGGCGCGCACTGCGTTCCTCGCCGCCGGGCACTACGAGCCGGTCGCCCGCGCCCTCGCCGAGGCAGTCCGCGACGTCCCCGCGGCCGACGACGCCGACCACCCGCTCGTCCTCGACCTGGCCGGTGGCACCGGCTACTACCTCGCCACCGTGCTGGACGCCCTCCCCCGGGCGCTCGGCGTCGACGTCGAGATCTCCCCGTACGCGTCCCGGCGCGCCGCCCGGGCCCACCCGCGCCTGGCGGCGGTCCGCGCGGACGTGTGGCAACCGCTCCCGCTCGCCGCAGGCTCGGCCGCGGCGGTGCTCAGCGTCTTCGGCCCGCGCAACCCGGCGGAGATCGCCCGCGTGCTCACGCCCGGGGGGCGGCTGGTGGTCGTCGCGCCGGCGCAGGACCACCTCGCCGAGATCATCGGCCCGCTCGGGATGCTCACGGTGGCCCCGGACAAGGAGGCCCGGCTGGCCCGTCAGCTCGCCGACTTCACGACGACGGCGGAACGGGCCGTGCGCTACCGCGCGACGCTCACGCACGCGGACGTCGTGCACGAGGCGCTCATGGGCCCCAGCGCCCACCACCTCGACAGGGACGAGCTCCTCGCGGCCGTCGCCGCACTGCCGGAGCCGCTCGCGGTGACGGTCTCGGTCACCGTGTCGGTCCACCGGGCCTGACGCGCAGCGGGTCGAGCAGGCGGCGCAGGGCGGCGGTGACCGCCTCGAGGTCGCCCTCCCCGCCCTGCTCGGCGAGCCAGAGAGCGGCCTCGTTCATCGCCCCGGACAGCAGCCGCACGAGCGGTTCCACCGGCTGCGGCTCGAGGGTGCCCTCCTCGACCAGCTCGGTGAGCACCTCGGCGAGCAGCCGCCCCGAGGACGCCTCGTCCATCGCCCGCCACTCCGCCCAGCCGAGCACGGCCGGGGCGTCGACGAGCATGATCCGCCGGACGTCGGGGTCCGCCCCCGCCGCGACGAACGCCTCGCAGCCGGCGACGAGCTGGTCCCAGGGGTCGGTGTGCTGCTCGGCGGCGGCCGCCACGCGCGCCCCCACCTCGCGCTGCACCTGCTCCACCACGGCCCGGAAGAGCCCGAGCTTGCTCCCGAAGTGGTGGTAGAGCGCGCCCTTGGTCCTGCCGACGGCCTCGACGATCCGGGCCGGCGGCACGGCGGCGTACCCCTCGCGGGCGAAGAGTGCACGCGCCTCGGACACGAATGCCGCCGCGGTCGCCTCGCGCTGGTCGGCCCTGCTCGTCATCGCCCCACCCCTCTTGACATACCTCAGGTACGTGACACTCTTGACGTACCCAAGGTACGCCAACGAGAGAGGCAACCATGGAACTCACGAGCTTCTACCCCGTCCTCGGCACCGAGGACCTCGCCCGCTCCACCCGCTTCTACACCGAGCACCTCGGCTTCGAGGTGACGTTCGCCGCCGACTGGTACGTCAGCCTGCACCGCCCCGGCCCCCCGGCCTACGAGCTCGCGCTCCTCGACCCGACGCACGAGAGCGTGCCCGCCGGCTTCGGCCGGCCCGCGTCCGGCGTCCTGCTCAACTTCGAGGTCACCGACGTCGACGGCGAGTACGACCGCCTCGTCCGCCGCGCCGGCCTGCCGCTCGCGCGGGACATCCGCACCGAGGACTGGGGTCAGCGGCACTTCATCGTCGTCGACCCCGGGGGCGTGCTCATCGACGTCATCACTCCCACCCCGCCGTCGGCCGAGTTCGCCGCGCAGTATGCCGAGGGCGCCGCGCAGGGCTGAGGCTCACAGGCCGGTCGGCGTCGGCTCCGGGTAGTGGGCGCGGAAGTCGCGCACGAGGTTGACGGTCGACGCCGCGCGGTAGAACGTCCGGCGCGGGTCGCGGTCCAGGGCGTAGGCCAGCGGGTGGGTGAAGCGCCGCGTCCGGTGGACGCGCGCCACCGTCCGCCGCAGACCGGGGTCGGTGAGGTAGCGCCGCACGAGCGACCACGGCAGGTAGGAGTAGACGCCCACCTCCTGCTCGGGCCGGTACAGCGGCGACGCCACCGGACCGCCGAGCCCGAGCTCGGCCGCGAAGTCGGCGACGACGGCGCGGGCCGGGTTCCGCCCGGCGACGTTGAGGTAGTAGTTGGGGCGCCCGATGCGCGGGTTGAGGTCGAGGAAGTGCGCGCGACCGTCACGCGGGTCGACCTTGACGTCGAAGTTGGCGAACCCGGTGAACCCGAGCTCGCGGAGGATCGCGGCCGCCTGCTCCTCCACCTCCGGCTGCGGCTCGGTGAGGATCGCCGCAGAGTTGCCGATCATCGTCGGCTCGTGGAGCTGGAGCAGCAGCTGCCCCGACGCCATGAGCGTCACCTCCCCCGCCCGGTCGACGTAGCAGGTGACCGTACGGCCCTGCGTGTCGTGGCCCGGGATGAGCTCCTGGACGAGGACGACGTCGCGCAGCCCGGCCCTGGCGAGGCGCCGCAGCACGTCATCGGCCTGGGCCGCCGTCGTCGCCGTGTAGACCTTGCGCTTGCCCGCGAAGGACAGCAGCAGGTGCTCGGCGCTCACGGCGGGCTTGAGGACCACCGGGAAGGTGAGGTCGAGCGCCGGCGGCGCCCAGCCCTCCTGCCCGGCGTCGGCGAGGTCGACCGCCTGGGAGGCGGGCGTGGCGATCCCGAGGCGGGCGCACGTCGCGGCGAGCACCTCCTTGTCGGCGGCTGCCGTGAGGACCTCCCCGGAGGCGAACGGGATGACGAAGTGGGGCTCGAGGGCCGCGCGGTTGCGCACGACGAGCTCGACCTCGTGCTCGGCGTTGACCATGAGCAGCAGCGGGGTCCCGGCGTGGCGACGCCCGACGTCGAGCAGGGCGGCGACCGTCTCCTCCTCCCCGGCGCCCGCACCGACGAGGACGTTGTCGATGATCCGCGAGTGGTCGATCGGGCCGCGGAGCTGGTTGGACACGACGATCGAGCGCACGCCGTACGCCTCGTGGAAGGACCGGGCGATGGAGTACACGCCGAGATCGGTGCCGAGCAGAACCGGGCGGAAGTCGGCCACGGGATCCTCCAGGGTCGGTGACGACGGGGCCCGGCGAGTCTACCGGCGCGCCCCTCCCGGGTTCGGGCCGGCCCGGCCTAGCCTGGAGTGGTGAACAGCGACGGTTCGCGTATCCCGCCGGACTTCGAGGACGCGCTCCTCAGTCTGCGAGGACGCCGCCAGCGGCCCGAGGTGCACCTCGCGGAGGTGCCACCGCCCACGCGCATCGCGCCCTACGCCCTGGCGCTCACCGCGGAGGTCAACCCGACGACCGACCCCGAGACGATGCTCGGCAACGGCCGGTTCGTCGTCCTCCACGACCCCGAGGGCCAGAGCGCGTGGAACGGCACGTTCCGGATCATCGTCATGGCCCGCGCCACCCTCGAGGACGAGATGGGCGCCGACCCGCTGCTCGGGGAGGTCGGCTGGGCATGGCTCACCGACGCGTTGGAGAGTGCCGGGGCGGGCTACCACTCGCTGTCCGGCACGGTCACGCGTGTCCTGTCCGAGAGCTTCGGTGGGCTCGCACTGCGCGGCCGGACGGTCGAGATCGAGCTGCGCGCGTCGTGGACGCCGAACACCACCGACCTCGGGCCGCACCTCGACGCGTGGACCGAGCTCGCCGCCTCCGCGGCGGGCCTGGAGCCACTCCCGGAGGGCGTCACCGCGCTGCGTCCCCACCAGTGACCGTGGGGCATTCGTCACCATAGGTCCACCACCGCGCGCCACCGGGCGCCGGGGCCGCGCCGGGGCATACCGTTGGGTCCATGACCGAGCCCGTCGACGTCGAGACGCCCCACCTGGTCCCCGTCACCGAACCGCACGAGGGCACTCCCCCGGTCATCGAGACCGACGCCGGTCTCGCCGCCGCGGTCGAGGCGCTCGCCTCCGGCACCGGTCCGGTCGCCGCGGACGCCGAGCGCGCGTCCGGCTACCGCTACGGCCAGCGCACCTACCTCGTCCAGCTCCGCCGCGAGGGCGCGGGCACCGTGCTCATCGACCCGATCGCCGTCGGGCGGCTCGACGCGGTGAACGAGGCACTCGCCGGGCAGGAGTGGGTGCTTCACGCCGCGAACCAGGACCTCCCCGGCTTCCACGACCTCGGCCTGCAGCCCGACCGGCTCTTCGACACCGAGCTCGCCGCGCGTCTGCTCGGCCGGCCGAAGGTCGGCCTGGGCGCGCTCATCGCCGAGGAGCTCGGCTTCGCGCTGGCCAAGGAGCACTCGGCCGCCGACTGGTCCGAGCGCCCGCTCCCGGAGGACTGGCTGCGGTACGCGGCGCTCGACGTCGAGTTCCTCGTCGAGCTGCGCGACCGGCTCGCCGCCGAGCTCCAGGCGGCGGGCAAGCTCGAGTGGGCCGAGCAGGAGTTCGAGGCCGTGCGCCTCGCGCCGGCCCCCGAGCCGCGCGTGGACCCGTGGCGGCGCACGTCGGGGATGCACGCCATCCGCGGCGGCCAGGGCGTCGCCGTCGTCCGCGAGCTGTGGCAGGCGCGCGACGAGCTCGCCCGCAAGCGGGACCGCGCGCCGGGCCGGGTGCTGCCGGACCGCGCGATCGTCGCCGCCGCGCAGGCCCTGCCGCGCAGCGAGCGGGACCTCGTCGCACTGCCCGAGTTCGCGGGCAAGGGCACCCGCCGCACCAGCGGCTACTGGTGGGCCGCGGTCGAGCGTGCGCTCGCGCTGCGCCCGGAGGACTACCCGCCGCGCCGCCTGCCGGTCTCGACCGGTACCCCGCCGCCGCCGCGGGCCTGGCCCGAGAAGGACCCGGCCGCCGCCGCCCGGCTCGACGCCGTCCGCACCGCCGTGCGCGCCCTCGGCGAGGAGCACCACGTGCCGCAGGAGAACCTGCTCGCCCCCGCGGTGCAGCGGCAGCTCGCCTGGACGCCGCCGCTGACCGTCGACGAGCCGTCCGTCCGGGCTGCCCTCGCCGACCAGGGCGCCCGCCCGTGGCAGGTCGACCTCACGGCCGGTCCGCTGACCGCGGCACTCGCCACGGCCTGAGCCGCCCGCTCCCCCCGCTCACTCCCTGCTCGCTCCCCCGCCGGACGGACGCCGCCCGACTTACCCGGTACTGTCGGTCGTCGGTAAACCCATCACGAGGGAGTGACGATGACATCGACCACCCAGCCCACGACCGTCACGGTCGAGGACGTCCCGCTCGCCGGGGGCACGCTCGCGCTGCTCACACTCACCGGCGCCGACGGCCGCCCGGCCACGCTCGGCCCGCGGAGCATCGCGGCGCTGGACGAGGCGCTGGCCGCCGCCGCGGAGCGTGTCCGCTCGGGTGAGGTGGTGGCCGTCGCCGTCACCGGGTCCGGGCAGGCCTTCGCCGCGGGCGCCGACCTGCGCGACGTCAGCGTGATGGCCCACGACGACGACGCGCGCGGCGTCGCCCAGGCAGGCCATCGGATCGTCGCCACGCTCCGCGAGCTGCCGAGCTTCGCGCTCGTCAACGGGCTGGCCCTCGGGGGTGGCCTGGAGATCGCGCTCGCCTGCCGCTACCGAGTCGCCTCCACCGACGCCGCACCGCTCGCCCTGCCCGAGACCTCCCTCGGCCTGGTCCCCGGCTGGGGCGGGTGCTACCTGCTGCCCCGCCTCGTCGGGCCGGAGGCGGCCCTGCAGGTCATCATCGACAACCCGCCCCGCCAGCGCACCCTGTCCGCACAGCAGGCGCTGGACATCGGGCTCGTCGACGCCGTCCAGCGCGGCGGGGAGGCGGACTTCCGCGACGGCGCCCTCGCGTGGGTCGCCGAGGTGCTCGCCGGAGCCATCGCCCCCGCCCGTCCGGACCACACCGCCGACGCCGCGGCGTGGGATGACGCCGTCGCCACCCGCCGCGCCGCGGTCGCGCTCCGCGCCGAGGGCGGTGCACCGGCGCCGCAGCGGGCCCTCGAGCTCGTCGCCGCCGCCCGCACCGCGACGCAGGAGGAGGGCTTCGCCGCGGAGGACGCCGCCCTCACCGACCTCATCATGTCCGACCAGCTGCGGGCCGGGCTCTACGCCTTCGACCTCACCCGACGGCGCGCCCGGCGCCCCGAGGGCGCCCCCTCCGAGGAGCTCGCGCGGCCGGTGCGGCGCGTCGGCATCCTCGGCGCGGGACTCATGGCGAGCCAGCTCGCCGTCCTCCTCGCCCGCACCCTGCGGGTGCCGGTGACGATGCGCGACCTCGACGACGAGCGCGCAGCCGCCGGGCTGGCCCACGTCGAGGCGCAGGTCGCCCGTCTCCAGCGGTCGGGGCGGCTGGCGGAGGCGAAGGCCGCGGAGCTGCGCCAGCGGGTGACCGCGACCACCGACCTCGCCGACCTCGCCGGCAGCGACCTCGTCATCGAGGCGGTGTTCGAGGACCTCGGGGTCAAGCAGCGGGTCTTCGCCGAGCTCGAGGCGGTCGTCGGGCCGGACTGCGTCCTCGCGACCAACACCTCGGCCCTGTCCGTCACCGCGATGGCCGACGGGCTCGCGCACCCCGAGCGCGTCGTCGGGCTGCACTTCTTCAACCCGGTCGCCCAGATGCCGCTCGTCGAGGTCGTGCGCACGCCGCACACCTCCGACACCGCCTACGCCACGGCCTTCGCCGTCGCCGCCGGGGCACGCAAGAGCGCGATCGCCTGCCAGGACGCGCCGGGCTTCGTCGTCAACCGCGTGCTCGTCCGGCTCCTCGGCGAGGTGCTCGGGGCGCTCGAGGAGGGCACGACCGTCGCCGACGCCGACCGCGCGCTGCGCCCGATGGGCCTGCCGATGGGGCCGTTCCAGCTGCTCCAGCTCGTCGGCCCGGCGGTGGCGATGCACGTGCTGGACGAGCTGCGCCGCACGCTCGGGGACCGCTACCCGCAGTCCCCCGGCCTCGCCCGGATGGTGGCGGAGGGCGAGCGGTTCACCGTCGACGAGCGGCCGAGCGCGGCCTCGGCCGTCCGCGAGGACCTCGACCGGTTCTTCGGCTCCCGGCCGCTGCCCGAGCCGCTCGACGCCGACGGCGTCCTGCGCCGCGTCCAGCGCGCGCTCGCCGAGGAGGTGCACCTGCTCCTCCAGGACGGCGTCGTCGCCGACGTGCGCGACGTCGACCTCGCGATGGTGCTCGGCGCCGGCTGGCCGCTGCACAACGGCGGCATCGCGCCCTACCTCGACCGCACCGGCACGAGCGAGGCCGTCACCGGCCGGCGCTTCCTGCCCCCCGGCGTCGCCAGCCTCCCCCACCCCTGACCCATCCCCTTCCCGCCGAGCGCTGGATCCTGCACACCGACCCCGTGCACGATCCAGCGCTCGGCGATGGGCGAGTTCGTGGGGAGGGCGGGACCGGGAGGCCGGAGGGGAAGGAGCGCGGGTCAGTAGGTGGTGAGGCCGCGGGAGCGGAACTGGTCGCGCACGCGGTCGGTGAGGTCGAGGGACGGCGGCTGGGTGTCGCCCAGCTGGTAGTCCATCCCGAGCCGGTCCCACTTGTCCCGGCCCATCTGGTGGAAGGGCAGGACCTCCACCCGGCTCACGGAGCCGAGCGACGCCACGTAGTCGGCGACGGCGTCGACGTTCTCCTCGGCGTCGGTGAGGCCCGGGACGAGGACGAAGCGCACCCAGATCTCCTTGTCGAGGTCGGCGAGCCGGCGCCCGAAGTCGAGCGTCGGCTGCAGCTCGCGGCCGGTCGTGCGCTTGTACGTCTCGGGCAGCCCGGACTTCACGTCGAGCAGGACGAGGTCGAGGGCCGACAGCAGCCGGTCGCTCGCGTAGCGTCCGAGGTAGCCGGAGGTGTCGATCGCCGTGTGGACGCCCATCTCCTTGGCGCCCTCGAGCAGCCGGGTGAGGAACGCCGGCTGCATGAGCGGCTCCCCGCCGGAGACGGTGAGCCCGCCGCCGGTGGCCCGGAAGACCGGGACGTAGCGACGCACCCGCCGCAGGAGCTCGTCGACGTCGACGGCCTCGCCGTCACGCATGCGCAGCGTGTCGGGGTTGTGGCAGTAGAGGCAGCGCAGCGGGCAGCCGGCGAGGAACGTCGTCATCCGGGTGCCCGGGCCGTCGACCGCGGTGACGAGCTCCCACGAGTGGAGCGAGCCGATGTCCCCGGCCCGCACCGCCGCGAGGTGCTCGCTGCGGCTCATCTCCTCCACGTGGGCCAGGCCGGCGGTGCCGGCCGAGCGGCGCAGCATGGGCACCGCGTCCTCCGGCACGGCGACGTACTCGCCGTTGATCCCGTCGGGGGCGACGACGCCGCTCACGGTCACGTGCTCAGGTGTGGTCACGCTGCCCGCTCCTTCCTGCGAGTCCGCCTTCCCCTCGGGCCGTCCGTACACGCCGACGTCCCCGGTCTCCCTCCTCCTGACTGTTCCACGAGGGTGTCTCGGAGGGAAACCGGGGACGGGGCGTTCGGTTCTCCGGTCTGTCAGACCCGGCCGTGGAACGTCCGGGAGATGACGTCGAGCTGCTGCTCCCGGGTGAGGCGCACGAAGTTCACCGCGTAGCCGGAGACCCGGATGGTCAGCTGCGGGTAGTTCTCCGGGTGCTCCATGGCGTCCTCGAGGGTGTCCCGGTTGAGGACGTTGACGTTCATGTGGAAGCCCTCGCTCACCATGTACGCGTCGAGCAGGCCGACGAGGTTCTTCACCTGCTCGTCCTTGGTCCGGCCGAGACCGGACGGCACGATCGTGTTGGTCAGCGAGATGCCGTCCTGCGCCTCGGAGTACGGCAGCTTGGCCACCGACAGCGCCGAGGCGAGCATCCCGTGGCTGTCGCGCCCGTTCATCGGGTTGGCGCCAGGGGCGAACGGCTCACCGAGCCGGCGCCCGTCCGGGGTGTTGCCGGTGTGCTTGCCGTAGACGACGTTGGAGGTGATGGTGAGCACCGACTGGGTGTGCAGCGCGTTGCGGTACGTCGGGTGGCGGCGCACCTTCTCCATGAACCGCTCGACGAGCATGATGGCGATGTCGTCGACGCGGTCGTCGTCGTTGCCGAAGGTGGGGTAGTCACCCTCGACGTCGTAGTCCACGACGAGCCCGTCCTCGTTGCGCACGGGGCGCACGGTCGCGTACTTGATCGCCGACAGGGAGTCCGCGGCGACCGACAGGCCGGCGATGCCGCAGGCCATGGTCCGCCGGACCTTACGGTCGTGGAGTGCCATCTCCAGCCGCTCGTAGGCGTACTTGTCGTGCATGTAGTGGATGCAGTTGAGCGCGTCGACGTAGGTCCTGGCCAGCCAGTCGAGCAGGGCGTCGTACTTGCCCAGCACGTCGTCGTAGTCCAGGACGTCCCCGGTGACCGGCTCGCTCACCGGCGCGACCTGCTTGCCGCTGATCTCGTCGCGGCCGCCGTTGATCGAGTAGAGCAGCGCCTTGGCGATGTTGACGCGGGCCCCGAAGAACTGCATCTGCTTGCCGATGGCCATGCCGGACACGCAGCAGGCGATCCCGGAGTCGTCGCCGCACTGGCTGCGGAGCAGCTCGTCGGACTCGTACTGGATGGCGGAGGTGTCGATGGAGACCTTCGCGCAGAACTGCTTGAAGCCCTCGGGCAGCTTGTCGCTCCACAGCACCGTGAGGTTCGGCTCGGGGGCCGGACCCAGGTTGTAGAGCGTCTGCAGCATGCGGAAGGAGTTCTTCGTCACCAGGTGGCGCCCGTCGTCCCCCACGCCGGCGATCGACTCGGTGACCCACGTCGGGTCGCCGGAGAAGAGCTGGTCGTACTCGGGGGTGCGCAGGAACCGCACGATGCGCAGCTTGATGACGAAGTCGTCGATGATCTCCTGCGCCTCGGACTCGGTGAGGACGCCGTCGGCGATGTCGCGCTGGAGGAAGATGTCGAGGAACGTCGACGTGCGGCCGAGGGACATGGCCGCGCCGTTCTGCTCCTTCACGGCGCCCAGGTAGGCGAAGTAGAGCCACTGGACGGCCTCGCGGCCGTTGCTCGCCGGCCGGGAGATGTCGAAGCCGTAGGAGGCCGCCATCTCCTTGAGCTCCTGGAGCGCGCGGATCTGCTCGCTGTTCTCCTCACGGTCGCGGATGACCTCGTCGACGGAGAAGAGCTTGTCGAGCTCGGCGCGGTCCGCCTTCTTCGCCTCGATGAGGGCGTCGACGCCGTACAGGGCCACGCGGCGGTAGTCGCCGATGATGCGGCCGCGGCCGTAGGCGTCGGGCAGGCCGGTGACGATGTGCGCGCTGCGGGCGGCGCGGACGTCGGGCGGGTAGACGTCGAAGACGCCCTGGTTGTGGGTCTTGCGGTAGGTGGTGAAGACCTGCTCGAGCAGCGGGTCGACCTCGAACCCGTAGGTCTTGAGCGAGGTGGCGACCATCCGCCAGCCGCCGTAGGGCATGATCGCGCGCTTGAGCGGCGCGTCGGTCTGCAGGCCGACGATGAGCTCACGGTCCTGGTCGATGTAGCCCGGGGCGTGGGACGTGATGGTCGAGGGCGTCGTCGCGTCGACGTCGTAGACGCCCTTGGCGCGCTCCTCGGGGAACATCTTCGACAGGGTGCGCCAGATGTGGGTGGTGCGCTCGGTCGGTCCGGCGAGGAAGGAGTCGTCGCCGTCGTAAGGGGTGTAGTTCCGCTGGATGAAGTCGCGGACGTCGACGGACTCCTGCCACGGCCCGGGGGTGAATCCTCGCCAAGCGTCGGCCGACTGCAGTGCCTCGTCGATGGTGGTCGTGGCCATTAGTGCCTCCCTCTCCTCCCGGCGGTTGCCGGTTGTGTCCACCGTACGAATCGGACAGGTCATCCGCATGGGACCTAGGACCACGCGGCCGCGTAAGCACTCTCACACGCGCACACCGATGGTGACACCGGACACCGTCAGGCGCGAGGCTCGTGCTCGACGACGTCGTGCGCGGCGGTGAGTGCGGCGACGGCGCCGGCCGCCTGGCGGGCGACGTCCTGGGCCTGCAGGTGGTAGCGCTCGACGATCGAGGCGCGGCTGGCGTGCTCGAGGAACTCGTGCGGCAGGCCGTGGGTCTGGACCGGGACGGCATGCCCGGCCTCGGCGAGGGCGTCGCGCACGGCGCTGCCGATCCCGCCGGTGCCCAGACCGTCCTCGATGACGACGACGAGGTCGTGCTTGGCGGCCAGGTCGAGGAGGTCCTCGCTCACCGGAAGCACCCAGCGGGGGTCGACGACGGTGGAGCCGATGCCCTGGGCCTCCAGCGCCTGCCCGACGGCGACGGCAGTGGGCGCCATGGCGCCCACACCGACGACGAGCGTGCGTGGTCCGCCGTCGCCGGCGGTGCGGGTGAGGACGTCCACGCTGCCCTCGCGCCCGATCGCGGGCAGCGGCCCGGGCAGCGAGCCCTTCGGGTAGCGCACGACCGTGGGGGCGTCGTCGACCTCGACGGCCTCGCGCAGCTCGGCGCGCAGGGTGGCCTCGTCACGCGGCGCGGCCAGGCGCAGGCGCGGCACCGTCCGCAGGAGCGCGAGGTCCCACATGCCGTTGTGGCTGGCGCCGTCGTCGCCGGTGATGCCGGCGCGGTCCAGGACGATGGTGACGCCCGCGCGGTGGAGCGCGACGTCCATGAGGAGCTGGTCGTAGGCGCGGTTGAGGAACGTCGCGTAGAGGGCGACGACGGGGTGCAGTCCGGCGAAGGCCATCCCGGCGGCGGCCGTGAGCGCGTGCTGCTCGGCGATGCCCACGTCGATGACGCGGTCGGGGAACTCCTCGGCCATCGGGGCGAGGCCGACGGGGGCGAGCATGGCGGCGGTGACCGCGACGACGTCGCTGCGCTGCCGGGCGATCTCGACGATCTCCTCGGCGAACACCGACGTCCAGCCGAAGCGCGAGGGCGTGACGGGCAGGCCGGTCTCGGGGTGGATGACGCCGACGGCGTGGAAGCGGTCGGCGACGTCCTCCATGGCCGGGGTGTACCCGCGGCCCTTCTCGGTGATGGCGTGGACGATGACCGGGCTGCCGAACGCCTTGGCGCGACGCAGCGCGAACTCCATGGCGGGCAGGTCGTGGCCGTCGACGGGGCCGATGTACTTGATGCCGAGGTCCTCGAAGAGGCCCTGCGGGGCGAGGACGTCCTTCATGCCCTTCTTCAGGCCGTGGAGGGCGTCGTAGGTGACCCGTCCGGGCGGGCCGCTGCGCTGGAGTGCGCGCTTGCCCCAGCCGAGGACCTTCTCGTAGCCGCGCGCGGTGCGCAGCGCGTCGAGGTGGTGGGCCAGGCCGCCGATCGTCGGCGCGTAGGAGCGGCCGTTGTCGTTGACGATGATGACGAGACGGCGGTCCTGCGCCTCGGCGATGTTGTTCAGCGCCTCCCAGGCCATACCGCCGGTGAGGGCGCCGTCACCGATGACCGCGACGACGTGCCGGTCGGTCTGCCCGGTGAGCTCGTGGGCGCGGGCGATCCCGTCGGCCCAGGACAGCGCCGTCGAGGCGTGGGAGTTCTCGACGATGTCGTGCTCGGACTCCGAGCGGCTCGGGTAGCCCGAGATGCCGCCCTCCTTGCGCAGCTCGGCGAAGTCCTGTCGCCCGGTGAGGAGCTTGTGGACGTAGGCCTGGTGTCCGGTGTCGAAGACGATCCGGTCGCGCGGGGAGGTGAAGACGCGGTGGACGGCGAGGGTGAGCTCGACAACCCCGAGGTTCGGGCCGAGGTGCCCGCCGGTCTTCGCGACGGACTCGACGAGGTAGTCGCGCACCTCCTCGGCCAGCACCTCGAGCTCGGAGGTGGTGAGGGAGCGCAGGTCAGCGGGCCTGCGGATGCGTCCGAGCTGGCTCATCGCTCCCCTTTCCGGTCAGACGACAAATCGCTTCCTCACCTTACGTCCGACGAACGCCCGCCGCGACAACGCCCCGGGCACCAGGAAGGGTGAGATTACCCGCTCCGGAGGTCAGGGAGCGGCACGGACCAGGTCGGTGAGGACGAAGATCTCCGCGCCATGGTGGATGAGCTCACGGTTCATGTGGAGGACGAGGTGCCCGAAGGGTGAGGCGGCGTCGATCTCGGTCGCCTGGCTCAGGCCCACCGTCATGAAGTCCTCGTCATCGACGGACTCCACCCCGGTGCGCCACGCCTCGACCCAGCGGGCGAGCTCGGCGCGGGCTGCGTCGACCTCGCCGTGGACGACGGCGTCGGCACGGCGCCGGCGCCGCTCGCCGAACGTCCACTCCCACCGCTCGAAGTACGCCTCGGTGAGGTGGGCGACGAGCCAGGCGATGCTGCGCGGGCCGGGGTGGTCCTCGGCGCCGGGCCACTCGGCGACCCACTCCCCCGTGCCCAGGGTGCGCGGCGTGCGCTCCTCACCGCGGCGCACGACGTTGAGCGTGCCGGGTCGCGGCTCCCAGGTGAACTCCTCCTGGGTGACGCTCGCCAGCCGCCCGGCGAGCTCGACCCAGGAGAAGCCGAGCTGCCCGAGCGCCATCGCCCTGGGCGTGGGCACGGACAGGATCGACCAGTCGAGCTCCGGCAGTCCTCCGGTGGCCTCGCTCATGGACCTTTCCTCCTTCGCCGGCCGCGGCCCGTGCCGAGATCAGGAACGCCGACGGTACCGCCGCGCCCGCTGGTGCGGGAGCGAACGGTACCGTCGGCGTGCTGCGCGGGTCAGGCGGTCTTCGCCAGGCTCCGCAGGACGTACTGGAGGATGCCGCCGTTGCGGAAGTAGTCCGCCTCGCCGGGGGTGTCGATGCGCACGACGGCGTCGAACTCCACCGAGGTGCCGTCCTCCTTCGCGGCGGTCACCTTGACCGTGCGGGGCGTGCGGCCCTCGTTGAGCTCGGTGATGCCCGAGATCCCGTAGGTCTCGGTGCCGTCGAGCCCGAGGGACTCGGCGTTCTCACCGGCCGGGAACTGCAGGGGCAGGACGCCCATGCCGATGAGGTTGGAGCGGTGGATGCGCTCGAAGCTCTCGGCGATGACGGCCTTGATGCCGAGGAGCGTCGTGCCCTTGGCCGCCCAGTCGCGCGAGGACCCGGAGCCGTACTCCTTGCCGCCGAGGACGACGAGCGGGACGCCGGCCTCCTGGTAGGCCATCGAGGCGTCGTAGATCGAGTCCTGCTCACCGGTGAGGAAGTTCTTGGTGAACCCGCCCTCGACGCCGTCGAGGAGCTGGTTGCGCAGGCGGATGTTGGCGAAGGTGCCGCGGATCATCACCTCGTGGTTGCCGCGGCGCGAGCCGTAGGAGTTGAAGTCCTTGCGGGCGACGCCGTGCTCGGCGAGGTAGCGCCCGGCGGGACTGTCGGGCTTGATGGCACCGGCCGGGGAGATGTGGTCGGTGGTCACCGAGTCGCCGAGCTTGGCGAGGACGCGCGCGCCGGAGATGTCGGAGACGGGCTCCGGCTCGGCCGCCATGCCCTCGAAGTACGGGGGCTTGCGGACGTAGGTCGACTCCGCGTCCCACGCGAAGGTGTTGCCCTCCGGGGTGGGCAGGGACTGCCAGCGCTCGTCGCCGGCGAAGACGTCGGCGTAGTCCTCCTCGAACATCTCCTGGCTCACGGCACCGGCGATGACGGCGTCGATCTCGGCCGGGCTGGGCCAGATGTCGCGCAGGTAGACGTCGTTGCCGTCCTTGTCCTGCCCGAGCGGCTGGGCCTCGAAGTCGAAGTCCATCGTCCCGGCGAGGCCGTAGGCGATGACGAGCGGAGGGGAGGCGAGGTAGTTCATCTTCGTGTCCGGGTTGATCCGGCCCTCGAAGTTGCGGTTGCCGGACAGCACCGCGGCGACGGCGAGGTCGTTGTCGTTGACCGCCTGGGAGATCTCCTCCGGCAGCGGGCCGGAGTTGCCGATGCACGTCGTGCAGCCGTAGCCGACGAGGTGGTAGCCGAGCTTCTCGAGGTAGGGCCACACGCCGGCCTTCTCGTAGTAGCCGGACACGACCTGGGAGCCGGGTGCCATCGACGTCTTGACCCAGGGCTTGGTCTCCAGGCCCTTCTCCACCGCCTTCTTCGCGAGCAGGGCGGCGCCGAGCATGACGGTCGGGTTGGAGGTGTTCGTGCACGAGGTGATGGCCGCGATGACGACGGCGCCGTGGTCGAGCTCGACGTCGGTGCCGTTCTCCAGGGTCACCCGCACGGGCTTGCTCGGGCGGTCCTTCGCACTGGGCGCTGCGGCGGAGTGGACCGGGCGACCGGCCTCGGTGGCCTCCTCCTGCTCCGGGTCGTGGCTCGGCGGGTCGGACGCCGGGAAGGTGTCGGCCAGCTCCTTGTCGAGCGGGCTGCCCTCGACGTCGTTGCCGTCGACGACGTAGTTCTTGATGTCCGCGCGCCACTGGTCCTTGGCGTTGCTCAGCGCGATGCGGTCCTGCGGGCGCTTGGGGCCGGCGATCGAGGGGACGACGGTCGAGAGGTCGAGCTCGACGTACTCGGAGTAGGCGGCCTCGCGCGTGGCGTCGTGCCACAGGCCCTGCTCCTTGGCGTAGGCCTCGACGAGCGCGATCTGCTCGGCGGGGCGGCCGGTGAGGCGCAGGTAGTCCAGGGTGACGTCGTCGACCGGGAAGATCGAGACGGTCGAGCCGAACTCGGGGCTCATGTTGCCGATGGTGGCGCGGTTGGCGAGCGGCACGGCCGCGACGCCCTCGCCGTAGAACTCGACGAACTTGCCGACGACGCCGTGCTCGCGCAGCTTCTCGGTGATCGTGAGGACGACGTCGGTGGCGGTGGCGCCGTCCGGGATGGCGCCGATGAGCCGGAAGCCGACGACCTTGGGGATGAGCATGCTGATCGGCTGGCCGAGCATGGCGGCCTCGGCCTCGATGCCGCCGACGCCCCAGCCGAGCACGCCGAGGCCGTTGACCATCGGGGTGTGGGAGTCGGTGCCGACGCAGCTGTCCGGGTAGGCCTGGGTGACGCCGTCGCTCTCCCGCGTCATGACCGTGCGGGCGAGGTACTCGACGTTGACCTGGTGGACGATGCCGGTGCCCGGGGGGACGACCTTGAAGTCGTCGAAGGCGGTCTGGCCCCAGCGCAGGAACTGGTAGCGCTCGCCGTTGCGCTCGTACTCGAGCTCGACGTTGCGGGCGAAGGCCTGGGCGTTGCCGAAGACGTCGACGACGACGGAGTGGTCGATGACGAGCTCGGCCGGGGCGAGCGGGTTGATCCGCGTCGGGTCGCCGCCGAGGTCGGCCATGGCCTCACGCATGGTGGCGAGGTCGACGATGCACGGGACGCCGGTGAAGTCCTGCATGACGACGCGGGCGGGGCTGAACTGGATCTCGGTGTCCGGCTCGGCCTGCGGGTCCCACGCGGCGAGCGCACGGACGTGGTCGGCGGTGACGTTGGCCCCGTCCTCGGTGCGCAGGAGGTTCTCGGCGAGGATCTTCAGGCTGTAGGGCAGCCGGTCCAGGCCCTCAACCGCGTCCAGTCGGAAGATCTCATAGTCCTGCTCGCCCACCCGGAGGGTGGAACGGGCTCCAAAGCTGTCGACGCTCACTTGTGCTCCTTGCCGCTTCGCTGCTGCGCTTGCTCGGTCATCGTCCCACGGGCGGTGGCGTGCGGCGCAGCGGCCCCACCCGTTATCTCGATGTCAAGATACTTTGTCCGGGCGGTGAAGTCACGCCCGGAGTGCGGCGCGTCGGTCAGCGCGGCTCGAGCACGGCCACGCACTCGACGTGGTGGGTGTGCGGGAAGAGGTCGTAGGCGTCGAGCGCGACGAGCTCGTACCCACCGTCGAGGGCGGTGCGCAGGTCCCGGGCGAGCGCGGCGGGATCGCACGCGACGTAGACGAGCCGCCGCGGCCGCAGCTCGGTGAGTGCGTTCATCACCGGCGCCCCCGCCCCTGACCGCGGCGGGTCGAGGACGATGCCGTCGACCGAGCCCTTCGCGCCCAGGCCCTCGATGACGGTGGCGGTGACGCCGGAGACGTGGAGGACGGCCTGAGGGTCGGCGTGGAGGTTGCGGCGGGCGTCCTTGACGGCACGCTGGTTGACCTCGACGGCGTCCACCCGTCCGCGCTCCCCGACGGCCCGCGCGAGCGGGAGGGTGAACAGACCCGCGCCGGAGTAGAGGTCGACGACCCGCGCGCCGGGCTCGGGGCGCAGCGCGTCGAGGACTGCGGCGACGAGCGTGGCCGGCGCGTCGCGGTGCACCTGCCAGAACCCTGTGGCGTCCACCCGGTAGGACAGGTCGCCGACGGCCGAGGACACCTGCTCGCGCACGGCCACCCGCTGCGCGGGTGCCTCCTGCCCACGGGGGCGGCGCCCGCGGTCGGGCCGGCCGGCACGCGCCTGACGCTCCTCGCGCCGGAACGCGCGGCCGGGGTGGTCGAGGTCGAGCTGCCGACCGTCGGCGAGGACGACGGCCGGGCCGTCGCTGGGGGCGACGACGTCGAGCCGGGTGCCGGCCGGGACGCCCTGCCAGCGGCCGGGCGCGAAGAGGTCGAGCTCGGTGATCGCGGGGACGGCGAGCGGCATCTCGCCCAGCGCGACGACGTCGTGGCTGCGGTGGCGGAACATGCCCGCCCGGCCGGCGTCGTCGACGACGAGGTCGATGCGGGTGCGGGTGGCCAGGCCGTCGCGGGCGTCGTCCTCGCCGAGCGCGTGGACCTCGAGCGGCTGCTCGAGCTCGACGTGCCCGATGCGGCGCAGCGTGTCGCGCACCACCTCGGCCTTCCACCGGCGCTGCGCGGGCAGCGTGAGGTGGGCGAGCTCGGCGCCGCCGACCCCGCCGGGACCGGCCTCGGGCCAGCGGCTGGGCACGCGGTCCGGGGAGGCCTCGTGGACGGCGACGGCGTCCCCGCGCCAGAACTTGCGGCCCTCCCCCGCCTCGGTGAGGCGCACGTCGACGACCTCGCCCGGCGCGGTGTGGCGCACGAAGACCACCCGGCCGTCGACGCGGGCGACGCAGTGCCCGCCGTGGGCGGGTGACCCGATGGTCACCCCGGTGAGGACGTCGGTCATGGTGAGGTCTCCTCCAGAGGCCAGGGAACGGTGGTGACGACGGTGCCGGGCAGGGCGAGCAGCCGGGCGCGCAGCCGCGCGGTGCGCCGGCCGAGCAGGAGGCGGCGCAGCGGCCCGCGGGCGGTGAGCTCGGGCAGGTAGACGACGGCGAGCCCGGCAGGCTCCGCCCGTCGCGCGGTGGCGACGTGCTCGACGACCGCGGTGTCGGGGTTCGCCGGCGTCGCGGCGAGCTCGACGAGCGGGACGGGCACGTCGAGGGCGGCCCACTGCTCCCGCCGGGCGGCGGCCTCCTGCTCCCCGCGTGGGACGGTGAGCGCCTCGAGCGAGGTGGCCCGCAGGGCGCGGGCGTAGGCGACGGCGCGCACGGCCGGCCGGTCGACGGCGTGGACGACGACGAACGCCCGCACGGCCGTGGGAAGCGGCCGGTCCTGGCCCACGTGGGCGAGGGCGGCGCGCAGCTCGCGGTCGTGTCGGCTCACGCCCCACATCATCGCCGACCCGAGCGCGATCGCGAGCACCGCGGGCCAGCCGGGCACGGCGACGAGGACGAGACTGGCGCACACCGCCGCCCCGGCCACCGTCGTCACCGTCCGGCCGGCGCGGGCGCGGTCCCGCGCGGCGGGCTGGTAGAGCGTCTCCAGGGCGCGGCTCCAGAGCCGGCGGCCGGTGTGCAGTGTGAGGGCGGTGGCCAGGAGGATGACGACGGCGTACCAGACGACCAGCGTGACGACGTCGGACGCGAGCACGGTGGCGAGCGCAGCCCCCGCGGCGAGGAGGACGGCACCGGTGCGTGTCTCCCGCCCGGCGGGCGCCTCGCCCGGCCGGGCCGGCAGCACCGCCCCGGACAACGACGTCACGGCCGTGACGAGGAGGACGACGGCGAGGAGGACCGCACACACCTGGACGAGCACGTGCGGGGCACCGACGTCCGCGACGCCGAGGATCGTGGGCTCCTCACCGCCGGCCGGGACGCCTGCGGCGACGGCGACGAGCGTGACGAGGACCCCGGCCCCGGCGGCGAGCGAGCGCGCGGTCCCGCGACGGTCGGCCACGGGCCGGCCGCGGTGGCCCGGCAGCGCCGGGCGCAGCAGGACGCCGCTGAGCGCACCCGCAACGAGGACCGCGAGGACGCCACCGCCCGCCGCCGCCCTGCTGGGGTCGGGCACGTCACTGTCGGCGCCGGAGGCCAGGCCCACCGTCGCCATGAGGACGAGCAGCACGACGACGGCCGCACCGGTCCACCCGACCGCCGCCAGGGCCCGCCACCGTTCCCGGCTGGGCGCGGTGAGGTGGACGACGAGGACGACGGCGGTGAGGACGAGCACGGGGAGCAGTCCGCGGTCACGCACGGCGGGCACCGCCACCCCGAGCAGGACGACGGCGAGGGACACCGAGGCGGCGATGAGCAGCACCCGCTCGAGCACGGACGAGGCGGCGACCACCGGCCACGGGCCGAGGTGGCGGCGCACCTCCCGCGCGTCGGGCAGGCGGCGCAGACCGGCGAGCGCGAGGGCGAGCACGGCGCCCAGGACGAGGACCACCCAGGCGGCGAGGTCCGCGGCTCGCGAGCCGAGCGTGCCGAACATGGCGGCGGCGGTGAGGACCGTGAGCGCGGCCCCGGGGACCGGCAGCCGCTCCCGCCGCACCGGCTCGCCGGTCAGGGCCTGGTGGAGGGTGGCGGGACGTGTGCTCACGGGGCCTCATGCTAGGGCGCCGCACGGTAGCGTGCCGCTGTGCACTTCGTGATCATGGGCTGCGGACGGGTGGGCGCCTCGCTCGCCACGCAGCTGGAGGAGCAGGGCCACTCCGTGGCGGTCCTCGACCAGAACCCCGACGCCTTCCGACGCCTGCCGGAGGACTTCTCCGGGCAGCGGGTGACCGGTCTGGGCTTCGACCGGGACGCGCTGTCCCAGACCGGCATCGAGGACGCCCACGGCTTCGCCGCGGTCTCCAACGGGGACAACTCCAACATCCTGGCCGCCCGGGTGGCGCGGGAGACGTTCGGCGTCGAGCACGTCGTCGCGCGGATCTACGACCAGCGCCGCGCCGAGGTCTACGAGCGGCTCGGGATCCCGACCGTCGCGACCGTCCGGTGGACCGCCGACCAGATGCTCCGCCGACTGCTGCCCACCGGCGGCGTCGCCGACTTCCGGGACCGCTCGGGCCAGGTCGCCCTCGTCCAGGTCGACGTCCACCACGGCTGGGTGGGCCGGCCGGTGACCGCGCTCGAGGCGGCCTCGGGCGCCCGCGCCGCCTACCTCACCCGCCGCGGCTCGGCGTTCCTGCCGGACGTCCGCACCGTCCTGCAGGACGGCGACGTGCTCCACGTCCTGGCCCGCACCGACGCCGTCGAGCGGGCCGGCCGGATCGCCGGCAGCCCGCCACCCGAGGAGGACTGATGCGCGTCGTCATCGCCGGCGCCGGGAGCGTCGGACGCTCGATCGCCCGCGAGCTGCTCGCCCACGGCCACACGGTCACGCTCGTCGACAAGCAGCCGGCCGCCATGCGCATCGCCTCGGTCGCCGACGCGGAGTGGCAGCTCGCCGACGCCTGCGAGATCTCCAGCCTCGCCGCGGCCGGGGTCGGTGAGTGCGACGTCGTCGTCGCGGCCACCGGGGACGACAAGGCCAACCTCGTCGTCTCGCTCCTGTCCCGCACGGAGTTCGGCGTCCCGCGCGTCGTCGCCCGGGTGAACAACCCGAAGAACGAGTGGCTGTTCGACTCGGCGTGGGGCGTGGACGTCCAGGTGTCCACGCCGCGGATCATGACGGCGCTCGTCGAGGAGGCGGTGACCGTCGGGGACCTCGTGCGGATCTTCAGCTTCCAGGGCTCGGGCACGAGCCTGCACGAGGTGACCCTCGCCGCGGAGTCCCCCGTCGCCGGTCGCACGGTGCGCGACGTCGTGTGGGGGCCGGGCTGCTTCCTGTCCGCGATCATCCGCGGCGGTGAGCCGCTGCCCCCGGACCCCGACGAGCAGCTCGTCGCCGGGGACCGGCTGGTCCTCGTGCTCAGTGAGCGGGCTGATCAGGCGTCGCTGCAGGCGCTGGTCGCTCCCGCACCAGCAGCCAGGTGACCCACAGCGCCAGCGCCCACAGCGGCACGCCCATGACGAGGCGGGCGGTGCCGAGCCACGCTGTCGCGGCGTCGAGGTACAGCGGCACCTGGACGGCCAGGCGTGCGACGAACAGGGCGATCCACAGCCACGTCGCGGCGGTGTAGCGGCGCAGCCGCGGCCGCTGGTCCGGGTCGGTGCGCCACCCGAAGCCCTCCTGGCGGAGCAGCGCGACGACGACCCCGACGACCGGCCAGCGCACGATCACGCTGACCAGGAGCGCGGCCGCGTAGGCCGCGTTGGTCCACAGCCCGAAGGCGAAGTAGTCCTGCGCCTGGCCCGAGCGCCACGCCCACACGACGCCGATGAGCACGCCGACCACCCCGCCGAGCGCCTGGGTGACCGGCGTCCCGCCGACGAGCCGGGCGACGACGAGCACGACCGCCACGGCTAGCGAGGCGATGATCGGCGCTGCGAGCTGGTGCCCCGAGACGAGGTAGACGACGACGAAGACGAGGCCCGGCGCGACGGACTCGACGAGCCCGCGGACCCCGCCGATCGCCTCGGCGAGGGAGAAGTCCTCCCCCGCGAGCTGGCTCATGCGGGAGCGGGCGACCGCGTCGGCGGCGCTCTGCGCCTCGGGCGCGGCGCCCTGCGCCTCGGGCGCGGCGTCCTGGTCTGGGCTGGTCATGGGGTGTCCTCGCGAAGGAGCCGGTAGGCGGGGTTGAAGATCGTGGGACGCAGGGCCCCGGTGCAGACCATGCCCTCGGCGACGAGACGACGGCCCGGCGTGATGCCGGGCACCTCGCGCCGGCCGAGCCACACGAGGTCGATCTCCCCGGTGCCGTCGTCGAGGCGCGCGACGAGGCCGGGTGGCTCGGACGACGGACGGTGGGTGAGGGCGACGACGACGCCGCCCACCTCGATGCGCTCGCGCGGGCGGGCCTCGGCCACGGACCGGGTCACGGGGGTCAGCGGATCTCGGTGATCTCCGGCCCGCGGGTCAGCGGGTCGAAGGACGTCGTCTCGGCAGGCTCGGGGGTGGCCTCGGCGGCGACAGCCTTGCCCGGCATCTGCAGGGTGAGGACGTCGCGCGGCGGGCGCGCCTCCTGCCCGCGGACGACGACGACGTCGGCGAAGAGGTCCTCGAGCTCCTTGGCGGCGTCGGGGTCGATCGCGGCGCGGCCGCTGATGACGCCGCGCAGGAACCAGCGCGAGCCGTCGACCCCGACGAAGCGCGCCGGGCGGTGACCCATGCGCCCGTCCTGGGTCGTCACGGGGAGGCGGGCGAGGATCTCGCGGCCGAACGGGCCGTCGACCTCGTCGGCGGTGCCGCCCTGCTTCTCCACCGAGGCGGTCAGCTCGGGGCGCAGCTCCTCCCACAGCCCGCCGGAGCGCGGCGCGGCGAAGGCCTGGACCTGAAGGGCCGAGCCGGGCACGGAGAGGCTGACCGCGACGATCTGGCGGGTGCGCTTGTCGAGCTCCATACGCACCTTGAGGTTCGGGCGGGCGGGCACGCGCAGGGTGCCGAGGTCGATCCGCTGGCCGAGCTCGGGCATGTCGGCGACGTCCCAGGGCCCGCGCTCCGGACGCGGCCGCTCCTCGGCCACCTCCTCCTGCGCGGTGGGGTCCACCTGCTCCGGCTCCTGGTCAGCCTTGCGGCGTCGTGAGAAGAGCCCCATCAGTCCTCGCCTCCTGCTCCGGCGGTCTTCCAACCGCCTGTCGAACCCAGACCGCCCGTGCCGCGGGCCGACTCGGACAGGTCCTGCACCTCGGTGAACCGTGCCTGCGCAACACGCTGGAGGACCAGCTGGGCGATCCGGTCGCCACGTGCGAGGCGGACCGGCTGCCGCAGGTCGGTGTTGAGCAGGATCACATGGATCTCACCGCGGAACCCTGCATCAACGGTACCCGGAGCGTTGACGACAGTGACCCCGTGACGGGCAGCCAGTCCGGAACGGGGGTGGACGAACGCCGCCCAGCCCTCGGGCAGCGCGATGGCCACCCCGGTGGGGACCACCGCCCGCTCCCCCGGGCCGAGCTCGACGTCGTGGCGCGCGTAGAGGTCGGCGCCGGCGTCGCCGGGGTGCGCGTAGGACGGGCTCGGCAGGTCAGGGTCGAGCTTGAGCAGCGGGACGTCGACGATGTCAGTCACGCCCGCGACTGTACTGACCTCCACCGCGAACTCCTCATTCGTCCGGGCGCCGGTCCCTGGGCAGACCGCGAGCGGTGGCACAGTGGGACCGTGGACTCCGTCATCTTTCGTGAGCGGCTGTGGCCGCGCCCGGTCAACCTCGTCCTGGGGGTGCTCTCCGGCCTCGCCGTCGGAGCGGTCGTCTGGCCGCTGAACGAGACCGGCGGGTACGTCGTCGGCGCGCTCGCCGCGCTCGGCATCGTGCTCGCCCTCCTCGTGACCTCGCCGCTGGTCCTCGTCGACCTCGGCAGCCCGGAGGAGGGTGAGGGACCGACCCTCACCGCGGGCCGGGCACACATCGGCGCCGAGCACCTCGGGATCACCGAGAGGCTCGACGCCGAGAGGATGGTCGCGGTCATGGGGCCGGAGGCCGATGCCCGCGCCTATGTCTGCCAGCGCCCGTGGGTGCGGCAGGGGGTGCGCGTGGCCGTCACCGACCCGCGTGACCCGGCGCCGTACTGGCTCGTGGCCAGCCGGCACCCGGAGCGGCTCGCGGCCGCCCTGGGTCGGGCAGGTCAGGCAGCGCACTCCGAGCAGACGAGCTGGCCGCCGTCCTCGTAGGCGAGCTGGCTGCGGTGGTGGACGAGGAAGCAGCGCGAGCAGGTGAACTCGTCTGCCTGACGGGGCAGCACTCGAACCGAGAGCTCCTCGTTGCTGAGGTCAGCACCGGGGAGCTCGAAGCCCTCGGCTGCCTCCGCCTCGTCCTCGTCGACCGAGGGTGAGGCCTTCTCGGCCCGACGGGCCTTCAGCTCCTCGATCGAGTCCTCGGAGAGGTCCTCCTCGTTCTTACGAGGCGCGTCGTAGTCGGTCGCCATGTAGACGTCACGCTCCGGTTCGTCTAGTCGTGATTTCGGGGGCACGTCCTGTGCCGTATCAAAGAACGCCGCGAGCCTCGGATTGTTCCCGCGGCACCCGGATTCTGCCCCATCGCCGGCCGCATAGTCGCCGACGGCGCCACTTTCGTCACCGTGGCATTGGACACGTTCCTGACGGGTTCCGCGCGGGCTGGGCCACCGGAGGGTCGACGAGCTCAGTCGAGCAGCGGCCTCAGGACCCCGACGAGGTCCGCGACGAGCGCGGGCGGGCCGGCCACCGTGACGGCATTCACACCCGTGCCCAGGCGCTCGACGACGCCGCCCGCCTCGGTCACCGTCAGGGCACCCGCGGCCATGTCCCACGGGTTGAGGTACTGCTCGAAGAACACGTCGAGACGGCCTTCGGCGACCAGGCAGAGGTCGACCGCGGCGGACCCGAGCCGGCGGATGTCGCGCACCCGCGGGAGCACCTCGGTGAGGACGCGCGCCTGCCCTGCGCGCCGCTCGGCCGTGTAGGCGAAGCCGGTCCCGGCGAGGGCGGTGTCGAGGCTCGCCGCCCCCGCCACGGTGAGACGTTCGCTCTCGGCGTACGCCCCGATCCCGCGCCCGGCGGTCCACGTCCGGCCGGTGGCCGGTGCGTGGACGGCGCCGGCGAGCAGCGTCCACGCGTAGGGGTCCTCGTCGTCGGCGCGGGCCACCGCCACGCTCACCGAGTAGCTCGGCAGTCCGTAGACGAAGTTCGTCGTGCCGTCGATCGGGTCGACGACCCACACCAGCCCGGAGGTGCCCTCGTGGCGGCCCTCCTCCTCCCCGAGCACGCCGTCCTCGGGGCGCAGCTCGGCGAGCCGGCGGCGGATGAGCGCCTCGGCCGCCTGGTCCACCTCGGTGACCAGATCCACACCGCTGCTCTTCGTCGCGGCGACCGAGACGGTCACCGCGGAGCGGATGAGGTCACCGGCCTCCCGGGCGACCAGCTCGGCCGTCCTCATGAGCTCGGCGTTGTCGGGGGCGTCGGTCATCGTGTGGTCCTTCCTCGGGCATGTGGCCTGTCTCATGGTCCCAGGCCGGGCGGAACACACCGACCGCAATCCGGCATCCGGGCCGTATGCAGTGGCACCCTCGTGGGGAAGACCTCGAAGGGGGACGACATGCTAGAGCTCGAACTCGTCGGGCTGCACAGCGACGGTGAGCGACTCACGCTCTCCGGGCCGGACGGCCAGCGCTACACGCTGCTGGTCGACGACGCGCTGCGCGCTGCCGTCCGACGTGACCGGCCGCAGCTCGAGCAGATCCGCGCGAACGGTGGGCTGCGGCCCAAGGAGATCCAGGCGCGCATCCGCGCCGGTGCCTCCGCCCAGGAGGTGGCCGAGGCCGCGGGCCTGCCGGTCGAGCACGTCCAGCGCTACGAGGGTCCCGTGCTCGCCGAGCGGTCCTGGGTGGTCGAGCAGGCCCGCCGGTTCACGGTGGGACGAGCCGAGGACTCCCCCAGGCTCGGCGACCTCGTGCTCGACCGGCTCGCCACCCGCGGGGTGCGCGCGCCGGAGATCGAGTGGGACGCCGTCCGCGGCCAGGACCGCGCCTGGGAGCTCGTCGCCCGCTTCACCGCCGGCGACAAGCACCGGGAGGCGCGCTGGGAGGTCGACATGGCCGCCCGCTCCACCCACGCCATCGACGACGAGGCACGCTGGCTGTCGGAGACCGACGTCGCCCCCGCCTCCCCCTCCCGCCGCCACCTCGTGCCCGTCCGGCTCTACGACGTCGAGGCCGACGGGGACCTCGGGCCCGCGCTCGAGGCGCTCGACGCGGACCTCTCCGAGCCGGAGGACCTCGGTTTCGGAGCGCTGCCCGCCGTGAGCACCGACGACCTCCTCGCCGAGCTGCGCGCCTCGCGCGGCACCCGCCCCGAGCTCGACCTCGAGGCGGTCGAGGACGACGAGGACTGGGACCTGCCGCCCGCGGCGCACCCGCCGGCCTCCCGGCCGCACGAGGCGGTCGACGCCCAGGTGCTGCCGCTCCCCCGCGACATCCGCCCGGCCGCCGTCCCGGCACCGAGCGCCTCCGCCGACGAGCGCACCGCCCCCGCGCAGCCGACGCCGTCCTCCGAGCAGCAGACCGCTCGCACCGGCCCCCGCGCGACGCCCGGTGAGCAGGAGACCAAGGAGCAGCCGAGGCGCCGCTCCAGCCGTGGTCGCCGGGCGAGCGTCCCGAGCTGGGACGAGATCGTCTTCGGCGCGAAGCCGGAGTAGCCGCGCACGGGTTCGCGGCTGTGACGGCACGCGCCGACGGCTGGTCGCCGACGGCTGGTCGGCCGGGTGGTGGGTCAGCCGAGCTGCAGGGTGCCCGGGCTGAGCTCGACGGCGTGCGCCGAGGCGGAGGTCATCCGCCGGGAGTGGTGCCGTCGACACAGCACCTCGTAGCCGACGGCGCCCTCCGCGCGCTCCTCGGCGACCGTGTCACCGACGACGACCTGCTCGCCCTCGGTGACCATCCGGCCCCCGATCGTGCGGGCGTTGTGCGTGGCGCGCCGTCCGCACCAGCACAGGGTCTCGACCTGGAGCTGCTCGACCCGGTCGGCGAGCTCGACGAGCCGCGCGGAGCCCGGGAAGAGCCGGGTGCGGAAGTCGGTGGTGATGCCGAAGGCGAAGACGTTGAGGTTCATCTCGTCGACGAGCCGGGCGAGCTGCTCGACCTGCTCGGCGCCGTAGAACTGCGCCTCGTCGCACACGAGGTAGTCCACCCGTTCGCCCCGCGTGCGGCGGTTGACGACCTCCTGCCAGAAGTCGGTGGTGTCGTCGGCCTCGACCGCGCTCACCTGCAGGCCGAGTCGGGAGGAGAGCTTCCCGGTGCCGGCGCGGTCGTTGCGGCTGAAGATCAGCCCCTGCAGGCCGCGGCGCCGGTGGTTGTAGTCCATCTGGAGGGCGAGGGTGGACTTGCCGGAGTCCATGGTCCCGGCGAAGAAGACGAGCTCGGCCATCTCAGACCTCCACCCGAAGCAGCGGGATCTCCAGCTCGGCGGGGGTGAGTGAGCCGTGCACACCGACGAGGGCGATCGACGAGGGCGTCTGGGTCCGCGAGTCGACGACGGCGCGCAGTCCCCGGGTGGCGACGACGACGTCCCCGACGGTGGCCCGGTGGCGCTCGCTCAGCGGGCCGAAGAGACCGATCTCCTCGGCCTCCTCCCGCAGCAGCACCCACGCGGTGTCCTCCAGGACGTCGCGCCAGCGATCGGCGACGGCAGGCGCCGTGCCCGGCTCCGTGTGGACGTGGACGGCGCGCGGCTCCCCGGCGATGAGGACGACGTCGCGGTCGAGCTCGGGCGTCGCCGCGACGTCGATCCGGGAGTCCGGCCGCAGGTCGACCATGCCGTGGTCGGCCGTGACGAGCAGGAGTGTGCCGGCGGGCAGCTGGCGCCGGAGCCGGGAGATCTCGGAGTCGAGGAGCTCGACCGCCTCACCCCACTGCCAGGACCCCCAGCCGTGGTGGTGGCCCATCTTGTCGACGTCGCCCCAGTAGAGGTAGACGAGGTCGGTGCCGCGGTCGCGCAGCAGCGAGCTCGCCGCGTCGACCCGGTCGGCGAGGGAGTCGGCGGCGACGAACCGGGGCCCGCGCAGCGCGGCCTCGGTGAGGCCGGACCCGACGAACCGGGCCGGGCCGACGCTGGCGACGCGCTGGCCCCACGAGTCGACGCCGAGCCGCTCGACGAGCGTCGGCTGCGGCTGCCACTCGCGCGGGCTGATCGTCGCCTCCTCCCAGGTCACGAGGTTGAGCAGGGAGCCGTCGGCGTCGTTGCGCACCGTGTAGCCGAGCATGCCGGTCTGCCCCGGGCAGGAGCCGGTCCCGAACATCGTGAGGCTGGCCGCCGTCGTCGAGGGGTAGCCGCACGTGAGGGTGAGCGAGCTCGGCAGGTGGGAGCGCAGGAAGGGCGCGTGGCCACCGCGCTCGGCGAGCATGTGGGCGCCGAGGCCGTCGACGAGGACGAGGCACACCTTGCGCGCCTCGGGCAGCCCGAGGGCCGCCCGGTCGCTCGCCGAGTCGTGCCCTGAGGACGACGTCGGGGCGCCGATGGCGTCCAGTGCGGCGGGAAGCACCGCGCGCAGACTGCCGCCCTCGTAGTCCGGCATGCGCAGGTCGGGGGGCGGCTGCGTCACGTCGCCGACACCGTCGCGACGGACAGGGCGCGGGCGAAGCCGAGCGCCTGCTCCAGCGCCTTGTCGCCCTCGGCCTGCGCGCTGACCCGCACGACGACGTCCTCGGGGGTGAGCAGACCGGTGTAGCCGTGGTCGGCGTCGCACTCGGGGTCGGAGCAGCCGGCCGGCGCGAGGTCGACCTGCTGCGCGCCGCCCCACGTCACGGCGATCGTCAGCTCGTCCGAGCGCATCCCGCCGTGGGTGCTCGCGGGGTCGCTCACGCCGTGGGTGAGGGCGACCGAGGCGATGCGGCCGAGCGGCACGGCCTCGGTCGTCGCCGCCGCGGAGGGCACGTCCTCACCCGGGACGTCGTCGACGTGCGCCATGACCAGGCGCGTCGGGGTGAGCGCGAGCGCGGTGAGGTGGCGGCGCACCTCGCGGGAGTCGAAGGTCGTCTCCGGGTGGACGAGGTAGGCGCGGACCTCCTCACCGGCCAGGGCGATGTCGAGCACGCCCTGGACGAGCCGGGGGTAGTATCCGGCGCGGTCCAGGTCGGCGCCCAGCTGGGCCTGCAGGTCGTTCCTCACGTTGCGGCGGTCCACGGCTCCATCTTGGCACCACTTGCGCCCACCCCGGGCAGGACGCGTCTGCCGCTGTCGGCCCTCCCGGGTGGTGAGACCTCGACGACGGCACTGAGGATGGCCGCGCCACGGCGGGCGACGAGCACCGGGTTGAGGAGGATCTGGCGCACCTCGGGAAGGTCGTCGGTGAGGACCGACACACGCGCGATGACGTTCTCCAGGGCGCGCACGTCGAGCACCGGCAGGCCACGGTGGCCGAACAGCCGCGGGGAGGCCTTGGCGCTGCGCACCATCTGCGCGACGTCGACGTCGGTGAGTGGGGGGATGCGGTAGGAGACGTCGTCGAGCAGCTCGACGGCGTCCCCGCCGAGCCCGAAGGACACGACCGGCCCGTAGAGCTCGTCCTCGGTCCCGCGCACGACGCACGCCACCCCCGGCGGCGCCATGCGCTGGACGTCGAAGGCCGCGGGCTCCCTGCCGGTGGCCGCGAGGTCGCGCCGCATCGCCGTCATCGCGCCGGTGAGCTCCTCCGCGGTGCGCAGGTCCAGGCGAACGCCCCCGAGGTCCGCCCGGTGACGCAGCACCTCGTCACGGGTCTTCAGCGCCACCGGCCAGCCGAGGTCCTCGGCGGCCGCGACCGCCTCCTGCGGGGTGGTGACCGCCAGGCTGGGCACGAGGTCGAGGCCGTAGCAGGCCAGCAGCTCGGCGACCAGCTCGGGCTCCAGGCGCGTGGACTCCCCCGCCTCGAGGGACTGCAGGACGGGGGCGAGCAGCTCACGGGCGCGGGCGGGGGCGATGCCACTCGGGTCGACGAGCTCACCGCGCCCGTTCGCGCGCCACCGCGCGTGGGCGACCGCTCCCGCGAGCGCGGCGACGGCGTCGGCGCCGGTGGCGTAGGCGGGCACCGTGCGGCCCTCGCTCGTCAGCTCCGCGGTGAGGCCGGCCGGCCCCTCGCCCGAGGCGAGGACGGGCCGGTCACCCGCGGCCGCGGCGTCGGCGACCGCCCGCCACACCGCCGGGTCCGGGCCACCGAACGGGGGGACGTGGGCGACGACGAGCGCGTCCCACGAGTCGTCCTCCTGGAGGCGGGCGAGCTCACGTGCGTAGTCCTGCGCGGTCGCCAGCGCGGTGAGTCCCTCCCCGGCGGGCCGGGGGCGCAGGCCGTGACTGCGCGCCACGCCGGCGATCGTGCTCGTGAGGGCACCGGAGTTGCTCAGCACCGCCGTCCGCGGACCGCGCGGCAGCGGCTGGGAGACGAAGAGCTGGGCGAGGTCGAGCATCTCCGCGGCGGTGCGCGCCCGGATGACCCCGGCCTGGTCGAGCATCTCGGCGAGCACCCGCTGCGGCTCGCGCGTGGTGCGCACGCGGTGGCCCGGCGGGACCTGCTGGCCGGTCTGCCCGCTGAGCAGGGTGATGAGCGGCGTCGTCGCCCCGAGCCGGCGCGCGATGCGCGAGAACTTGCGTGGGTTGCCGATCGACTCGAGGTTGACGACGGCGGCGCGGATGCCGTCGTCGTCCTGCCAGGCCTGCATCGTGTCGTTGCCCGAGACGTCCGCCCGGTTGCCCGCGGAGACGAAGCCGCGCACCCCGATGCCGCGGCGCTCCACCGCGCCGAGCAGGACGGCGCCGGCAGCGGCCGACTGGCTGAACAGCGCGAGGCCGCCCGGGCCGGGCGCGGGGCGCGGCGTGGCGGCGAGACGTCCCGCCGGCCCGCTCGCGACGAGCCCGTAGGACGCCGGACCCAGGAGGCGCATCCCCGCCGCGCGGGTGGCGCGGCCGAGCTCGACCTGCCGGCGGCGGCCCTCCGGGCCCTCCTCGGCGAAGCCGCCGGAGAGCACCGCGACCGCGTGGACACCGAGCCGCGCCAGCTGGGGCACCGCGGCGACGACGGCGTCCGGCTCCCCCGCGACGACCGCGAGGTCCGGCCGGTCCTCCTCCGCGACGTGCGCGGCGAGGTCGGTGAGGGTCGCGTACGCGCCCTCACCGGGCAGCCCGACGAGGTGGACCGGACCGTCGAAGCCGCCGGCGGTGACCGACTCCGCGGCGCGCCGGGCGTAGACCTCCTCCGGGCCGCCGAGGGCCGCGACGACGACCGACCCGGCGGCGAGCATCGCGCGCATGCTCAGCGACTCGGCGCGCTGCTCGCGCTCGGCCATGACGGCCCAGGAGCGGCCCGTCTCCTCGATGTGGAAGTCGACGTGGAGGACGCCGTCGTCGAGCTCCTGGCGCACCTCGTAGCCCGCGTCCCGGAAGACGCGGATCATCCGGGCGTTGGCGGGCAGCACCTCGGCGGTGAAGCGGGCCACGCCGCGCTCGCGCCCCGCCGCGGCGAGGTGCTCGAGGAGCACCGAGCCCAGCCCGCGGCCGTGCTCGGAGTCCGCGACGTAGAAGGCGACCTCGGCGACGTCGGTGTCGAGGCGGTCGTACCGGCCGACCGCGAGGATCCGGTCCTCGCTCGTGAGGACGAGCGCGACCCGGTCCACGTGGTCGACGTGGGTGAAGCGGTGGAGGTCCTTGTCGCTCAGCCGCTCCATCGGCGCGAAGAAGCGGTAGTACTGCGACAGGGGCGACTGGCGCTGGTGCATCTCCTGCAGCGCCTGGGCGTCCTCGGGCCGGATGGGGCGGATGTGCATGGGGACGCCGTCCCGCAGAACGACGTCGGCCTCCCAGTGCGCCGGGTACGGGGGTGCCTCCTCGCTCATGGCCCCACCCTAGTTGCGGCCACCGACGCCCGGCCCCACCTCACGACACCTGCCACCAACTCCCCCGCACGCCTCTGGGACACCCCTCCCGACGGCGTGTCGCCCGCGTGTCCCCGACGTCGTGGCAGGTTCCGCACACATCCGCACGGGTCGGCGCCGATCGGCAGGTCCACGACGGCCCCGCCGACGGCGATCCACCGAGCGGGCCGCCCCTCGGACACGGGGCCTGGATGCACCGAGACCGCCTGGGATCGGGAGAGAATGGAGCACATGCCACGTCGCAGCACCCCGCCGCCTCCCGTGCACGAGCAGATCATCGACATCGACGTGTCGACCGAGATGCAGGGCTCGTTCCTCGAGTACGCCTACTCGGTCATCTACTCCCGGGCGCTGCCCGACGCGCGCGACGGCCTCAAGCCGGTGCAGCGACGCATCCTCTACCAGATGGACGAGATGGGCCTGCGGCCCGACCGCGGCCACGTGAAGTCGGCCCGCGTCGTCGGCGAGGTCATGGGAAAGCTCCACCCCCACGGCGACACCGCGATCTACGACGCCCTCGTCCGCCTCGCCCAGCCGTTCGCGCTGCGCGTCCCGCTCATCGACGGGCACGGCAACTTCGGCTCCCTCGACGACGGCCCGGCGGCCCCGCGCTACACCGAGGCCCGCCTCACCGCCGCCGCGCTCCTCATGACGGCCGGCCTGGACGAGGACGTCGTCGACTTCGTCCCGAACTACGACAACCAGCTCACGCAGCCCTCCGTGCTCCCCGCAGCGATGCCGAACCTGCTGGTCAACGGCGCCTCGGGGATCGCCGTCGGCATGGCGACGAACATGCCGCCGCACAACCTCGTCGAGGTCGTCGCCGCCGCGCGCCACCTCATCGCCAAGCCCGAGGCGACGCTCGAGGAGCTCATGCGCTTCGTCCCGGGCCCGGACCTGCCCTCGGGCGGCAAGATCGTCGGTCTCGAGGGCATCCGCGACGCCTACGCCTCGGGCCGCGGCTCCTTCCGCACCCGGGCGACGACGCACCTGGAGAACGTCACCGCGCGGCGCAAGGCGATCGTCGTCACCGAGCTGCCCTACCAGGTCGGGCCCGAGCGGGTCATCGAGAAGATCAAGGAGGCCGTCGACGCGAAGAAGCTCCAAGGCATCTCCGACGTCGCCGACTACACCGACCGCGAGCACGGCCTGCGGCTCGTCATCGAGCTCAAGACCGGGTTCAACCCCGACGCCGTCCTCGAGCAGCTCTTCCGCTACACCCCGATGGAGGACTCCTTCGGGATCAACAACGTCGCGCTCGTCGACGGCCAGCCGCAGACCCTGGGGCTGCGCGACCTGCTCTCGGTCTACGTCCAGCACCGCATCCAGGTCGTCCGGCGACGCACCGAGCACCGCCTGGCCAAGCGGACCGAGCGGGCCCACCTCGTGGCCGGACTCCTCCTCGCGATCTCCGACATCGACGAGGTCATCGCGGTCATCCGCTCCTCCGACGACGCCGACGCCGCCCGCGAGCGGCTCAAGATGGTCTTCGACCTCTCCGAGCCGCAGGCCGACTACATCCTCGCCCTGCGCCTGCGCCGGCTCACCAAGTTCTCCCGCATCGAGCTCGAGGCCGAGCGCGACGCCCTCGCCCGGGAGATCGAGGAGCTGCGCACCATCCTCGGCGACGAGGCGCTGCTGCGGTCGGTCGTGAGCGACGAGCTCGCCGAGGTCGCCGCCACGCACGGCACCCCCCGGCGCACGGTGCTGCTCGAGCACGCCGGTGGCCCGGCGACGTCGTCGGCCGCCTCCGGGCGCAAGGGCGGGACGAGCGTGCCGCTCGAGATCCCCGACGAGCCGTGCTGGGTCGCGCTGTCCGGCACCGGGCTCATCGCCCACGGCAGCCAGGAGCCGCCGCGCGAGGGCCCGCGAGTCGCGCACGACGCGCTCGCCGCCGTCGTGCCCGCGCGAACCCGTGGTGACGTCGGCGTCGTCCTCAGCAGCGGACGCTGCGTGCGCCTGCCCGTCCTCGACACGCCCGGCCTCCCGACGACCGACTCGGCGCCCGGACTATCCGGTGGCACCCCGATCACCGAGCTGGTCCAGCCCGAGCCCGGGGAGCGCGTCGTCGGCCTCACCCGCCTCGACGACGACGCCCCGCCGCTCGCGCTGGTCACCGCCGGCGGGACGGTCAAGCGGGTCAACCCGTCCGACCGGCCGGGGAACAAGGACGAGTGGCACGTCGTCTCGCTCAAGCCGGGCGACGCCGTCGTCGGGGCGGCGCACGCCCCGGACGAGCACCGCCTCGTCCTCGTCACGAGCGAGGCCCACCTCCTGCACTTCCCGGCCTCCGCCGTGCGTCCGCAGGGACGCAGCGCCGGCGGCATGGCCGGTATCAAGATGCCGGACGACGCGCGGGTGGTCTCGTTCGGCGTCGTCCACCCCGACGACGTCTCGCGCAGCCTCGTCGTCACCGTCGCCGGGTCCTCCACGGCGCTGCCGGGGACGATGCCCGGGAGCGCGAAGGTCACCCCGTTCGACCGGTTCCCCGGCAAGGGCCGGGCGACCGGTGGCGTGCGGGCGCACCGCTTCCTGCGCGGCGAGGACGTCCTCACCCTCGCGTGGGTGGGCCTGGAGCCGATCCGGGCGGTCGCGTCCGGCGGCCAGCCGGTCGACCTGCCCGAGGTCGACGAGCGCCGCGACGGCTCCGGCCGTCCCCTCGCCGCCCCCATCGCCGCCATCGGCTGACCCCCGCCACGCCCCTCCTCCCGTCCCCTCCCCCGCCGACAGCAGACTTCCGCGCGACAGCAGACTTTCGCGCGAGAGCCGACTTTCGCGCGACAGCAGACTTCTCGCCGAGAGCCGAGTTCCGCGCGACAGCAGACTTCTCGCCGAGAGCCGAGTTCCGCGCGACAGCAGACTTCTACAAGGCTGGCTCTCGCGAGGAACCCGGCTGTCGCGCACAAGTCGGCTCTCGCGCGGAACTCGGCTCTCGCGCACAAGTCGGCCCTCGCGCGAAAGTCGGCTCTCGCGCACAAGTCGGCTCTCGCGCACAAGTCGGCTCTCGCGCGAAAGTCGGCTCTCGCGGCGGAGGGCGGGGCGGGGCTGGCGGAGGGCTCGGCTGAGGCTGCGCGCCGGTGGGCGGGCTCGAGCTAGACGGCGCGGGTGAACATGAGGGAGTGGCGGGTCGGCTCGTAGCCGAGGTTTCCGAACAGGCCGAAGTCGCCGCCGGGCTCCGGGGAGTCGACCCCCAGGCCCGCGTACTGCATGCCGTCGGCGGCATAGGCGCGCATCGCGGTCACCAGCAGCGCCGTCGCCACCCGCATCCCGCGCCACTCCTCGCGGACGCCGAGCAGCTCGGTGTAGCCCTCGGTCCACCCCTGGGCGGCCCAGTCCCCCTCGTAACGCCCCGAGATGAGGTACCCGGCCACGCGGGCGCGGTCGCTCGTCCGGTCGAGGGCGACGAAGCTCCACGACGGCGCGAAGTACGTCCGGCCCTGCATCCACGTCTCGGGCGTGTGGAGCTCGGCGCCCCACTGCCCGGCGAACGCGTCGTTGTGCGCGCGGCGCACGGCGTCCTCGAGGGCGGCGTCCCACGGCTCCACGCTGATCTTGCCCTTCGCCTCCACCTCGGGCAGCGGCAGCGACAGGTCGCGCCGCATCTCGGTGTAGAAGCGGGTGGGCACGAAGCCGGCGAGCCGCAGCATGTCCTGGAAGTCGGTCATGTCGTCCTCGACGTGGACGACGGCGAGTGCGCTCGCGTACCCGGCGTCGTCGAGGATCGAGCGGGCCGCAGCGAGCTGCCACTGCAGGAGCGTCGTGCCGATTCCCCGCCGGCGCCACTGCGGGTCCACGCCTCCGTCGCACAGCGCCCGGCAGGTGCCCGCGGTCGGGCGGACGCGGACGATGGCGTAGGCGCGCGGCACGCCGTCGGCGTCGACGGCGATGGTCCGCGCCGTCCCGACGTCGGCGCCCACCTGGACGAACGTCTCCGCCGACTCCTCGGCGGTGGTGCGGTACGGCGGGTTGTCGTGCTCCTCGATGCGGCCCAGGAGGGCGACGAGAGCATCGTTGTCGGCGAGCGTCAGCTCACGCCAGCGCAGGTCGTGGCCGTGCGGCAGCTCGGGGTGGGGCCAAGGGGCACCGGCGTCCCCGACGCCCTCCGCCGGGGTGCGCGGGGCGTCGCCGAAGTGCTCGAGCATGGTCCGACGATACGTTGTCACCGGGCTTCGGCCTACCGACGGTGGCCGGTAGGGGAAACCTCACACCTCGATCGTGTAGAGGATCCGGGCGGCGCCCGGACGGTAGCCCATCCGCTCGTAGAAGTGGTGCGCGCCCGAGGGGTTCTCCATGTCGACGTCGAGGGCGGCCACCTCGATCCCGTCGCGGTAGAGCGCGCCGAGGACCGAGCTGAGCAGCGCGCGCGCTACCCCGGTGCCGCGGTGCTCGCGCAGGACGCCGAGCAGCTCGGTGTAACCCTCGCTGTGCCCCAGCGCCTCCCACTGGTGCTCGTGACGGGCGGTGAGCGCGTAGCCGGCGATCGTCCCCGACTCGACGTGGACGGCGACGACGCTCCACGCCGGCTCGAGCTCGTGCTCCCGCGCGGCCCACGTGTCCTCGTCCACGGGCTGGGAGCCCCAGTGGTCACGGAACGCCTCGTTGTGCGCGAGGCGCACGGCCTCGTCGAGCTCCGGGGTCCACTGGCGGATCTCGTAGCCCTCGGGGACCTTCGTGGCCTCGGGCTCCTCGGTCAGCGGGCGTCGCATCTCGCGGAAGGTGCGCTTGGGGCTGAAGCCGGCTGCGGCGTAGAGCCGGCGCCTGTCCTCGAGCCGCTCGTCGACGTAGGCCGCGATGCGGCCCGGGAGCGAGGGGTCGAGGGTGGCGAGGATCTGCCGGGCGCGGTCGTCCTGCCAGGTGAGGAGCGCGCGGCCGATCCCGCGGCCGCGCCACGAGGGATCCACCGAGGCGGCGATGAAGACGCGGGCGTGGGTCTCGTCGCCGAGCGGGGAGTGGACGAACGCGGCGGCGCGCAGCTCGCCGGTGGTGTCGAAGCCTCCGAGGCTGTCGGCCTTCATCCCGGTGGAGGGCCGGGCGAGGATCTCGACGACGCGCGACCGGCCGGTGCGCATCGTGGGCTGGTCGACGTCCTCGCAACGCTCGACGAGCGCGTAGACCTGGTCGGCGTCGTCGGGGGTGAGAGCACGCCACACGAGTCCGAGGTGGTCGCCGGGAACGGTCGCCTCGGCCGGAGGCGCGGCGCGGTCGGGGAGCAGTTCGGGCATGTCCACGATCCTATGGTGTGGTCGGCGGCCGCTCAGGTCAGGCGTCGATGCGCTCGCGGTCGATCTGGGCCGCGCCGGCGACGATGAAGTCCTTGCGCGGCGCGACGTCGTTGCCCATGAGCAGCTCGAAGACGCGCTCGGCCTCGGCCAGCGCATCGGCGTCGGCCATGCTCACCCGCCGCAGGGTGCGGTGGGCGGGGTCCATCGTCGTCTCGGCGAGCTGGTCGGCGTCCATCTCCCCCAGACCCTTGTACCGCTGGATGGGCTCCTTGTAGCGCTTGCCCTGGCGCTCGAGCTTGCGCAGCAGCTGGTGGAGCTCGGCCTCGGAGTAGGTGTAGATCTTCTCCCCCTTCTTGCCGCCCGAGCCGGCGATCTCGACGCGGTGCAGCGGCGGGACGGCGGCGAACACGCGGCCGGCCTCGACGAGGGGGCGCATGTAGCGGAAGAACAGGGTGAGCAGGAGGGTACGGATGTGGGCGCCGTCGACGTCGGCGTCGGTCATGAGGATGACCTTGCCGTAGCGCGCGGCGTCGAGGTCGAAGGTGCGGCCGGAGCCGGCGCCGATGACCTGGATGATCGAGGCGACCTCGGCGTTGCGCAGGATGTCGGCCGGGGACGCCTTCTGGACGTTGAGGATCTTCCCGCGGATCGGCAGCAACGCCTGGAAGTCGCTCGAGCGGGCAAGCTTGGCAGTGCCGAGCGCGCTGTCCCCCTCGACGATGAACAGCTCGGAGCGCTCGATGTCGTCGGTGCGGCAGTCGGCGAGCTTGGCGGGCAGTCGCGAGCTCTCCAACGCGTTCTTCCGGCGGGAGATCTCCTTGGTGAGCCGCGCCTGGACGCGGGCGCGCATCTCTCCGACGACCTTCTCCAGGACGGCGGTCGCCTGCACCTTGTCCTGCCGCTTGGGCGAGGTGAGGATCTCGGTGAGCTGCTTGTCCACGACGGAGGACACGATCCCGCGCACCGGCGCGGTCCCGAGGATCTCCTTGGTCTGGCCCTCGAACTGCGGCTCGGGCAGGCGGACGGTGACGACGGCGGTGAGGCCGGCGAGGACGTCGTCCTTATCGATCTTCGGGTCCTTGGCGGTGACCTTGAGGCGCCGGGCGTTGGCGTCGATCTGCTTGCGCACCGTCTTGACGAGCCCCTGCTCGAAGCCGGTGAGGTGGCTGCCGCCCTTGGGGGTGGCGATGATGTTGACGAAGGAGCGCACGTCGGTCTCGTAGCCCTGGCCCCAGCGCAGCGCGATGTCGACCTCGCACGTGCGCTCGACCTCCTTGGGGCGCAGGTGCCCCGAGGAGTCGAGCTGCTGGACGGTCTCCATGAACGTGCCCGACCCGGTGAGGTGCAGGACGTCGGAGACGGGCGGGTCGGTGGCGAGGAAGTCGGCGAAGTCGACGACACCGCCGTCGTGGCGGAACACCTCCTCGACCGGGCCGTCCTCGCCGGGGGTGCCGGGCAGGCGCCGCTCGTCGCGCACGGTGATGGTGAGGCCGGGGACGAGGAAGGTCGTCTGGCGGGCGCGGGTGACGAGCTCGTCGTACCCGAACTGGGAGGTCGAGGGGAAGATCTGCGGGTCGGCCCAGTAGCGGACCCGGGTGCCGGTGCGCCCGCGCGCCACCTTGCCGACGACGGCGAGCTCGCTCGACTCGACGAACGGGGCGAACGGCGCGTCCGGGCCGGCGCCGGCGCGGTCGTCGTAGGTGCCGGGCTCACCCCGGTGGAAGGTCATCCGGTAGGTCTTGCCGCCTCGGTCGACCTCGACGTCGAGGCGGGCGGACAGCGCGTTGACGACGGAGGCACCCACGCCGTGCAGACCACCGGAGGCGGCGTAGGAGCCGTTGCCGAACTTGCCGCCGGCGTGGAGCTTGGTGAAGACGACCTCGACGCCGCTGAGCCCGACGGAGTCGACGGTGTCGACGGGGATGCCGCGGCCGTTGTCACGCACCTCGACCGAGCCGTCCGGGTGGAGGACGACGTCGATCGCGTCACCGTGGCCCTCGAGCGCCTCGTCGACGGCGTTGTCGATGATCTCCCAGAGGCAGTGCATGAGCCCGCGCGAGTCGGTCGACCCGATGTACATGCCCGGACGCTTGCGCACCGCCTCGAGACCCTCGAGCACGGAGAGGTGTCGAGCGGTGTACTGGGCGGGAGACGCGGTCGACTTGGGGGGCACCCGGCGATCATACGAAGGCCGAGGTGCCGAACCGGGCAGGCGGCACCGGCGGGTGGCCGATCCCACGCCGAATAACGTGATGTGGAGCACTCTGCGAGGGACCTAGGTCCGCTGCGAGCGAACGAGGCCCCCGTCCGGGGAAGATCTCGGGGCGTTCGTGGTTGTATGCAGACGTGAACGCGACTATGACCGCCCCCATGACCGCCCAGGACCGCTGCGACCGTTGCGGCGCCCAGGCGTACGTGCGTGTGGAGCTCCCCGTGGGTGAGCTGCTGTTCTGCGCGCACCACGCGCGCAAGCACGCCGAGGCCCTCGAGGGTGTCGCCACCGCCATCCAGGACGAGACGCACCGCCTCACCGAGGACGGCCCCGCACGCTGAGCCGCCACTCCCGACTCGTCCGGCGCCGTCCCTGTGGGACGGCGCCGTCGTTTTTTCCCGTGCCCGCCGAGGGCCGCCGGCCGTAGGGTCGGGAGCATGACGACTTTCCCTGCACCTGTCGCCGGACTCGCCTGGCGTCCGATCGCCCTCGGGGACGTCGCCGTGTGGCACCGCCTCGTGCGGGCGATCGAGGACGCGGACGAGCCGAGCGAGCGGCACACCCCCGAGGACCTGGCCGAGGAGCTCACCGGCGGTTCGTGGAAGGACCCGGCCCGCGACAGCATCCTCGGCCTGGACGGCGACGGCGTGGCCCGCGCCTTCGGGCACGTCGAGGTCAACCCGGGCGACGTGCGCACCGTGCGGGCCTTCTGCTGGGGCGGGGTGGACCCGCAGTGGCGCGGCCGCGGGATCGGTGCCGAGCTCCTCGCCTGGCAGGAGCGCCTGGCCCGGACGAAGATCGCCGCCGCGGGGCGCGGGGCCCCGGGCCGCGTGCTCGTCCACACCGACGACGACGCCACCGCGACGATGCGCCTGCTCGACCGGGGCGGTTTCACCCCGCTGCGCGTCTTCCTCGAGCTGACCCGCCCGCTGGAGGGTGACCTTCCCCCGGTCGAGGTGCCCGAGGGCCTGCGCCTCGTGCCCTTCGACCCGAGCCTGAGCGAGCGGCTGCGGGTGGCCCACAACGAGGCGTTCGCCCACCACTGGGGCAGCGAGCCTCGGTCCCAGGAGAACTGGGAGCGGCACAGCGTCGGCGGCCGGTTCTTCCGACCGGGCTGGAGCTTCGTCGTGCTCGACGGCGAGGAGGTGGCCGCCTACTCCCTCACCTCGGCCTACACGCAGGACTGGGAGCCGCAGGGCTACAGTGCCGGCTGGACCGACCTGCTCGGGGTGCGGCCCGCGTGGCGGCGGCGCGGGCTGGCCTCCGCCCTGCTCGCGGCGACCATGCAGGCCCTGCGGGCCGACGGGATCGAGCGCGCCGACCTCGGGGTGGACATGGAGAACGAGAGCCGGGCCGTCGACCTGTACACCTCTCTGGGGTACAGCGAGACGCGCCGCGGCCTGGCCTACGGCAAGGACGTGCCGGGCGCGGCGGGCTGAGACCCGCCGCGCGAGCGGCTAGTGGGTCGGCGGGGCTGCGTCGGGCGCCTCGCCGGTCGCGGCCCCGGCGGTTCCCGAAGCTGCGGCGGCGTTCTCGGCACGCCGGTCGACCACGGCCATGACGAGGGCGAGCCCGGCCCCCGCGACCGCCATGACGGCGCGCGGGCGGCGCACGCCCCAGCGCACGAGGGTGCGCTGGGTGAGGGCGTCGAGGCGCTCACCGAGCTCGGCGGCGCCGTAGGCGAGGCCGACCACCCCCGCGGTGAAGCCCGCACGGCGGGCGAGGTCGGTACGGAGCTCGGGGTCCTCCCCCAGGCCGACCCACACCGTCGCGCCGGTGAACCCGGCGACCGTGGTGCGCAGGGCGAAGCGCCCGACGGGACTGCGGCGGGCGGGGTCAGGGAGGGTGAGCAGGCCGGTCACCGCGGCGCCGACGACGTCCGCCGTCCGCAGGCCGAGAGGAAGCTGAGAGGTCATCCGGCGATCGTAACGAAACTCCCCGACACCTGACGCCCGAAACGGCGCCGACGACCGGGACGCGTGGCTAGGGTGGCCGTGCCGCCCCCTACCCCACCCCCACACCGGGCGTACCGCGGCAGGTCCTCGTGGGCCTCGACACGACCCCAGTCACCCGCCCTCCGAGGAGACCCCATGGAACTCGCCGGATCCGTCCTCATCGCCGTCGTCGTCGTCGCGGCGCTCCTGGTCCTCACCCTCATCGGGTTCATCTACGCCAAGGTCCGCTTCAAGATCGCCTCGCCCGACGAGGCCCTCATCATCACCGGGCGCAAGAGCGGCGTGCCGGTGATCAACCCGGAGACCGGCCAGGAGACCACCGACCTGTCGGGGCAGCGGGTCGTCATCGGCGGCGGCACGCTCGTCAAGCCCGTCTTCGAGCAGGTCGCGCGGCTGTCCCTCGCCTCCCAGAGCTTCCCGGTCACCGCCGAGGACGCGACGACGAAGAGCGGCATCGGCGTGACGCTGCGCAGCATCGCCGTCGTCAAGGTGGGCGGCACCGAGCGGATGGTGCGCGCCGCCGCCCAGCGCTTCGCCGGCCGCAGCCAGGAGCAGGTCATCGAGCAGCAGACGAGCGAGGTGCTCGTCGGTGTCCTGCGCACGATCGCCGGCACGCTCACCGTCGAGTCGATCCTCTACGAGCGCCAGGACTTCTCCAAGGAGGTCAAGGACATCGCCGTGCCGATGCTCGCCGAGCGCGGCCTCGTGCTCGAGAACTTCGAGATCCAGACGGTGGAGGACTCCGGGGACTACATCCGCAACCTCGGCCGTCCCCGCGCTGCGGCCGTCGCGCGCGACGCGGAGATCGCGGAGGCGCAGGCCCGGCAGGAGAGCACGGAGCGCTCGAACGAGGCCGCGGTCCAGATCGCCGAGTCGAACAAGGCGCTCGCGCTGCGCAACGCCCATATCGCCGAGCAGACGGCAACGGCACAGGCCGAGGCCGAAGCCGCCAAGGAGCGGGCCGAGGCGGAGGCCCAGCAGTCCGTCCTCATCCAGCAGGAGCAGGTGGCCCTGCGCCGGGCGGCGCTGCGCGAGCAGGAGCTGCAGACCGAGGTCCGCAAGCCCGCCGAGGCGAAGAAGTACGAGGCCTCGCAGGAGGCCGACGCCCGCAAGTACGCCTCCGAGCAGGAGGCCGAGGCCGCCAAGACCACCGCGATCCGCAAGGCCGAGGCGGAGGCACATCGCACGACGGCGCAGGCAGAGGCCGAGGCGTCGGCCCTGAGGGCCCGGGCCGATGCCGCGCTCGTCGAGCAGCAGCGCCGCGCCGAGGGCGCCCTGGCCCTCGCCCGCGCCGAGGCCGACGGCGTGCGCGCCCGCGGTGAGGCCGAGGCGGACGCCGAGCGCGCCCGTGGTGAGGCGCGCGGTGCGGCGATCAAGGCCGAGTCGGACGCCTACCAGGCGTTCCCCGAGTCCGCGCGGCTGCAGATGGTGCTCGAGGCCCTGCCGCGCATGGCCCAGCCGTACGCCGACGCGCTCGCCAGCATCGACGACATCACCGTCATCGACAAGGACGGTGCCTCGCGCCTCCCCGACCAGGTGGCGGCGGGCGTGCAGGAGCTCGGGACGCTCCTCAAGGCGCAGACCGGCATCGACCTGCTCGAGCTCGTCCGCGGCCGGGTGCCCGCCGAGACCGCCACGGTGCCGGCGCGCACGACGCCCGGGACCAACGGCGTCGGCGGCGACGGGACCTCCGCCTAGCGACCAGCCGGATGCGCGCGCACCCCGGCCGGTGGTCCTCGGACCCCGGCCGGGGTACGCGTGTCCCGGCGCCGTGCACCTGCCCCGGTGGCGGGAGAGGATCGGGCTTGACCCTCACGCGACGTGAGGGCGCACGGTTGACCCATGACCGACACGACAGGGGTTCTCACGGTGCTCACGGTGGGCCAGGTGGCCGAGCAGTTCGGCGTGACGGTGCGGACGCTGCACCACTACGACGAGATCGGCCTGCTGTCCCCGAGCGAGCGCAGCGGCGCGGGCTACCGCCTCTACACCGAGGCGGACATCGTGCGGCTGCAGAACGTCGTCGTCTACCGGCGGCTGGGCTTCTCGCTGGAGGAGATCACCGCCCTGCTCGACGACGCCACGGGCGGCTCCCTCGCGGAGCACCTGCGGCGCCAGCGTGCCGCGGTCATGTCCCGGCTGGAGGAGATGAACGATCTCGTCACGGCCATCGACCGAGCACTGGAGAAGGAGATGAGCGGAGTGGACCTCACGAGGGAGGAGCAGCGCGAGCTGTTCGGTGACGGGTTCGGCGACGAGTACGCCGCCGAGGCGCAGGAGCGCTGGGGGGACACCGACGCGTGGCGTCAGTCCCGCGAGCGGTCCGCGCGCTACACCAAGGAGGACTGGGCGCGGATCAAGGAGGAGACCGACGCGGTCAACGCCGAGTTCGTGGCGGCGATGCAGGCGGGACTGCCGCCGACGAGCACCGAGGCGATGGACGCCGCCGAGCACGCCCGGCTGCAGATCCACGAGCGGTTCTACGACCTCACGCCCGAGTTCCACCGCTGCCTGGCGGACATGTACGTCGCCGACCCGCGCTTCACCAAGACCTACGAGGACGTCGCGCCGGGCCTGGCCCAGTACGTGCGCGACGCGATCCACGCCAACGCCGACCGCCAGGCCGACCGCGCCTGACGGCCCCGTAGAACGCAGAGAGCGGAGCCGCCCGGCCGGGCGGCTCCGCTCTCTGCGTCGTGGGACCGATCAGTCCAGGTAGTCGCGCAGCACCTGCGAGCGGCTCGGGTGGCGCAGCTTGGACATCGTCTTGCTCTCGATCTGGCGGATCCGCTCGCGGGTCACGCCGTAGACCTTGCCGATCTCGTCGAGGGTCTTCGGCTGGCCGTCGGTGAGGCCGAAGCGCATGGACACGACGCCGGCCTCGCGCTCGGAGAGCGTGTCGAGCACCTGGTGGAGCTGCTCCTGGAGAAGGGTGAAGCTCACCGCGTCCGCGGGGACGACCGCCTCGGAGTCCTCGATGAGGTCACCGAACTCGCTGTCGCCGTCCTCGCCGAGCGGGGTGTGCAGCGAGATGGGCTCGCGGCCGTACTTCTGGACCTCGACGACCTTCTCGGGCGTCATGTCCAGCTCCTTGGCCAGCTCCTCCGGGGTGGGCTCGCGGCCCAGGTCCTGGAGCATCTGGCGCTGGACGCGGGCCAGCTTGTTGATGACCTCGACCATGTGCACCGGGATGCGGATGGTGCGGGCCTGGTCGGCCATGGCGCGGGTGATGGCCTGGCGGATCCACCACGTGGCGTACGTGGAGAACTTGTAGCCCTTGGTGTAGTCGAACTTCTCGACCGCACGGATGAGCCCGAGGTTGCCCTCCTGGATGAGGTCGAGGAACAGCATGCCGCGGCCGGTGTAGCGCTTGGCCAGCGAGACGACGAGGCGCAGGTTGGCCTCGAGCAGGTGGTTCTTGGCCGCCTTGCCGTCGTTGGCGATCCACTGCAGCTCGCGCTTGAGCTTGGACTCGAGCTTGTCGCCCTCGTTCGCGAGCTTCTCCTCGGCGAACAGGCCGGCCTCGATCCGCTTGGCGAGCTCGACCTCCTGCTCGGCGTTGAGGAGGGCGACCTTGCCGATCTGCTTGAGGTAGTCCTTGACCGGGTCGGCGGTCGCGCCGGCGGTGACGACCTGCTGGACCGGGGCGTCGTCGTCGTCGGCGTCCGACACGACGAAGCCGGTCTCCTTGGGACCCGTGGTGGTCGCCGCGGCCTCGGTCTCGACCTCGACGCCCTCGACCTCGATGACCTCCTCGGACTCGACGTCCGGGACGGCCTTGAGCTCGGTCTTCTTGGCGGCGGTCTTGCTCGCGGCGGTCTTGCTCGCGGCGGTCTTGCTGGCGGCAGCCTTCTTCGCAGGGGTGCGCTTGGTCGCGGTGCTCGTGGTGGTCTCCTTCACGGTCTTCGCCGCCGCGCCCTTCGCGGGCGCCGTCCTCTTCGCGGCGGGCTCGGCCTTCGGCTTCGCGGCGGTCGACCGCGCGGGCCGGGTGCTCGTCTTGTCCTCGAGCGACGCCGTGCTGCGCGGACCCGTCGTGGCGTCTGCGGCGTGCGTCCGGCGGGGAGTGCTGTGGGCATGCGACGACACAGAAGGCCTTTCGGAGGGGATTGTGATGTCCGGCTCCTGGCCGGCGCGTGCTTACAATTATAACGCGGAAGGCCCGTTTCGGGAGGTCTCGCGTTCGCGCGCGCCCTTCAGCGACCTGACACCGATCTCAACGGCGCGGGCGCGCCGGTCATTCCCCTGGTCAGAACGGCGCGTCGTCCCCCGCGGCCGGGGACTTCACCGCGAGCACCGGGCACGGTGCGTCGAGGAGGATGCGCTGGGCGTTCGAGCCGAGGATGAGCTTGCCCACCGGGGACCGACGCCGAAGTCCGATGACGATGAGGTCGGCGACGGTCTCGACCGCCGTGTCGACGAGGTCGGCGGCGACGTCCTTACCGCGCCCGGGCTGCCGGACCTCGTAGGCGACGTCCGCCTCGTCGAGCCTGTCGCGCAGGCCGTCCAGCTCGACGTCGATGTCGGCATGCTCCTCCTGCCTCGCACGCCGCGACCTGACGACGACGACACGCGCGTCCCGCAGCCGAGCCTCGGCGACGCCGGCAGCGAGTGCCGCCTCCCCCTCGGGGGTGGCGAGGTAGCCCACGACGATCGTCATCAAGCACTCCATCCTCCGGTCGGCACCCGACCACCCGGTTCGGACAGGACGCTACCGGATCGGCGCCTCCGCGGCCGTACCGCCGCCGACGCTCGAGTGCACCCATCCCGGCGCCAGGCGCGCGTCGAGCGCGTCGACGACGAGCTCGGCGAGCCGGGTGCCCGGCCGAGCGCGCAGTGCCTGCTGGGCCAGGACGTCGGCGCGGGCACCGTCGGCCGACCACCACGCCATCCATGCGAGCAGGCCGAGGGCGAGGGCCGCGGACGAGCTCGGCACGCACGAGACGACCGCCCGCAGCACGGTTCCGGCCGCCTCCAGCCGGGCGGGCTCGGGCGGTGGCCCACCGGGGAGCATGGCGAGGTCGAGGGTGCGTGCCACGAGCCCTGGGCCCGGGACCTCGGGCGGTGCGGGCCGGATCACCGAGCACAGCACACCGTCGCGCACGGCATGGTCCTCGAGGCCGACGGCGAGCCGCCCGAGCTCCGGCGCGGGCAGCTGTGCCTCCTGCCGCGCGAGCACGAGCAGCCGGTGCCACCGCCTCCACTCGCCGGTGCGCCACGCGACCATCTCCTCCTGCCCGGCCGCCGGCACCGCGCCGGGGCGGCCGAAGGCGGCCCCGGGGTCCGCGGCTCCCCCGCCGCTGCGAGCGCGCACCGCGGCCAGGGTGCGCCGGGCCTCGCGCGCCGCCCGGCCCGCCGCGCGGCGCCGTGTCGAGTCCGTGCCCCGGGGGACCGCGAGCATGGCCCGGTCCGCCGCGACCGTGGCGCCGTGGAGGACCATCGTGGCGGCCACCGGGCTGTGCTCCAGCTCGGCGACGTCCCGCTCGGACGGTTCGCACTCCTCCCGCTCGCCCCAGCAGCCGTAGGTGCGGGCCCCGACCACCCACGGCCCGGGCGGGTCGGCCCAGTCGGTCAGCGCCCGCAGGTGGTCGAGCGCCCCGCGCACGACGGGGTCGGCCGCGAGACGGGAACGGGGCAGGTCGCTGTAGAGGACGACGAGGACGTCGCTCGAGCCGTCGGCCGCCATGAGCTCGTCGATGTCGCGCAGGAGGCGCGGGCCGACCACGGGGTGGGCGACGTCGGGGAGGTCGACGCGCGAGACGAGGCCGACGGGCATCCCGCGCCCGCGCAGCCCGAGCAGGACGACGGAGTCACGTGGCCGGAAGCCCAGTCGGTAGGGCAGGTGGGCGAGGAGGTCCTCGGGCCGGCTGATCCTGATCCGCAGGGGCGTGTCCATGCGGACATGGCACACCCGCGACCGGGTCGCCCGCGGCGCCCTCCCGTACGTCCGTGGACGGGCGCGGGCCGGGTCGCTCCTGGGGAGCAGCCTCGTCGTAGGGTGACCGTCATGGCAGCAGCACCTACCTCCGGCCTCGCCGCTCTCGTCACCGACCGGGTCCGGACCGCCCTGCGCGAGCACACGGTCCCCTTCCACGGCCTGGAGGGCATCGAGGAGCTCCTCTCGGCCGCCGAGGCGCTGCTCGGTGGCGGCAAGCGGCTGCGGGCGGCGTTCTGCGCCGCCGGATGGGGCGCCTACTCCCCCGCCCCGGTCGAGGCGGGCTCGGCCCCGGTGCTCGCCGGGAGCGCACTCGAGCTCTTCCAGGGCGCCGCCCTGGCCCATGACGACCTCATGGACGGCTCGCACACACGCCGCGGGCTCCCCGCCGTGCACCGCCGCATGGCCGCCGAGCACGCCGACCAGGGCTGGCTGGGCGACCCGGAACGGCACGGCGCGGCGGGCGCGATCCTCCTCGGGGACCTCCTGCTCTCCGTCTCCTCGGTCGAGATGGACCACGCGCGTCGCGACGTCGTGGCCCCGGCCACCGATCGGGCCCGGGCCATCTGGGACCTCATGACCACCGAGGTCGCCGTCGGGCAGTACCTCGACGTCCGCTCCCAGGTGCTGCCCTGGAGCGAGACGAGCGACGTCGAGCGCGCCCTCACCGTCGTCAAGCACAAGTCGGCCCGCTACAGCGTCGAGCACCCGCTCACGCTGGGGGCCGCGCTCGCCGGGGCGGACGACGACGACGTCGAGCGGCTGCGCCGCGCCGGCCTGCCGCTCGGGATCGCCTTCCAGCTGCGCGACGACGTCCTGGGCGTCTTCGGGGAGCCCGAGGTCACGGGCAAGCCGGCCGGTGACGACCTGCGCGAGGGCAAGCGCACCGTGCTCCTCGCCCTCGCCCTGCGCAACGCCGACGCCGCGCAGCGCGCCCGCCTCCAGGCCGACGTGGGCCGCGCGGACCTGACCACCGCGGACGTCGCCGACCTGCGCGACATCCTCGAGCGCACCGGGGCCGTCGAGGAGCACCAGGAGCTCATCGACGAGCACCTCGAGAAGGGCCTGTCGGCCCTCGCGGACCTCAGGCTGCCGACCGCCACCGAGGAGCTCCTCACCGGGCTGGCCCACTCGCTCACCGCCCGGTCCGCCTGACCCGGCGGTCCCCGGCGGGGCCGGGCGCCGCTAGACCGCGCGGGTCTGGGCGACGCGCCGGACCTCGTGGATCCGCTTGCTCCGCAGCGCCTCGATCGGCGTCGTGCCGAGCTCGGGCTGCTCGGTGAGCAGCCAGTCGACCGCCTCCTCGGGACCGAACCCGGTGTCCAGCAGCTGCATGAGCGTGCCGCGCAGGGACGGCACCGGACCGGGCTGGGCCGCGCCGTCGTCCGCGGTGAGGATGAAGGCGGCCGGGACGAGGAACGGACCGTCCTCCCGCCCACGCCGGGATCCCGCGAGGGTGTGGTCGCGAAGCAGCGACCTGACGTCGCGCAGCCGGACGTCGAGGAGCTCAGCCACCTCGGGCAGGGAGTACCAACGCATGCCTGTGGAGTCGTCGATCGTCATCCCGGCAGCCTACTGACCCCTCCTGGGTGCCCACGAACCCCGCACTTTACGCATGCGACGAATGAGCGCTAGTGTCACACCAGTCACAGCATTAACACCAGTCACTATGGTTTCCGGGGGCGACACGCCGCCGGGCCGTGCGCGGAGGACATCGATGAAGGCTCACACCCGCACCCGAGCGCCCCGCTCCGTCGGTCGCACCGGCGTCAGCCTCGCGCTCGCGGCGACCACGATCGCGGCGATGACGGTCCCGGCGGGGGCCGCAGGGCTCTCGCACCCGACCCAGACCGTCGGGGCCACGGCCCTCGCCACGGTCCCGACGGCACCCCAGCGCGTCGCCGCCACCTACCAGGTGCGGCCGGGTGACACCGTGGGCGCCATCGCGCTGCGGACCGGCACGACCGTCTCGGCGATCGTCGCGGCGAACAACCTGCGCTCCGACGCCCTCATCAAGATCGGCCAGATCCTGCGACTGCCCTCCGGCGCCCAGGCCGCGGCCCCGACGCGCACCCCCGCCTCTGCAGCAACGACGCACACCGTCGCGGCGGGCGACACCGTCTCCGGCCTCGCCAAGCGCTACGGCACGACCGTCGAGGCGATCGTCTCGGCGAACCGTCTGGACCACCGGGCCCTCATCATCATCGGCCAGCGGCTCACGGTCCCGGGCGCCGCCGTCGTGCCCGCGACCCCGGCCCCCGCGGCCCCCGCGAGCACGACGACGGCTCACACGCACGTCGTCCAGGCGGGCGACACCGTCTCGGGCCTGGCCAAGCGCTACGGCACCACCGTGTCCCGCATCGTCTCGGCCAACGGCCTGAGCAACGCCGGACTCATCTACGTCGGCCAGCGGCTCACGGTCTCGGGCAGCGGGGCGGCGCCCGCGGCTCCCGCCCCGACCACCACCCAGGTGAGCAACCCGGTGAGCAGCACGCCGGCGAGCAGCGCGGCGGGCACCCACGTCGTGCGCTCCGGGGAGACCGTCTCGGGCATCGCCCAGCGCTACGGCACCACCGTCGCGGCGATCATCTCGGCCAACCGGCTCGGCAACGCCGGCCTCATCCAGATCGGCCAGCGGCTCACCATCCCGGGCGCCTCCGCCTCCGGTGGCGGATCGAGCCAGCAGCTCGTCGGGGACACCTTCCTCGGACGCACCTACGCGAGCAACGTCGTCTCCGCCGCGAACACGAACAAGGCGACGCTCCTGTCGATGTCGGTCCCCTCCCGGGACCAGATGCGCGCCATGGTGCGTGAGACGGCCGTGCGCATGGGCGTCGACCCCGCCCTCGCCCTCGCCATCGCCCAGCAGGAGTCCGGCTTCGACGCCCGTGCGGTCTCCCCCGCCAACGCCGTCGGCGTCATGCAGGTCATCCCGAGCTCGGGCGAGTGGGCCTCGACCCTCGTGGGCCGCCGCCTCAACCTCCTCGACCCGCAGGACAACGTCACCGCGGGCGTCGCGATCCTGCGCCAGCTCGTGCGGGCGGCCGACAACCTCGACCAGGCGGTCGCGGGCTACTACCAGGGCCTCGCCGGGGTGAAGCGCAACGGCATGTACCCGGACACCCGGAACTACGTCGCCGGCATCCGCACCCTCATGCGCCAGTTCTGAGCCCACCCGGCTGTCAGCCAGAACTCCGCTCTCGCGCAGAAGTCGGCTCTCGCGCAGAAGTCGGCTCTCGCGCAAAAGTCGGCTCTCGCGCAAAAGTCGGCTCTCGGCGTGAGGTGCCCGTCCCCTTCACGCCGACAGCGGAGTTCTGCGTGACGGCGGAGTTCTGCGTGACAGCGGAGTTCTGCGTGACAGCGGAGTTCTGCGTGACAGCGGAGTTCTGCGTGACAGCGGAGTTCTGCGTGACAGCGGGGTTCTGCGCGTCGGCGGACCTGGTCGCGAGAGCGGGGTTGCGTGTCGGCACAGCGGCTCCCGTCCAGAGGGGTCTCGCGTGAGCAGTGAGGGGCCTCGCAGGCGGCGCACCGGCGGACCTGTGCGGCTCGGCCGCCGCGCGACCATAGACTCACGTCCGTGCAAGGCACCGTGAGCGACCCCCTGATCGGCCGTCTCGTCGACGGCCGCTACGAGGTGCACGCGCGCGTCGCGCGCGGCGGCATGGCCACCGTCTACCGGGCGCTGGACCGGCGTCTGGACCGGACCGTCGCGCTCAAGGTCATGCACCCGCACCTCGCGGACAGCGCCGACTTCGTCGCGCGCTTCCGCCGCGAGGCACGTTCCGCCGCCCGGCTCAACCACCCGGGCATCGTCGCGATCTACGACCAGGGCCACGCCGACGACGCGACCTACCTCGCGATGGAGCTCGTCGAGGGGCACAACCTGCGCGCCGAGCTCCGCCGCCACGGCGCCCTGCCGCTCGGGCGCGCCCTCGAGGTCGCCGACGGTGTCCTCGACGCCCTCGCCTGCGCGCACCGCGCCGGGGTCGTCCACCGCGACGTCAAGCCCGAGAACATCCTCCTCGAGGCCGACGGGCGCACCAAGGTCACCGACTTCGGCCTCGCCCGCGCCGTCACCGAGGTGACGGCCGCCTCGACGGGCACCGTCCTCGGGACGGTCGCCTACCTCGCCCCGGAGATCGTCACGTCCGGCACCGCCGACGCGCGGGCCGACGTCTACGCCCTCGGCGTCGTCCTGTTCGAGCTCGTCACCGGCTCCCAGCCGTTCGTCGCCGACCAGCCCATCCGCGTCGCGTTCCAGCACGTCAACGACGGCGTCCCGCTGCCCTCGACCCGGGTGCCGTGGCTGCCCGCCGAGGTCGACGAGCTCGTCGCCGCGCTCACCGCCCGCGACGCCGCCGACCGCCCGGCCGACGCCGACGCCGCCCTCACCCTCCTGCGCCGCACCCGCGACGTGCTCGACGAGGCCACCCTCGCCCGCCGCGCCGACGTCCCCCCGGCCACGGAGGAGGACGGCGAGCCCGCCGACTCCTCCTCCACCGACGTCACCGCGCTCGCCGCGGGCACCGTCGCCCTCCCCATCGGCGCGATCCCCCCGGAGGTCGCCGAGCCCGAGGCGCACCCGGGTGGTCCGGCCCGCAGACGGCGCCGGCGTCGCGGCTTCGCCTTCCTCATGCTCCTGCTCGTCCTCGGCGTCGCCGGCGGCGGGTCGTGGTGGTGGTTCACCGCGGGCCCGGGCGCCTACGTCACCGTGCCCGAGGTCGTCGGCCTCAGTGAGGACGAGGCGGTCGGCGTGCTCACCGAGGCGGGCATCGCCCTGGAGGTCGAGCGCGAGAACCACGACACGGCCCCGCAGAGCGAGGTGTTCGCGGCCGAACCCGCTCCCGGGGACCAGGTCCACAAGGACGGCACCGTCCTCCTGCGGGTCTCGGAGGGCATCCTCATGGTCCCCGTGCCGGCCGTCGTCGGACTGGAGCAGGCACAGGCCGAGCAGGCGCTCGCCGACGCGCAGCTCACCCTCGGCCAGGTCGAGACGCCGTGGAACGACGAGGTGCCGGCCGGGCAGGTGATGGCCGCGAACCCGGCGCCCGAGGAGGTCATCCCGTACAACCAGCCGGTCGACCTCGTCGTGTCGGCCGGGCGGGAGCCCGTCGAGCTCGTCTCCGTCGTCGGCGCCGACTCCGACACCGCGGTCGCCGACCTCGACAACGCCGGCCTCGGTGCCGTCGTCGAGGAGGCCTACGACGCGAGCGTCCCCGCGGGCCGCGTCATCTCCCAGACCCCGTCCCCGGGCGACGGCGTCCAGCTCTACCGCGGCGACGACGTCACCATCACCGTGTCCCTCGGTCCGCAGCCGGTCGCGCTGCCCGACCTCGTGGGGCGCCAGCTCGGCGCGGCCACCGCGGAGCTCGAGCGGGCCGGTTTCGTCGTCGAGGTGGAGCGGGTGCTCGGCGGCATCTTCGGCACGGTCCGCAGCATGTCCCCCGCCGCCGGCGAGCTGGCCGTGCCCGGGTCGACCGTCACCCTCACCGTCGTCTGACCCCTGTCGCGGACCGGGACGTTGGTCCCGGCCCGTCCCATTTGACCACTACATGTTGTGGTCGGAGCCGCGACACGCCCCTACTGATTGTGTTTCGAGGTCTCTGCCAGCCCTAGCGTCGTCGGTGCGCACCACTTACCGGACCAGGGAGGACCCATGTCAGAGGCCCGCACACCGCGAGTTTCCGTCGACCCCGTCACCACCATCGAGGAGTACCTCGACCGAAGCGACTGGCGGGTCAACGCCAACGCGAACCAGGGCTACTCGCTGGGCGGCATGATGCTCAACACGACCGGCAAGGTCGTGGCCAACTACTGGCTGAGCACCGTGTACGCACCGGAGGCGGGCACCGCCCACCGCGAGGGCGACATCCACATCCACGACCTCGACATGTTCGCCGGCTACTGCGCCGGCTGGTCGCTGCGCCGGCTGCTCGAGGAGGGCTTCAACGGGGTGCCCGGGGCGATCAGCGCCGGCCCCGCCAAGCACTTCTCCTCCGCCGTCGGGCAGATCGTCAACTTCCTCGGCACCCTGCAGAACGAGTGGGCCGGCGCCCAGGCGTTCAGCTCCTTCGACACCTACATGGCCCCCTTCGTGCGCCTGGACGAGATGTCCTACCGCGAGGTCAAGCAGTGCATGCAGGAGCTCATCTACAACCTCAACGTCCCCTCCCGCTGGGGTACGCAGACCCCGTTCACCAACCTCACCTTCGACTGGACCTGCCCGGAGGACCTGCGCGAGCAGGTGCCGCTCATCGGCGGCGAGCCGTGCGACTTCGCCTACGGGGACCTCCAGGCGGAGATGGACATGGTCAACCGCGCGTACATGGAGGTGATGACGGAGGGCGACGCCAACGGACGCGTCTTCACCTTCCCCATCCCCACGTACAACATCACCAAGGACTTCGACTGGGAGGCGGAGAACACCGAGCGCCTCTTCGCGATGACGGCGAAGTACGGGCTCCCCTACTTCCAGAACTTCGTCAACTCCGACCTCGACCCGGGCATGATCCGCTCGATGTGCTGCCGCCTGCAGCTCGACCTGCGCGAGCTCCTCAAGCGCGGCAACGGCCTGTTCGGCTCCGCGGAGCAGACCGGCTCCCTGGGCGTCGTCACGGTCAACATGGCCCGCCTCGGCTACCTCCACGCGCTCGACGAGGACGGCCTCGTGCGCCGGCTGGACGAGCTCATGGACATCGCCCGGGACACCCTGGAGCTCAAGCGGGTCGTCATCCAGGAGCACATCGACGGCGGCCTGTTCCCCTTCACCAAGCGCTACCTCGGCACCCTGGACAACCACTTCTCGACCATCGGCGTCAACGGGATGAACGAGATGGTGCGCAACTTCAGCCTCGGGGAGTACGACATCACCGACCCCCGCGGCCACGCCCTGTGCGCCCGCATCCTCGACCACGTCCGCGACCGGATGGTGGAGTACCAGGAGGCCACCGGCCACCTGTACAACCTCGAGGCCACCCCCGCCGAGGGCACGACGTACCGCTTCGCCAAGGAGGACCGCAAGCGGTTCCCCGGCATCATCCAGGCGGGCACCGACACCAACCCGTACTACACGAACTCCTCCCAGCTCCCCGTCGGCTTCACCGACGACCCGTTCGAGGCCCTGGAGCGCCAGGAGGAGCTGCAGTCGAAGTACACCGGCGGCACGGTGCTCCACCTGTACATGAACGAGCGAGTCTCCTCCCCCGAGGCGTGCAAGCAGCTCGTGCGGCGCGCGCTGGAGAACTTCCGCCTGCCCTACGTGACGATCACCCCGACCTTCTCCATCTGCCCGAACCACGGCTACCTCTCCGGTGAGCACTTCACCTGCCCGCAGTGCGCCGAGGAGCGCTCCGAGGAGGTCGCGTGCGAGGTGTGGACCCGGGTCATGGGCTACTTCCGGCCGGTGAGCTCGTTCAACATCGGCAAGAAGGGCGAGTACGCCGAGCGGGAGATGTTCACCGAGAGCGCCGCCGCGTCCTCCCCCACCGCCGAGCGCCTCGCCGGGCAGCCGGCATGACGTCCGTCGCGGCGGCCGCCCCGGCCAGGGCCACCGTCTCGGCCACCGACCTCCAGGTGGCGGGGATGACCCCGCTGTCCACGGTCGACTGGCCAGGGCGGCTCGTCGCGACGGTGTTCTGCCAGGGCTGTCCCTGGGACTGCTCCTACTGCCACAACCCGGGCCTCATCCCGCCACGTACCCCCGGGCAGCTCGCGTGGGACGACGTCCTCGCCTTCCTCCACCGGCGTCGGCGCCTGCTCGACGGCGTCGTCTTCTCCGGCGGTGAGGCGACGCGGCAGGCCGCGCTCCTGCCCGCCGTGCGCGCCGTGCGCGAGCTCGGCTTCGCCGTCGGGCTCCACACGGCCGGCCCCTACCCCCGCCGGCTCGCGGCCGTGCTCGAGGACGTCGACTGGGTCGGCCTGGACGTCAAGGCGCTGCCCGAGGACTACGACGACGTCGTGGGCCGGCCCGGCGCCTCCCACCTCGCCTGGGACTGCCTCGACGTCCTCGTCGCCTCGGGCGTCGCCCACGAGGTGCGAACGACGATCGCCCCCGGCTCCCCCGCGGCGCGCCACGCCGTCGAGATCGCCCGGCGGGTGCGCGACGCGGGGGCGCAGTCCTTCGCCCTCCAGGTCGCCCGCACCACGGGGACCCGCGCGGAGTTCACCGCCTCCCACGACGCCGCCGACCGCGCCGCCTGGCGCGAGGAGGTCGCCCGGCTCGACGCGCAGATCCGCGCGCTCGGCCTGCCCGACTACACCCTGCGGGAGGCCTGAGCACGGCGCGGGATGTTCTGGTCGAGGGCGGCCGGCCGCTAGAGTTCGGCAAATGCACTCACCGTTGGAGCACGCGCACGTCCTCGTCACGGGCGCCACCGGCTTCGTCGGACAGGCCGTCGTCGAGAAGCTCCTGTCCGCCTACCCCACGACGCGGATCAGCATCCTCGTCCGACCCCGCGGGGACCTCACCGCCCAGCGCAGGGCGGAGAAGCTGCTGCGCAAGCCCGTCTTCCGTGGCTGGCGCGAGTCGGTCGGCGAGGAGAACGCCCTCGCCGCGTTCACCGAGCGGGTCACCGTCATCCCCGGCGACCTCGAGGACGTCCCCGAGCTGCCCACGGACCTCGACGTCGTCGTCCACTCGGCCTCGAGCGTCTCCTTCGACCTGCCGATCGACGAGGCCTTCACCGCGAACGTCGCCGGCCCGGTCAACCTCTACGAGCGACTGCTCGCCACCGGGACCGACCCGCACGTCGTCCACGTCTCGACGAGCTACGTCGCCGGGCTGCGCAAGGGCGTGGCCGAGGAGCGCAGCCTCGGTCACGACGTCGACCACCGCGCCGAGCTGCGGTCCGCGCTCGCCGCGCGGGAGGAGGCCGAGCGCGCCTCACGCCGCCCCGAGGTGCTCCAGGAGCTGCTCCGCCAGGCGGAGGTCGACCACCGCCGCGCCGGTCCGCGCGCCGTGGCAGCCGCCGCCGAGGCAGCCCGCGAGGCGTGGGTGCGCGACGAGCTCGTCTCCCACGCCCGCACCCGGGCACTGTCCCTCGGCTGGCCCGACGTCTACACCTTCACCAAGGCCATGGGCGAGCGCGTCGCCGAGGAGCTGTGGCAGAGCAACGGCCACCGCCTCTCGGTCGTCCGCCCGACGATCATCGAGTCCTCGCTGCGCCACCCCTTCCCCGGCTGGATCGACGGCTTCAAGGTCGCCGACCCGCTCATCGCCGCCTACGGGCGCGGCCTGCTGCCGGAGTTCCCGGCGCTGGCCGACACCGTGCTCGACGTCATCCCCGTCGACTTCGTCGTCAACGCGATCCTCGCGGCCGCCGCCGTCCCGCCCGCAGCCGGCGAGGCCGCCTACTACCAGGTCTCCTCGGGCATCACGAACCCGCTGCGCTTCGGCAAGCTCTACGAGTACGTGCGCGAGTACTTCTCCGCCAACCCGATGCGCGACTCCAGCGGCTCGCACGTGTCCGTGCCCGCGTGGTCCTTCCCCCACCGCGGCGCGGTCGAGCGCGCGCTGCGCCGCCGGGAGCGCGTCGTCGACGTCGCCGACCGCGCGCTCGCGCAGATGCCCGCCCGGCCGGCCACCCGCAAGTGGATGTCCACGCTCTACAAGGCGCGTCGCGACCTCACGACGCTGCGCAAGTTCACCTCGCTCTACCAGCCGTACACCGAGATCGAGGTCATCTTCGACGACGCGCGTACCCGCGCGCTGCACGACTCCCTGCCCGCCGAGCGGCGCCTGGAGCACGGCTTCGACACCACCGAGATCGACTGGAAGACCTACCTCCAGGAGATCCACATCCCCGGCGTGCCCGGGCTCACCCGCGGGGACCGCCCCAAGGAGAAGGCCCCCACGGACGCCGAGCTGCCCCAGCGCAGCGACGTCGTCGCCGTCTTCGACCTGCAGCGCACGGTCATCGCCGCGACGCTCGTCGAGCAGTACCTGTGGGTCGAGCTCGCCACCCGCCCGCCCTCGCGCTGGCCGCGGGCGCTGGGCAACCTCGTGGCCCTCGGGCCGCGCTACCTCCAGGCCGAGCAGCGCGACCGCGGCGACTTCATCCGCACGTTCATGCGTCGCTACGCCGGCACGCACGAGGCGGAGCTGCGCGCGGCGATCGCCGACCGCGTCCAGGAGTCGCTGCGCCGGGACGTCCTGCACGAGGCCGTCGCCCAGATCCGACGCCACCGCGCCGCCGGGCACCGCACGGTCCTCGTCACCGGCGAGATCGACGTCTTCGTCGAGCCGCTCGCCTCGCTCTTCGACGTCGTCGTCGCCGGGAAGATGGAGAAGGACGACGACGGCCGCTGGACCGGCCACCTCGCCACCTCCCCGCTCGTCGGGGAGTCGCGCGCGACCTGGCTGACCCGCTACGCGCGCGACGAGGGCATCGACCTCACCGGGTCCTACGCCTACGGCGACAGCTACGCCGACCGGCCGTGGCTCGAGGTCGTCGGCAACCCGAGCGTCGTCAACCCCGACGCGCAGCTCTACCGGTACGCTCGCGCTCAGCGCTGGCCCGTGCACTCGTGGACGACGACCGTCGAGGGCCGGGTGACACCCGTCCTGCGTAGTCTGAAGGAGGCGGTGCGCCGATGAGCACCACCCGCCGGTCCCTGTCAGCTCCCGAGCCCTCGGTCCTGCGCGGCCGCGCGCTCGTCACCGGGGGCACCTCCGGCCTCGGGCTCGAGTTCGCCCGGGCGCTGGCCGCTCGCGGCCTCGCGGTCGTCCTCGTCGCACGTGACGAGCAGCGGCTCGAGAAGACGGCCGAGCAGCTGCGCTGGCGCTACGGTGTCGAGGTGGAGACGCTGGCGGCCGACCTCTCCGCGCGCGACGACGTCGACGCCGTCGCCGCGCGGCTCGAGGACGCCGACTCCCCCGTCGACGTCCTCGTCAACAACGCCGGCCACGGCGTCCACACCCCGTTGCTCTCCGCCGACCTCACCGAGCTCGACCGCTCCCTGGAGGTCATGGTCCGCTCGGTCATGGTCCTCGGCGGCGCGGCCGGGCGGGCGATGGTCGCCCGCGGGCACGGCGCCATCATCAACGTCGCCTCGGTCGCCGGGCTCGTCCCCATGGGGGCCTACTCGGCGATCAAGTCGTGGGTGGAGACCTACTCGGAGTCCCTGTCGCTCGAGCTCGCCGGGACCGGCGTCCAGGCGACGGCGCTCCTGCCGGGCTGGGTGCGCACCGAGTTCCATGAGCGGGCCCGGATCCGCACGAGTGCCATCCCCGACGCCCTGTGGCTCGAGGCCGACCGGGTCGTCGCCGACGCCCTCGCCGACGTCGAGCGCGGCAAGGTCAAGACCATCCCCTCCCGACGCTTCCGCGCGATCGCCTTCCTCGCGCGCCACGCCCCGCGCCCGCTCATCCGGCGGGCCACCGCAGTGATCAGAGGAGGACGCTCGTGAGCGAGGACGCCACAGCCGAACACCCCCCGCGCCTGCGCCGCTACCACGCCCGCTGGCACCGCGGCCTGCGGTTCGTCGCGCAGCGCATGCTCCTGCGCCCCGTCGTCTCGGCGGTGACGACGACGACCGTCGAGGGCACCGACAACGTCGACGGCCTCAAGGGTCCGTTCATCCTCGTCGCCAACCACTGCAGCCACCTGGACACCGGCGTCCTCATCTCCCAGCTGCCCTACCGACTGACCAAGCGCCTCACCGTGGGCGCGGCGGCGGACTACTTCTACGCGCGCTGGTGGGTCAAGGCGATGACCTCGCTCTTCTTCAACACCTACCCGATCGAACGCACCGGGGGCACCGGCAAGGCGAAGGGCATGTCCCAGCGGCTGCTCAAGAGCGGCCTGCCGATCCTCCTGTTCCCCGAGGGCACCCGCTCCCGCGACGGCGTCATGCGCCGGTTCAAGCCGGGCGCGGCTGCCCTGAGCACGAGCACCGGGGTCCCGTGCCTGCCGGTCGCGCTCATCGGCACGCACGAGGCGATGCCCGTCGGCCGTTTCTGGCCGGTGCCGGGCCGCCCGCGCGTGCGCATCCTCGTCGGGCGCCCGATGCGCCCGCAGGCCGGGGAGTCGGTGCGCGAGTTCAGCGACCGGCTCGCCCAGCGGATCAGCACCATGCAGACCATGCAGACGCCGTACGTCGTCGGCGATGCGAGACGGGACGGCCACGGTCGCCGGTCCCAGGAGGAGGCTTCGTGACGGGTGTGACGCACCAGAAGTGGTGGGGCTGGGGAGTCGAGGGAGTCGCGTTCGACCACAGCAACAAGCCGAAGATGGCGCCCTTCGTCCTCGACAGGATCGGCATCGACCTGTCCGCGCCCGGCACCCCGCCCCCGAGCTTCGAGGACCTCACCGTCCCCGCGCCGCGGCTGCCCGAGGAGCTCGCCGGTGAGCTGCGCGGTGCGCTCGGCGAGGACCACGTCGTCACCGAGGACTTCGACCGCGTCGTCCACACGTACGGCAAGGGCCTGGTCGACCTCGTGAAGATCCGCGCGGGCCACCTCCCGCGCGTGCCCGACGTCGTCGTCTACCCGGGCAGCGAGGACGAGGTGCGCGCCGTCGTCGACGCCGTCGTCGCCGCGGACGCCGTGCTCATCCCCTTCGGCGGCGGGTCGAACATCACCGGCTCGCTCACCCCGTCAGCGGACGAGACCCGGCCGATCGTCTCCCTCGACCTCGGCCGCCTCAACCGCGTGCTCGAGGTCGACGAGGACGCCGGCCTGGCCCGGATCGAGGCCGGCGGCCTCGGACCGGACCTCGAGGAGCAGCTCAACGCGCGCGGCTGGACGATGGGCCACCAGCCCGACTCCTTCAAGCACTCGACGCTCGGCGGCTGGATCGCCACTCGCTCCTCGGGCATGCAGTCCGACAAGTACGGGGACATCGCCGACATCACGCGCGGCCTGCGCGTGGTCCTGCCCGGCAAGGTCGTGGTCCTGCGTCCGCTGCCCAGCACCTCCTCCGGGCCGAGCGTGCGCGAGATGATCATCGGCTCCGAGGGTCGTCTCGGGGTCATCACCGAGGCGTGGGTCCAGGTCCACCGTCTGCCGGAGAACCGCGAGATCATCGCCTACCTCTTCCCGAACTGGGGCAGTGCCATCCAGGCGATGCACGCGATCTCCGTGTCCGACGCCCAGCCCTCGGTCACCCGCGTCTCCGACGGCAACGAGACCGCCTTCTCCTTCTCCACCCAGAAGGCCTCGACCGGCACCAAGAAGATCGTCCAGGACGGGCTGTTCGGCTTCCTCGAGAAGCGCGGCTGGGACATGGACAAGGTCTGCCTCAGCTACGTCGGCTACGAGGGCGGCGCTGCCCGGGTGAAGGCGGACAAGGCCGTCGTCGGCAGGATCGTGCGCGAGCACGGTGGGATCAAGCTCGGCAAGGGCCCCGGCGCGCTGTACGACCAGAAGAAGTTCGACACGCCCTACATCCGTGACTTCCTGCTCGACATCGGCGCCCTCGCCGACGTCTCCGAGACCGCCATGCCGTGGTCGCGGATCATGGAGGTCTACCACCACACGACCCGCGCCGCCCGGGACGCGTTCGACTCCCTCGGCGTCCGCGGGTACATCATGTGCCACCTGTCGCACAGCTACCACGCGGGTGCGTGCCTGTACTTCACGTTCGCCCTCGTCGCGAGCAGCTCTGACATGGACGAGCAGCTGCGCCAGTACTGGACGGTGAAGAAGGCGATCCAGCAGTCGTTCGTCGACCACGGCGGGACGATCTCCCACCACCACGGGGTGGGCACCGACCACGCGCACTGGCTGGAGGAGGACATCTCCCCCGCGGGCGTCGACCTCCAGGTCGCGCTCTTCCAGGGCACCGACCCGGGCCGCAACCTCAACCCCGGCACGATCCTGCCCGCCCACCGCGAGTGGTGAGCTAGCCCCCGACCCACCCCTTCATCCCCGAGCGCTGGATCCTGCACGCGACGTGCACGATCCAGCGCTCGGCGGAAGGGGTGGGTCGCACGCGGGACGCCGCTGCGTGCGCGGGCTACTCCTGGTAGCCGTAGCGCTCCTCGCGCCAGGCGTCACCGCGCAGGTGGTAGCCGCGCGACTCCCAGAAGCCGCGCTCGGGCTCGAGGGTGTAGTTCCACCCGCGGACCCACTTCGGGCCCTTCCACGAGTACAGGTGGGGCAGGATCAGCCGCAGCGGCGCACCGCGCTCCTGGGTCAGCGGCTCGCCGGCGTGGTGGGTGGCGAGCACGGCCCGCGCCGACATGAGGTCCTCGAGCCGGATGCTCGCGCTGTAGCCGAACTCCGCGAAGACGAGGACCTCGTCCACGCCGTCGGCGGGCGGCGCGGCCTCGACGAGGGCACGGGCCGAGACACCCGACCAGCTCTCGTCGAGCGTGCTCCACCGCGAGGAGCAGTGGAGGTCGGCGACGACCTCGAGCTGCGGGAGCCCGAGCACCTCCTCGAGCGAGAAGCGGTGCTCGCGGTTCTCGCGGGTCATCCCCCCGACCGTGAGGTCCCACCGGTCGGGCCGCGGACGGGGCACCGGCCCGTAGTGCATGACCGGCGCCTGCGCCAGGAGGTGCTGCCCCGGAGGCAGGCTGCGCTCCGGCGGCACGTCGATCGCCCCTGCGGTGCTCATCATGCCCCCCCCCCCGTCCGGTGTCCCTCAGGAGCCCCGCAGCATCTCCGCGACGGCGAACGCCATCTCGAGCGACTGCTGGTGGTTGAGCCGAGGGTCGACGAGCGTCTCGTAACGACGGCTGAGCGCGCCCTCGTCGATGTCCTCGCCACCGCCGAGAATCTCGGTGACGTCGTCACCGGTGAGCTCGACGTGGAGCCCGCCGGGCACGGTGCCGGCCTGCTCGTGGGACTCGAAGAAGCCGCGGACCTCGTCCAGGACGACGTCGAAGCGGCGGGTCTTGTACCCGCTCGGCGAGGCGAAGGTGTTGCCGTGCATCGGGTCGCACACCCACGTCACCGGGCTGCCCTCGCGGGCGACGGCGGACAGCAGGTCCGGCAGCACCTCGCGGATGCGACCGGCGCCCATGCGGGTGATGAACGTGAGCCGGCCGGGCTCGCCGTCGGGGTTGAGCCGCTCCTGCAGCGCGAGGGCGGTCTCCGGCGTCGTCGTCGGGCCGAGCTTGACGCCGATCGGGTTGCGCACCCGGGAGAGGAGGTCCACGTGCGCGCCGTCGATCTCGCGCGTGCGCTCCCCGATCCACAGGAAGTGCGCCGAGGTGTTGTACGGCAGGCCGGTGCGCGAGTCGATGCGCGTCATCGCCCGCTCGTAGTCGAGCAGCAGCGCCTCGTGGCTGGAGTAGAAGTCGACGGTCTTCAGCGCGTCGAAGTCGGCGCCGGCAGCCGCCATGAAGCGCACCGCCCGGTCGATCTCGGCGGCCAGCGCCTCGTAGCGCTTGTAGGCCGGGTTGGAGGTGAAGCCGCGGTTCCACTCGTGGACGCGGCGCAGGTCGGCGAAGCCACCCCAGGTGAACGCCCGGATGAGGTTGAGCGTCGTCGCCGAGCGGTGGTAGGAGCTGAGCAGCCGGTTGGGGTCGGGCACCCGCGACTCCGGCGTGAAGGCGTGGCCGTTGACGGCGTCGCCCCGGTAGGCGGGCAGCTCGACGCCGTCGCGCTCCTCCATCGTGTTGCTGCGCGGCTTGGCGTACTGCCCGGCCATGCGGCCCATCTTGATGATCGGGAGGCTGGCGCCGTAGGTGAGGACGACCGCCATCTGCAGGATGGTGCGGATCTTGTTGCGGATGTTGTCCGCCGTCGACTCCGCGAAGGTCTCGGCGCAGTCGCCACCCTGGAGGAGGAACGCCTCACCGCGCGAGGCCTTGGCCAGCTCCTCGCGGAGCTTGTCCGCCTCGCCGGCGAAGACGAGCGGCGGATAGGTCGCCAGCTCCTCGGTGACCGCGCGCAGCTCCTCGGCGCTGCGCCACTCCGGCTGCTGGGAAGCCGGAAGGTCGCGCCAGTTGTCCAACCCACGAAGGACCGCGGGATCAGCCTCGATAGTCACGCGGGCAAGGATACGTGAGGTCCGGAAAGTGGAACGCCGCCGGTCCGCACCGTGGGAACGGTGGGACCGGCGGCGTGGACAGCCGGGGTCGAGCGGCTCAGTGCTCGGCGGCGGGAGCGGCCTCGACCGACTGCCCGATGCTGCCCATGAGCTCGGTGAACCACGGCTGGGTGATGTCGAACGCCTTGCCGCCGGCGATCCGCGGGAACGGGATCGTCGTCAGCTCGTCGTTGTTCTCCTCGTCGTGGCCGATGACGCCGGAGACGTCCGCGAGGGCGCTGTCGACGGCCTTGTGCACCATCGTGCGGATGAGCTCGAGGTCGCGCTCGTTGGCCGGGGCCGAGCGGGAGAAGTAGCCGGACTTCTGGACCATGACCTTCTCGGCGCCGATGAGCTCGGCGAACTGCTTGGCGAACCACTGGCCGGGGTTGATGGTGTCGAGCTTGACGTGGCCGAACGGGTCGCGCTGGACCTCCTCGCCCTTCGCCTCGAGCTCGGCGACGATCTCGGGCACGCCCGCACCCTCGGACAGGAAGATGTTGACGTTGCCGAGCTCGTCCATGACGCCGCGCAGGCGGGCGGCCTCACCCTCGAGGTCGAGCTTCATCTCGGGCACGAAGACGGCGTGGACGTCCCACCGCTCCTTGACCAGGCCGGCGGTCGGGTTCCACTCGGGCTGCTCGGCGACCCACTGGTGGTACTCACGCGCCGCGGCGGCGGTGAGCCAGCCGCAGTGGCGGCCCATGACCTCGTGGACGATGAGCATGCGCGGGTTGGAGCGGTGCTCGCCGATGATGTTCTGCGCGAAGCGGCTGGCCTGCTCGGCGGCGGTGTAGGCGCCGAGGGACTGGCGGATCGGGATGATGTCGTTGTCGATCGTCTTCGGCAGGCCGACCACCGCCATGTGGTAGCCGTTGTCCTCGAGGTAGGCGGCGAGGTCCGCGGCGGTGGTGTTGGTGTCGTCGCCACCGATGGTGTGCAGGACGTCGACGCCGTCGGCGCGCAGCTGCTCGGCGGCGACCTTGAGCGGGTCGTCACCCTCCTTGACGAGCCCGCGGTCGACGAGGTTCTTCACGTTGGTGAGCTTGACGCGGCTGTTGCCGATGGGGCTGCCACCGAACTTGTGCAGGACGTGCGCGTGGGCGCGCGCCTCCTCGTCGATGACGATCTTCGTGCCGGTGAGCAGGCCGTGGTAGCCGTACTCGTAGGCGATGATCTCCACGTCCGGCGCCACCTCGGTGTAGCGCTCGATCAGGCCTCCGACGGCGGAGGACAGGCAGGGGGCGAAGCCTCCCGCGGTGAGCAGGGCGACACGGCGAACGGACATCGCGGAACCTTTCGGGTCGAGGGCGGCCGCTCGGGCGGCCGGCGAGCGGGTGCTCGCGCGCTCCGTCCAGTGTAGTTGCGTGGGGGCGAGGCGGCCGGGACCGTCTACCCGGCGGACCGTCTACCCGGCGGACGACGGCGGCTGGTCGCCGATGGGGCCGTGGTCCTCGCCCTCGTCCGCCTCCTGCGCCGCGGCCTCGAGCAGCTCCTTGCCGTGCACGAGCTCCTGCTCGGTGGGCTCGGGGACCCCGGTCGCGGGGACCCGCCGCCCGCCCGGTGCCGCCGGGCCGCCGCTCGGCCGCCCGGCCGCAGCCTTGGCCTTGGCCTTGACCGTCGCCGCGTACTGGTCGACGTACTCCTGGCCGGAGAGCCGCATGATCTCGTACATGATCTCGTCGGTCACCGAGCGCAGGACGAACCGGTCGTCCTCGAGCCCTGCGTAGCGGCTGAAGTCGAGCGGCTCACCGATGACGACGCCGATCGGGCGCAGTCGCGGGATGCGGGTGCCGATGGGCTGGGCGATGTTCGTGCCGATCATCGCCACCGGGATCACCGGCGCCCCGGACTGCAGTGCGAGACGTGCCACACCGGTCTTGCCGCGGTAGAGCCGCCCGTCGGGGCTGCGGGTGCCCTCGGGGTAGATGCCGAACAGCTCCCCTTCCTGCAGCCTGCGCAGGCCGGTGTTGAGCGCCGCCTCGCTCGCCTTGCCGCCGCTGCGGTCCACCGGGATGGTGCCGACCCCGCGCATGAACCCGGCGACGAGCTTGCCCTTGACGCCGCTGCCGGTGAAGTAGTCCTGCTTGCCGAGGAAGACGACCGACCTGCGCAGCATGAGCGGCAGGAAGAAGGAGTCGATGACGGCGAGGTGATTGCTCGCGAGGATCGCGGCGCCATGGTCGGGCACGTGCTCGGCGCCTCTGATCCACGGCTGGTAGAAGACCCGCAGCGTGGTGCCGAGCGTCGCCTTCACGAGGCCGTAGAACACGAGGTCCCCTTTCCTTCTCGCGCCGGCATCGGGACGGCCGTGCGCTCCTTTGCACTCTAGAGTGCTCCTCATGGCTGGTCCTACCCGGGAGCCCGGAGGCGACGTTCCCGACGACTTCGAGGCACGGTGGGCCGAGCTCACCTCGCGGCTCGGGGAGCTGCGTCTGCCCCCTGCCGAGGACGACCCCGAACCGGCGCCGGAGGCCGCTCCCCGGGCGGCACCTCCCGTCGTGGGGCCGCGTGACTACAGCACGGAGCCCGAGACGGAGGACGACGACCCGGAGCGTGACGTCGTCGACGGTTTCGTCCAGCCCGACCCGGACCCGTTCTCCCGGGCCGAGCCGGTCGTCGTCGTCGGGTGGGTCGCCCTCCTCGGCGGGCTCGCGCTCATGGTCGTGTGCGTGCTCGCCTGGCGCGGCGCCCCGGGCATGGTCTGGCTGGTGGCCGTGGGCGCGCTCGCGACCGGCATCGGCCTGCTCCTGTGGCGGATGCCCGCGCGTCGGGACGCCGACGACTACGACGACGGCGCGGTCGTCTGAGCCGAACCGCTCCGTCTCGCGGGCACGGCTGAGGCATCCGGCGCGGACCGGGCGCACGTCGGCGCCCGGCCCGCGAGGGCGTCAGTACCGGACGAGGTCCGCGGCGCCGACGATGCCGGCGTCGCCGCCCATCTCGGCGAGGAGGATCGTCGCCTCGGGGCGGTAGCCGCGCGCCGACAGCTCGGCGCGGAAGGCGGCCCGGGCGGCCTCGAGGACGAGGTCGCCGGTGTCGGCGACGCCCCCACCGATGACGAAGAGCTCGGGGTCGAGGACGGCCGCGAGGTTCGCGGCGCCGGCACCGACCCAGTGGCCGAGCTGGGTGACGAGCTCGCGCGAGAGCGGGTCACCCTCCGCCGCCGCCTGGGTGACGTGCTGACCCTTGACGCGGGTCCCGTCCGCGGCGGCGAGCTCGCGCAGCCGCCCGGCGCGGTCCTCGTCGGTGACCAGCGCCATCCGGGCCGCGCGGGTGAGCGCCCGTCCGGAGGCGTACATCTCCCAGCAGCCCTCGTGGCCGCAGCCGCAGTAGTGGCCGTGCGGCACGACCCGCATGTGGCCGAGCTCGGCCGCGGCGCCGTACGCCCCGCGCACGAGCTGGTTGTCCATGATGATCGCCCCGCCCAGACCGGTTCCCAGGGTGAGCATGACCATGGAGCGTGCCGAGCGGCCCGCGCCGAAGCGGAACTCGGCCCAGCCGGCGGCGTTGGCGTCGTTCTCGATGACGATCGGGACGTCGATCCCCCGGGCCAGGCGCTCACGCAGCGGGTAGTCACGCCACGCGATGTTCGGCGCGAAGACCATCCCGTCGCGGTTGGGGCTGACGAAGCCGGCGGCCGCCACGCCCACGCCCGTGACGTCGTGGTCCACCCGCAGCTCGGCCACCGCGGCGATGACGGCGCTCTCGATCGCCTCAGGGTCCAGGGCGTCGGTCGCCCTGCGCGTCTTCTGGAGCACCTGCCCGTGCTCGTCGACGACACCCGCGGCGATCTTCGTCCCGCCGATGTCGATCCCGATCGTGGTCATCGATCCATCCCCTACGTGGTCGGGCCCGGAGCACGACTCCCCGTGTGGAGGAACTCCGAACCGTGCGAATCTGCCATATCGTGTGGCCGGTAGTCATCCCTCCGACCGCTGCCACTGGAGTCAGTATGGACGAGTTCCATGTCCCCCTAGCCGTGACCTCCGCCCCTTCGACGAGCATCTCCGACCTCCTCATCGCCCAGGTGACGTCCTCCCCGTCCAAGGTGCTGATCGAGAAGCAGGAGCACGGCTCCTGGCGCCCCTACACCACGACCCAGGTGCTCGCGCTCGTCGAGAGCGTCGCCAAGGGCCTCATGGCCGCGGGCGTGGAACAGGGTGACCGTGTCGCGATCATGTCGCGCACGCGCTTCGAGTGGACGATCCTCGACTTCGCGATCTGGCACGCCGGCGCGGTTCCGGTGCCCGTGTACGAGACCTCCTCCGCCGACCAGAGCGCCTGGATCCTCGGGGACTCCGGCTGTGTCGCCGCCTTCGTCGAGACGCCCGCGCACGCCGCGATCGTCGCCGAGGCCCGCGCGGAGAACGGCGGCCTGCCGAAGCTGGGCGACGTGTGGACGATCGAGGAGGGCGCACTCGAGGCGATGGTGGAGCGCGGCCGCGGCGTCAGTGACGCCGACCTCGCCGCCCGCCACGCCGCCGTCGGCCTCGAGGACACCGCGACCCTCATCTACACCTCGGGCACGACCGGGCGGCCCAAGGGCGCCGAGCTCACCCACGGGAACTTCGTCGAGCTGTGCAGCAACGCCATCGAGGACCTCAGCGAGGTCCTCAGCTACCCCGACGCGCGGACCCTGCTGTTCATGCCGCTCGCGCACGTCTTCGCACGCTTCGTCGAGGTGCTCGTCATCGCCGGCGGCGTCACCCTCGGCCACACGCCGGACACCAAGGACCTCGTCGCCGACATGGGGACCTTCACCCCGACGTTCATCCTCTCGGTGCCGCGCGTGTTCGAGAAGGTCTACAACTCCGCGGAGCAGAAGGCCGCGGCCGGCGGCAAGGTGAAGATCTTCCACTGGGCGACGAAGGTGAACATCGCCTACTCCCGCGCGCTGGACGAGCCGGGCGGCCCGGGCCTGCGGCTCAAGGCGCTGCACAAGGTCGCCGACGCGCTCGTGCTCAAGAAGATCCGCGCCGTCATGGGCGGGCGGGTCGTCTACGCGATCTCCGGCGGCGCGCCGCTCGGTGAGCGGCTCGGGCACTTCTACCGCGGTCTCGGCCTCGTCGTCCTCGAGGGCTACGGCCTCACCGAGACGACCGCCCCGGTGGCCGTCAACCGTCCCGCGAAGGTGAAGATCGGTACGGTCGGCCCGCCGCTGCCGGGCACCGCGATCAAGATCGCCGAGGACGGCGAGATCCTCGCCAAGGGCATCCCCGTCTTCCGCGGCTACCACAACAACCCCGAGGCGACGGCCGAGGCCTTCACCGACGGCTGGTTCCACACCGGCGACGTCGGCAGCCTCGACGAGGACGGCTACCTCACGATCACCGGGCGCAAGAAGGAGATCATCGTGACGGCGGCCGGCAAGAACGTCGCGCCGAGCCAGCTCGAGGACCCCACCCGAGCGCACCCGCTCATCTCCCAGTGCCTCGCCATCGGGGACCGTCGCCACTTCGTCAGCATGCTCGTCACCCTCGACGTCGAGATGCTGCCGAGCTGGCTGCAGACGCACGGCCGCGAGCCGATGACGGTGGCAGAGGCCAAGGAGGACCCGATGGTCCTCGAGCACATCCAGATGGCGATCGACCGGACGAACAAGAAGGTCTCCCGCGCCGAGTCCATCCGCAAGTTCGTCGTCCTCGACCAGGACTTCACGATCGAGAACGGCTACCTCACCCCGTCGATGAAGGTCCGCCGCAACGCGGTCATGAACGACTACGCCGACCTCATCGACGAGATCTACGCGCAGTCCGCTCCCGCGAAGACGCCGGCCTCCTAGCCGCCGCTCGGGACGTGGACGCCGGACCGGCGCGGGCTGCTCAGCCCGCGCCGGTCCGGCGTAGGCGCAGCGGCGGCACGAGGCCGCCGTCGGCCAGGACGGCGAGGGCGGTGCGTTCCTCCTCCCCGATGTCTCGCGGGGCCGGGAGGGGCCCGCGGGCCGGGTCGGTGAGGAAGGAGACCACGCAGTCGTCGCAGGCGATGTTCCTCATCGTGCAGGTGCCACAGTCGATGATCATGGCCAGACGGTAGGACCGACCACCGACATCGCCGGCCGGGCGGTGCGTCGCCGGAGCGATGTCGGTGGCCCGACGTAGCGTCGTCGTCGTGACCGCGAACCTCCTCGCTCCCGCCCCCGGCGGCCGCCTCGAGCTCGACGGACCCGCCCGCGCGGGAACCGGCGCGCCGCTCCAGATCGGCTTCGACGAGCTCGGCGTCCCGCTGTCCGAGGTGACCTTCGTCGTCGTCGACCTCGAGACCACCGGCGGGTCGCCCACCCAGTGCGAGATCACCGAGGTCGGCGCAGTCAAGGTGCGCGGGGGCGAGGTGCTCGGGGAGTTCCAGACCCTCGTCGACCCAGGGTCCCCCGTCCCCCCGATGATCACCGTGCTCACCGGCATCACCGACGCGATGCTCGTCGGCGCCCCGCGCATCGGGGAGGTCCTGCCCTCGTTCCTCGAGTTCGCCGGCTTCGGTCCCACGACCGTGCTCGTCGCCCACAACGCACGGTTCGACGTCGGGTTCCTGCGGGCGGCGGCGAACCGGCTCGACCTCACCTGGCCCTCCCCCACGATCGTCGACACGGTCGCCCTCGCCCGGACCGTCGTCACGAAGGACGAGGCACCCAACCACAAGCTCGGCACCCTCGCCGCGCTCTTCGGAGCGACCACCAGCCCCGACCACCGCGCGCTCCACGACGCGCGCGCCACCGTCGACGTCCTCCACGGCCTGCTCGGGCGCCTCGCGCCGCTCGGCGCCACCCACCTCGAGGACCTCGCGACCATCGCGGACCCCGTCCCCCACCGGCGGCGGCGCAAGTCCACGCTCGCCGACGGCCTTCCCAGCAGCCCCGGCGTCTACCAGTTCATCGGCCCGGGCAAGGAGGTGCTGTACGTCGGCAAGGCGGTCAACCTGCGCCGCCGGGTGCGGTCGTACTTCACGGCTGCGGAGAAGCGCAAGCGCATCGGGGAGATGCTCGACCTCACCCAGGAGGTGCGCACGATCCCGTGCGCCACCGACCTCGAGGCCTCCGTGCGCGAGCTCCGTCTCATCGCCGAGCTCGACCCCCCGTACAACCGCCGGTCGCGTCGCCCGGACCGACGCCCCTGGATCCGGCTCACCGACGAGCCCTTCCCCCGGCTGTCCATCGTCCGCTCGGTGCCGGCGGGCACCAGCGACGCCCTGGGCCCGTTCCACTCGCGCGCCGCCGCGCAGTCCGCCCTCGAGGCGCTGCAGGAGGCCTTCGCGCTGCGGCGGTGCACCCAACGGCTCCCCGCCCTCGCCCGGGTGGACGCGCGCGCCTGCGCCCTCGCCGAGATGGGGCGCTGCGGCGCGCCGTGCACCGGCGGGCAGAGCGTCGAGGCGTACGCCGGGATCGTCGGCGACGTGCGCAGCGGGCTCACCACCGCCGCCGGGCCGGTCGTCACGGCACTGCGCTCCCGCATCGGTACCCTCGCCGCCCAGCAGCGCTACGAGGAGGCCGCCGCCGAGCGCGACCGGCTGCGGGCGTTCCTCGTAGCCGCCCGGCGTGCCCAGCGGCTGCGCCCGCTGTGGCGCTGCCCCGAGCTCGTCGCAGCCCGGCGCGCACCGAGCGGCGGGTGGGAGATCGTCCTCGTCCGGTACGGACGCCTCGCGGGAACCTCGACCGTGCCCCGCGGGGTCAACCCCATGCCGGCCATCGAGGCGCTCGTCGCCACGGGTGAGGACGTCCCCCCGCCCACGTCCGCGATGGGGGCCGCGAGCTCGGAGGAGACCGAGCTCGTCGCCGACTGGATCGACCACCCGGACACGCGTCTCGTGCGGCTCGCCGAGTCCGCCGAGCCGCTCGCCTACCCCGTCGACGGCGCGGCGAAGTACCCGGTCCCGCCGACGTCCTGACCCGACGAGGTCACGGCGTACCGGCGGGGACCCAGGGCTGGCCCGCCGCGTGAGGACTCACGCCGAGCGCTGCTCCGCGTGGCGGCGCCCACGCGACCGCTCGGGTCTCGCGCGGAAGTCGGCTGTCGCGAACAAGTCGGCTGTCGCGCAGAAGTCGGCTGTCGCGAACAAGTCGGCTCTCGCGCGGAACTCCGCTCTCGTGCAGAAGTCGGCTGTCGCGCGGAACTCCGCTGTCGCGAACAAGTCGGCTGTCGCGAGGGGGGTGGGTGGGGCCGTGGGTCAGTCGCCGAGGCCGATGGAGAAGGCGGCTTCCAGGTCGTGGCGGGAGTAGGACTGGAAGGCGATGTAGGTCCGGGTGTTGTTGACGCCGCGCACCTTGCCCACCTGGTCGGCGACGACGTCGGCGAGGTCCTCGTGGCGCGCCACCCGGGCGATCGCGATGAGGTCGACGTCGCCGGTCACCGAGTAGACCTCACTGATCCCGTCGAGCTCGGCCACCTCCTGGGCGACCTCGGGAACGCGGTCCGCGTCGGTGTCGATGAGGACGATGGCGGTGAGCATCGGGGTCTCCTTCGTCGCTGTGCCGGCGGGGTCCCGCCGGCTCAATCATGGCGTGGTGGTCAGCTCAGCGCCGAGCGCCGGCCGCCACCCACCGGTCGAGGGCGGCGCGGGCGCGGCCGTCGTCGATCGCCGCCTCCGCGAGGACCATGCCGGCGCGCAGCCGGTCGACCAGGTCGCCGGACTCCGGGCCGGTGCCCGGCAGGGTGCCGTAGGCGACCAGCGCCGCCGCCGAGTTGAGCACGACGGCGTCACGCACGGGGCCGGTCGCGCCGTCGAGCAGGTCGCGCGCGACGCCGGCGTTGAAGGTGGCGTCCGCGCCGCGCAGGTCCTCGATGGTCGCGGGCGCCAGCCCGAAGACCTCTCGGGTGTCGAGGAGGTGCTCGGTGACCTCGCCGTCGGCGACCTCCCAGATCCGGCTGGGCGCCGTCGTCGTCAGCTCGTCGAGACCGTCCTCGCCACGGAACACGAGCGCCCGCACCCCGCGGCCGGCGAGCACGCCCGCGACGAGCGGGGCGATGCGCCGGTCGGCCACCCCGATCGCGGCCGCCCGTGGCCGCGCGGGGTTGGTCAGCGGCCCGAGGACGTTGAAGGCCGTGCTCACCGCGAGCTCCCGGCGCGCGATCGCGGCGTGGCGCATCGAGGGGTGGAAGGCGGTGGCGAAGCAGAAGGTGATGCCCACCTCACGGAACGTCGCCTCCACCTGGGGCACGGTCATGTCCAGGCGCACCCCGAGCTGCTCGAGGACGTCGGCCGAGCCGCTCGCCGAGCTCGACGCGCGGTTCCCGTGCTTGACCACAGGCACCCCGGTGCCGGCGACGACGAGGGACGACATCGTCGAGATGTTCACCGTGCGGGCGCGGTCACCGCCGGTGCCGACGATGTCGACGACGTCGTCGGGCAGGTCGACCGGGACCGAGTGGGCGAGCATGACGTCGGCGAGGCCGGTGAGCTCGGCGACCGTCTCCCCCTTCGCGCGCAGCGCCACGAGGAACCCGGCGAGCTGGACCGGGCTGGCGAGCCCGGACATCACCTGGTCCATCGCCCAGCCGGTCTGCTCCGCGGTGAGGTGCTCGCCCCCGACGAGGGAGGTGATGAGGTCGGCCCAGGTGAGGCCGGCCGGCTCGCCGCCCTCGGGCGTCACCGCCGGCCGCCAGCGCGCAGCAGCCCGGCGACAGCCTCCTGGATCTTGAACGGGTCGATGGGCGCCTGGACGACGGCGTCCGCCTGCGCCCAGGTGGCGAGCCACGCGTCCTGCGGGCGCGCGGTGAGCACGAGGACCGGCGGGCACTCGTACATCTCGTTCTTCAGCTGGCGGCTCACGGCGACGCCGCCGGCCTTGGCAGCCTCGCCGTCGAGCACGAGGAGCGCGAAGCCCCCGTCCATCGCCTGGGCGACGGCAGCCTCGTGCGTGGCCACCTCGGTCCAGCGGATGAGCGGCAGGTCCGCCGCCGCCCGGCGCCCGACGGCCCGGCGCACCTGCTCACGCGTGGTGACGTCGTCGCTGTAGAGCAGCACGTCCACGACGTCGGTGGCGGTGGTCGCGGCTGCGTCGGGCTGCGCGGGCGTCATCGTCGGTCCTCCAAGATCGTTTCGGGCACACCGACGGACACGGTGGCCTCCCCGCATCGTAGTCGCGCGGGGCGCCGGACGCGGACAGCCCCACCGGGCGGGGCGCCAGGGAGGATCAGGACGAATAGGACACACCCGTTCCCGGCGTGTCGCTACCCGCGGGACCTGGGACCAAAGGCTCAGGCGCGGCATGCCGCGGAAGACCTAGCCTCATGGTGGGCGACGAGGCGAACCGCAGCGTGGCGGAATGGTCAAACGTCCCCAGTTTCAGGCCATAATGGCGACTGTGTCGTCTACTACGGCTGCTCCGAGCGCCCCCCACGTGAACGTCAACCGACCCAACGCCGTGTCGGTCGGGACCATCGTCTGGCTGTCCAGCGAGCTCATGTTCTTCGCCGGGCTCTTCGCCATGTACTTCACGCACCGGTCGGTGTCTGGGGACATCTGGCAGGAGAACTACGTCCTGCTGAACATCCCGTGGGCGCTGACGATCACCGCGGTCCTCGTCGCGAGCTCCGTGACGGCGCAGATGGGTGTCTTCGCCGCCGAGCGCTTCCAGCCGCGCCGCACCGGCTCCCTGCTCGACGTGCGCAAGTGGGGCATGGAGGAGTGGTTCATCCTCACCTTCATCATGGGCGCCTTCTTCGTCGCCGGCCAGATGTTCGAGTACGCCGAGCTCGTCTCCCACGGCCTCACCGTGTCCTCCAGCCCGTACGGCTCGGTCTTCTACATCATGACCGGCTTCCACGCCCTGCACGTCATCGGCGGCCTCGTCGCCTTCCTCCTCATCCTCGGGCGGTCCTTCGCCGCCAACCGCTTCGGCCACCTCGAGGCCACCGGCGCCGTCGTCGTGTCGTACTACTGGCACTTCGTCGACGTCGTCTGGGTCGCGATGTTCTTCATCATCTACTTCCTCGAGCTCTTCAACTGAGGTCGTGCGCGATCCTGCCCCGTCCATCCACGAAGTCAGACAAGGACACAACACCGTGAAGGCACTCGCCGCCAGCAGGAGGCACCGGCTCGCGCCGGTCATCCTCCTGCTCCTGGCCCTGATCCTGACGGGGGTGGCGTACTCAGCCGTCACCTCCGAGCCGGCCACAGCGCAGACGGCCAGCCAGGAGGACATCGAGGAGGGCGAGGCGCTGTTCCGGTCGAACTGCTCGACCTGCCACGGACTCAACGCCCAGGGGACCGACCTCGCGCCGTCACTGGTCGGCGTGGGCGCCGCCTCGGTCCACTTCCAGGTCTCGACGGGGCGCATGCCCATGGCGAACAACTCCCCGCAGGCGGAGCGCAAGGACCCGATGATGAACGAGGAGCAGACCTACGCGCTCGCCGCGTACGTCGCCGCCCTCGGCCCCGGTCCGGCCATCCCCTCCGCGCAGCAGGTGAACCCCGAGGAGGGCAACGCCGCCTCCGGCATGGAGCTCTTCCGTGCCAACTGCTCGATGTGCCACAACGCCGTCGGCGCCGGCGGCGCGCTGACCGAGGGCAAGGTGGCCCCGCCCCTCGACGAGGCCACCCCCACCCAGATCTGGGAGGCCCTGCGCACGGGCCCGCAGTCGATGCCGGTCTTCAACGAGGCGGCCATCACCGACCAGGGCGCGCGTGACGTCATCGCCTACGTGATGGAGCAGCGTGAGGTCGACCCGGGCGGCATCAGCCTGGGCAACCTCGGCCCCGTCTCCGAGGGCTTCTGGGTGTGGATCGTCGGAATCGGCGGCCTCATCGGTCTCGCCGTCTGGATTGGAGCAAGGTCCTCGTGAGCACGAACCGTCCCCCGGGGGAGCTGACCACTGGCGGCGCACACGCGTCCGACGTGCCCGAGCAGTTCCAGGACCCCGGCCTCGAGCCGCACCAGATCCGGCTCGCCGACCGCAGTGAGAAGAACGCCAAGCGCGTCGAGCGCCAGGTCGTCGCCATCCTCCTCGTCTCGATCCTCGCGTCCGTCGTGGGCGTCGTCGGCTACTTCGCGATCCCCGTCGGCACGACCCTCATGGACGTGCGCCTCTCGACGCTGGTGATCGGCCTGGGCCTGGGCCTGGGGATGCTCGGCATCGGTATCGCCGCAGCGCACTGGGCCAAGGCCCTCATGGACAACACCGAGCGCGTCGAGAAGCGCAAGCCCATCCCGTCCTCCCCCGAGGTCCGCGAGGAGGCCGTCGAGCAGATCGCCACCGGCATCGAGGAGTCCCGCATCGGGCGCCGTCCGGTGCTCAAGGGCGCCCTCGTCGGTGCCGCCGCTCTCGCTCCGCTGCCCTTCGTCGTGCCGCTCGTCGGCGGCCTGTCGAACACCTGGGACGTCAACCGCTTCCGGCACACCGCCTGGGGCGACGTGCCCGAGGGCACCGGCGGGCTCCTGCCCGACGGTTCCGTCGGTCGCCGCCTGGCCACCGACCCCGACGACCGCCCCATCCGGGCTGCCGACGTGACGATCGGCTCCGCCTTCGCGGTCATCCCCCACGGCCTGCCCGACGAGGAGCACTACCTCGAGGAGAAGGCCAAGGCCGTCGTCTTCATGACGCGCATCGACCCCAACGAGCTCGCCGTCTCCCCCGAGCGGCGTGACTGGAGCTACGACGGGATCGTCGCGTACTCCAAGGTCTGCACCCACGTCGGGTGCCCGGTCGCGCTCTACGAGCAGCAGACGCACCACCTGCTGTGCCCCTGCCACCAGTCGACGTTCGACCTCGCCGACGAGGCGAAGGTCGTCTTCGGTCCGGCCAAGCGCGCTCTGCCGCAGCTGCCGATCACCGTCGACACCGATGGCTACCTCGTCGCCCGCTCCGACTTCCACGAACCGGTGGGCCCGAGCTTCTGGGAGCGTGACCGATGAGCACCGCGACGCCGACGCATTCCGACACCCGCAAGGCACTGAACAAGGCGGCCCCGGTCGCCGACTACCTCGACCGCCGCACCGGCGTCGGCAAGGTGGTGCGTGAGTTCGCCCGCAAGGTCTTCCCGGACCACTGGAGCTTCATGCTCGGGGAGATCGCGCTCTACAGCTTCATCGTGCTCGTCCTCAGCGGGTTCTTCCTCACGATGTACTTCGTGCCGAGCATGGGGCACGTCACCTACCCCGAGGACCAGCTGCCCGTCACCATGCAGGGCGTGGGCATGTCCGAGGCGTTCGCCTCGACGCTGCGCCTGTCCTTCGAGGTCCGCGGCGGCCTCCTCATGCGCCAGATCCACCACTGGGCCGCACTGCTGTTCGTCGCGGCGATCGTGGCGCACATGCTCCGCGTCTTCTTCACCGGCGCCTTCCGCAAGCCTCGCGAGCTCAACTGGGTCATCGGCTTCACGCTGCTCATCCTCGCGCTGCTCGCCGGCTTCTCCGGCTACTCCCTGCCCGACGACGTCCTGTCCGGCAACGGACTGCGCATCGCCGACGGCGTCGCCCGCTCGATCCCGATCATCGGCTCCTACGTCTCCCTCGCCCTCTTCGGCGGGGAGTTCCCGGGCGTCGACATCATCCCGCGGCTCTTCACCGTGCACATCCTGCTCGTGCCGGCGCTCATCGTCGCCCTGGTGACGATCCACCTCGTCCTCGTGGTGGTCCACAAGCACACCCAGTACCCCGGACCGGGCCGCACCGAGAAGAACGTCGTCGGCTACCCGGTTCTCCCGGTCTACGCCGCCAAGGCCGGCGGGTTCTTCTTCGTCGTCTTCGGCTTCATCGCCCTGCTCGGCGCCCTCGTGTCGATCAACCCGGTGTGGATCCACGGCCCGTACGACCCGAGCCCGGTGGGTGCCGGTGCCCAGCCCGACTGGTACATGCTCTTCCTCGAGGGTGGCCTGCGGCTCATGCCGGGTTGGCCGGAGTTCGTCATCGGCGGCTACACGCTGTCGCTGAACATCCTCATCCCCGGTGTGGTCATCCCCGGCGTCCTCTTCACGCTCCTCGCCGTCTGGCCCTTCGTCGAGGCGGCCGTGACCAAGGACCGCGGCGAGCACCACGTCCTGGACCGTCCCCGCAACGCCCCGGTCCGGACCGCCACCGGCGTCGCCGTCATCACCGCCTTCATGGTGCTCAACGTCGCCGGCGCGAACGACATCCTCGCCACGCACTTCGAGCTGTCGCTCAACGGGATCACGTGGTTCCTGCGGATCATGTTCTTCGTCGCCCCGGTGTTCGCGTTCTGGATCACCAAGCGGATCTGCCTGTCGCTCCAGCGCCGTGACCGCGAGCTCGCGCTGCACGGCCACGAGACCGGCCGCATCGTGCGGATGCCCTCGGGTCAGTACCTCGAGGTGCACCAGCCGCTGGACGACGACGAGCGCTGGGTGCTCGTCTCCTACGACGCGGACCGCATGGTCGAGATCGACCCGGCGGAGGACGAGAACGGTGTCCGCCGCCCCGGGTACGAGAAGGACAAGCAGCGTCAGCGCCTGTCCCGCTTCTTCTACGAGGACCGCATCGAGCCGGTCACCCCGGTCGAGCTCGCCGAGGAGATGGCCGCCCACGGCGGTCACGACGGCGAGGAGACGGCGATCGAGGAGGAGGGCGGTCTGCGCGCGGCGTTCGACCGTCCGGAGCAGGACGAGCCCGCTGCGATCACGAGCGGCCGTGACGAGCGGAACACCCCGGCGTCGTCGTAGGTTGGACTGATATGAGCTCGACATGTGCCCGGCGCCCGCGCCGGGCACATGTCGTGTGTCATCCCGGTGCATCCCGCACCGGGACCAGATGAGGAGGATCTATGCCCGTGTACACCCTGCCGGATCTCCCGTACGACTACAGCGCCCTCGAGCCGCACATCAGCGGCAAGATCATGGAGCTGCACCACGACCGTCACCACAAGACGTACGTCGACGGTGCGAACACCGCGCTGGACAAGCTCGCCGAGGCCCGCGAGTCCGGGGACAACGCCGCGATCAACCTCTACGAGAAGAACCTCGCGTTCAACCTCGGCGGCCACGTCAACCACACCGTCTTCTGGAACAACCTCTCCCCGAGGGCGGCGGTGAGCCCGAGGGTGAGCTCGCCGAGGCCATCAAGGACCAGCTCGGCTCCTTCGAGGGCTTCAAGGCGCAGTTCGCCGCCAACGCCACGAGCATCCAGGGCTCCGGCTGGTCCGTCCTCGCGTGGGACAGCATCGGCCAGAAGCTCTCGATCTTCCAGCTGTTCGACCAGCAGGGCAACGTGCCGCTCGGTCTGACCCCCGTGCTCATGCTCGACATGTGGGAGCACGCCTTCTACCTCGACTACCTCAACGTCAAGGCGGACTACGTCAAGGCGTTCTGGAACATCGTCAACTGGCAGGACGTCGCGGCTCGCCTCGAGCGCGCCCGCACGCAGACCTCGGGTCTCATCGTCCCCGCCGTCTGAGACGCACGACGAAGGGCCCGGCACCGATGGTGCCGGGCCCTTCGTCGTACATCCCGGACGCGGTCTCCCCCGCGTCCGTGCGTCCTAGGCCCCCCGCACCGCCATGCGCCCGCACCCCATCTCGCCGAGTGCTGGATCCTGCGCAGCCGGTGCGGGCTGCGGGCCGTGGGGCACAGTGCCGGGGGACAGCGCCGAGGCAGGGATCAGCCGCTGTAGACGATCTCCACGCGCCGGTTGGCGGCGTACGTGGCCGGGTCGTCCGGGTTCTCCCGCTCGACGGGCTCGGTGTCCGCGAAGCCCGCCACCTCGAGGACGAGGTCGGGCCGCTCGGCGGCGATGACGTCCGCGACCGCCTGGGCGCGGTTGCGGGAGAGCTCGTCGTTGGGGATCGGGCCGACGAGGGAGTCGGTGTGCCCGTGCACCTGGACGGCCGCGCCCTCGGGGACGTCGGCCAGGAGCTCGCCGATGCGCGGGGCGGCAGCGGGCGGCAGCTCGAAGCTCTGCGAGGCGAAGAGGATGTCGCTGGCGAGCGAGATCGTGGTCTGGTCGCCCTCCGTCGCCACGGCCTCCAGGGTCCTCACGCTGCCCTCCACGGACCAGACCCGGACCGACGCGGCGAGCTGCTGCCGGGTGGGTGCCGGCAGGTCCTCGGGGGCATCCACGGCGGCCGCCGGGACGGCGACGGTGAGCGCGAGGGCGACGGCGGCGAGGGCACAGGCGGCGCTGCGGCCGGCCCGGTGGCTGGGGACGCTCACGGGACCGGGATGCCCGTGTACTCGGGCAGGGAGTCGCGAAGCCGTAGGTCGAAGGTGTCGATGTCGTCCTCGGGGGCGGCGTACACGCCCCACCACACGACGGACTCGCCGTTGACGGCCCTGAGCTGGCCGGCGTCCGCCGTCCAGTCGATCCCCGTGTCGCTGATCGGCGAGTACTCCTTGAGGTTCTCCCGGTCGACGAGCACCGGACGGAACTTGTAGAGGTTGTCCGGGTACATGTCCCACACACTGACGGGTTCGTCGTCGCTGACGGAGGCGAAGTCCGGCGTGAAGACGAGGCGAAGGGTCATGACGTCTCCCTCGACCTCGAGGGGCAGGACACCGACGGTCACCTCGTCCTCGGTACCGGGCAGGGTGTAGGTGACCTCGTCGAGGACCTCGTCCGTCGCTGCCCCCTCCTCGCCGGTGTCCGTCGGCTTGGGGGTCTCCGTCGCGGACTCGGTCGTCTTCTCCTCCGGGGTCGCCTGCTCCGTCGCGGGAGCGTCCTCGGGGACGTCGTCCGCGCCGCAGCCGGCCAGCGCAAGGGCGAGCACAGCGGCGCTCACCGGGAGTCTCCATCGCATCGGTCGTGCAGCCTTTCCGTCGGGGACCGCTACAAATTAGCAGCAGACGTCGCCGTACGGACGCTGATGAGCACACACGTCAACGACGAGATGTGCGGGATCCGGCGCTCGGCGTGAGTGAGGCGGGTGGGGGTGGAACGACCGATCCCGCCCTCCGCGGGTGCGGGGGACGGGATCCGGGTCGTGCTGGAGGAGCTGCGTCAGTGGGCGTGCTGGCCGCGGGAGAACTCGTAGGTGTGTCCGACGAGGCCGACGGCGCCGATCAGGACGCCGATGAACAGCAGCCACCAGCCGATCGCGAGGCTGGCGAAGCACACCGCCGCGGCGAAGCCGAGGACGAGCGGCCACCACGAGTGCGGGGAGAAGACGCCCATCTCACCGGCGTGGTCGGCGACATCGCTGGTCGGGTCGTCCTCCGGCCGCGGGTCGACCCGGCTGGCGAGGAGGAACAGGTAGAGGCCGGAGAGGCCGTACAGACCCACGAGGAGGAACAGGGCGACCGTGCCGACGGGCTCCCAGCCGCTCCAGAACCCGTAGATCAGCGCCATCGGGAGGAAGAAGATCATCCCGGCGGAGAAGGTCCACTTCTCGACGGTCAGCGGCTTGGGGTCGGCGGCCGAGGGCTCCCCCGGCGCGCGGTCGTGCTCGTCGTGTGCCATCAGGCCTTGCCCTTCTCGTCGTCGTCCTCACGCTCGAGCGTGGCGGTGGTGCTCCCCGCGCGCTCGGACTGTGCTGCCTGCGGGTCCGGGCCGCCGGTGCGCTGGGCGTCGCCCAGCACCTGCTCGAGGATGCCCTGGTCGGGAACGGCGGCCTGGTCCATCGCGGCGACCTCCGGGTGGTGCAGGTCGAACGCGGGACGCTCGGACCGGATCCGGGGCAGGGAGGTGAAGTTGTGCCGCGGGGGCGGGCAGCTCGTCGCCCACTCCAGGGAGTTCCCGAAGCCCCACGGGTCGTCGACGAAGACCGTGCGCGGCCCGCGCGAGGTCACGTAGACGTTCCACAGGAAGGGCAGCGTGGACAGCGTGAGCAGCACGGCGCCGATGGTCGACACCTGGTTCATCGTGGTGAGGCCGTCCTCGACCATGTAGTCGGCGTAGCGACGCGGCATGCCCTGGGCGCCCAGCCAGTGCTGGATGAGGAACGTGCCGTGGAACCCGAAGAAGAGCATCCAGAAGTGGACCTTGCCGAGACGCTCGTTGAGCATCCGGCCGGTCATCTTGGGCCACCAGAAGTAGAAGCCTGCGAACATCGCGAACACCACGGTCCCGAAGACGGTGTAGTGGAAGTGCGCGACGACGAAGTAGGAGTCGTGGACCTGGAAGTCCAGCGCCGGGCTGGCGAGGATGACGCCGGTGACGCCACCGAAGAGGAACGTCGCCATGAAGCCGATCGCCCAGAGCATCGGCGTCTGGAACGTGAGCTTGCCGCGCCACATCGTGCCGATCCAGTTGAAGAACTTCACGCCGGTCGGCACCGCGATGAGCATGGTCATGAGGGCGAAGAAGTTCAGCGCCACGCCACCGGTCGTGTACATGTGGTGGGCCCACACGGTCATCGACAGGGCGGCGATGGCGATGGTCGCGAAGACCAGGCCCTTGTAGCCGAAGAGCGGCTTGCGGGAGAAGACCGGCAGGACCTCGCTGACGATGCCGAAGAACGGCAGCGCGATGACGTAGACCTCGGGGTGCCCGAAGAACCAGAACAGGTGCTGCCACAGCAGCGCGCCGCCGCTCTCCGGGTTGAAGATCTGGCCGCCGAGGATCCGGTCGTAGGCCAGGCCGAAGAGGGCCGCGGCGAGCACCGGGAAGGCCATGAGCACGAGCAGCGAGGTGATGAGGATGTTCCAGGTGAACACCGGCATCCGGAACATCGTCATGCCGGGCATGCGCATGGTGATGATCGTGGCGATGAAGTTCACCGCGCCGAAGATCGTGCCGAAACCGGTGAGCGCGATACCCACGACCCACAGGTCGCCACCGAGTCCGGGGCTGAACGGCTCGAGCGACAGCGGCGTGTAGGCGGTCCAGCCGAAGCTCGCGGCACCCTTCGGGGTGAGGAAGCCGGCGACGGCGATGAGCCCACCGAAGGTGAACAGCCAGTAGCTGAACATGTTGAGGCGCGGGAAGGCGACGTCCGGCGCACCGATCTGCAGGGGCACGAACACGTTGCCGAAACCGGTGAACAGCGGCGTCGCGAAGAGGAACAGCATGATCGTGCCGTGCATGGTGAAGAACTGGTTGTACTGCTCCTTGGACTGGAACAGTGCCATGCCGGGCTCGAAGAGCTCCAGTCGCATCGCCAGCGCGAGCAGACCGCCGATGATGAAGAAGACGAAGGCGGTGATGAGGTAGAGGTACCCGATGACCTTGTGGTCGGTGGAGGTCACCCAGCTGACCACCGTGCGGCCCAGGCTCTGACGGTCGGGCCGCAGGCCGGGGACGAGCTTCGGCTGTGCCTCGTTCGTGGTCGTCGCCATCAGTTGTTTCCCGTCCCGTCCTGCAGGTATCCGCGCTGGTCGTACACGCGGTTGTACTCCGCGCCGCGCTCACCGACGAAGCCGGCCTCGCGCAGGGCGTCCATCTCGGCGTCGTAGGTCTCGCGGTCGACGACCTCGACGTTGAAGAGCATCTCGGAGTGGAACTCACCGCACAGCTCGGCGCACTTGCCCTGGTAGCTGCCGATCTCCTGCGGCGTCACCTGGAAGACGTTCGTGTTCCCGGGGATCATGTCGATCTTGAAGAGGAAGGCGGGGATCCAGAAGGAGTGGATGACGTCCCGGGAGTCGACGATGAACTCCACGGTCTCCCCGACCGGCAGGTAGAGCGTCGGCAGGGTCTCCTCCACGCCCTCCTCACCGGTGAGCTGGACGCGGCCGCCCTCGTAGTACACGCCGTCGGTGAGGTAGTTGAAGTCCCAGCTCCACTGCTTGCCGTAGGCCTGGATCTGCAGGTCCGGCTCGGCGGAGGTCTCGGTGAAGTCCTCGGTGACCTGCACCGTGTAGAAGTACAGCACCCCGATCATGAGGATCGGCACGACGGTGTACATGAGCTCGAGCGGGATGTGGTACCGCAGCTGGACGGGCAGCGCGTTGTCGTTCTTGCGCTTCCGGTAGGCGATGACGCACCAGATGAGCAGGCCCCACACGAGGACGGCGACGGCGAGGGCAGCCACCCACGCGCCGTTCCAGTGGTTGATCATCGACTCGGTCTTGTCGGTCAGCCCGGGCCGGGACGGGAGGAACCCGTTCTCCGGAGCTCCGAGCTCGGCACAACCAGCGAGGGTGAGGGCCGCCACAAGACCCAGGGCTACCAGTCGCCAACCGCGGGGCGAGCGGTTACCGGTGGACGGTGATCGCACGTGAAAACCTTCCGACATGACGCGTTTTAGGGCATTTCAGACAGGACCAACGTCCCGACCGCCACCCTACCGCGAACGCCGCCCTTGGACGCCAAACGGCCCGCCGGGCGCGTGGCGCGCACACCCCGGTCGGGCCGTCTCGGGCGCCGGTGGACCGGCGCGGTCTGTCAGTGGAAGGAGTCGCCGCAGGCGCAGGAGCCGACGGCGTTCGGGTTGTCGATCGTGAAGCCCTGCTTCTCGATCGTGTCGGCGAAGTCGATCGTCGCGCCGGACAGGTACGGGACGCTCATCTTGTCCACGATGACCTCGACGCCACCGAAGTCGCGGACGGCGTCGCCGTCGAGGACCCGCTCGTCGAAGTACAGCTGGTAGATGAGGCCGGAGCAGCCGCCGGGCTGCACGGCGATGCGCAGCCGCAGGTCGTCACGTCCCTCCTGGGCGAGGAGCGTCTTGACCTTCTGCGCTGCGACGTCCGTGAGTTCGACCTCGTGGGTCGCGGCGTCGGTGGACGTGGTGGCCGTCTCGCTCATGTGCTTGATCTCCGCAGGTGGGTGTCAGGTACAACTGGTTCAACCACGAGGGATCCGCGGTTGTTCCCAGTCAACACTACGCTCCGCGCGCCCAGGTGCGAGCCAGACGAAAGGCCCATTCCGCCAGCGTGTCGAGGTCGGCCGGACCGGTCTCGTACGTCCCGCTGACACCGGCCCGGGCAACCTCCCGCCGGGAGGTGTGGACCTCCTCGGCGAGGACGACGACGGGCAGCCCGAGCTCCATCGCGGTCCGCCCGACGGTCGCGACGACGGAGAAGTCGAGCGCGCGGGCGTCCAGGACGGGCGCCCCGGTGAGCACGAGGTCGGCGTCGGCGACCTCCTCGGCCAGCCCCACGGCGGAGGCGACGACGTCCGGTCCGGGCAGCAGCCGCGCGCCGAGGACGGAGAGGGCGTAGGCCGCCCCTCCCCCGGTGCCGGTCCCGTCGGCGCGCCCGGGGCGGGCGGCGCCCCCGCCCCCGTGGGAGTGCCCGGCGTGGGAGTCGCCGGCGTGGGCGTGCCCGTGGGCGACCGCGGGAGCCGGCAGCAGCGAGGTGCGCCTGGGCAGCGCCCGGGCGCTGCGGTCGAGGCGTGCGACGAGCTCGCCGAGGGCGGTGTCCAGCCGCTGGGCGTGCTCGGGACCGATCCGCTCGCCGAGCAGTGCGCCGGCGCCGTGCAGCCCGAGCAGCGGCACCTGGGAGGCTGCGGCGACGACGACGTCCGCGCCGTCGAGCGCGGCGTGCGCGGCGGCGACGACGGGCTCGTCGAGGTCGGCGTCCTCCGGCACGCCGGCGAGGGCGCGGACCAGGCCCGCACCGCCGTCGTGGGTGGCGGCCTCCCCCAGGCCGACGACGACGCGACCGGCGCCGAGTTCACGGGCGGTGAGCAGCAGCTCACCGAGGCCGGCGCTGCTGCCGCTCTCGGCGTGACGCAGCTCCTGCCCGGGGGGAGTGAGCTGGCGCCCCAGCACCTGGGAGCCCTCGACGTAGACGGTCCCCCCGGCGTCGCCGGACACGTGGAGGAGGCTCGCGGGCACCGGTTCCCCGAGCGGGCCGCGGACCGTGACGGAGACGAGCCGCCCGCCGCGCGCGGCGTGGACGGCCTCGAGCAGGCCCGCGGTGCCGTCGGACATCGGCACGAGCCGCACGGTGTCGTCCGGCGAGGTGCGCAGCCAGCCGCGTTCGAGCGCGCCGGCCACGTGCAGGGCGCTGAGGGCGCCGGTGAAGCGGTCCGGGCTCACGAGGAGGCGCACGCGCGTCCCTCCCTGCTCGGGCGTGCCGCAGCGCCCCGCCGGCGGTGCCGACGGGTGGCGGGGTGGGTCACAGCGTGTCGGCCAGGCGGGCGAGGAGGAGTGCCTCGGCGAGGACGACCTTCTCCAGCTCCCCGAGGTGGACCGACTCGTCCTCGGAGTGGGCGCGGGAGTCCGGGTCCTCCACGCCGGTGACGAGGATCGCCGCGTCGGGGTAGACCTCGGCGAGGTCGGCGATGAACGGGATCGACCCGCCGACGCCGAGGTCGACCGGGTCGGTGCCCCACGCCGTCGCGAACGCCCACCGGGCCGCCTGCATGACCGGGGAGTCCTCCGGCGCCTGGAAGGCCTGGCCGGTCTCCCCCGGCAGGACCTCGACCCGGGCGCCGAAGGGCGCGTTCGCCACGAGGTGGTCGTGCAGGGCGCGCTCGGCGGCGGCCGGGTCCTGTCCCGGTGCGATGCGCATGGAGAGCTTGGCGCGGGCCGAGGGGATGATCGTGTTGGAGGCGTGGTCGACGCTCGTCGCGTCGAGCCCGATCACCGACAGTGCCGGCTTGGTCCACAGCCGCGCGGCGAGCGGGCCGGTGCCGGCGAGGCGGACGCCGTCGAGCACGCCGGCGTCGGCGCGCACGTCCTCCTCGGGGTAGTCGACGTCGGCGTGGTCGCTGGCGACGAGCCCGGCCACGGCGACGTTCCCGTCCTCGTCGTGGAGGGTGGCGATGAGCCGGGACATGAGCGTGAGCGCGTCGAGGACCGGCCCGCCGAACATGCCGGAGTGCACGGCGTGGTCGAGGACGGACAGCTCGACCGTGCAGTCGACGAGGCCGCGCAGGGAGGTCGTGAGGCCGGGGACACCGACCTTCCAGTTCGTGGAGTCCGCGACGACGATGACGTCGGCCGCGAGTCGGTCGCGGTAGGTCTCGAGGAAGGTGCGGAAGGTCGGGGAGCCGACCTCCTCCTCCCCCTCGCTGAAGACGGTGACGCCGACGCCGAGCTCGTCCCCGAGGACGCGCAGCGCACCGACGTGGGCCATGATCCCGGCCTTGTCGTCGGCGGCGCCGCGGCCGTAGAGCCGCTCCCCCCGCTGGGTGGGCTCGAAGGGCGGGGAGGACCAGCCGGCGGCCTCACCCGGGGGCTGGACGTCGTGGTGGGCGTAGAGCAGCACGGTCGGGGCCCCGGGCGGGCCGGGCTTGTGCGCGAGGACCGCGGGCGCGCCGGCGCGCCCGTCGGGGCCGGTGACGCGGACGACCTCCACCTCGGGCATCCCCGCGCCGCGGAAGAGCGCGGCCACGGCGGCGGCGCTGTCCTCCAGGTGCTGGGGGTCGAAGGCGGGCGCCGAGATGCTGGGGATGCGCACGAGCGACTCGAGGTCGCTGCGGATCCGGGGGAACTCGGCGGCGGTACGGGCGGTGAGGTCCTCGATGGTCACAGGGAGAGCCTAACCGCGTACCCCCTGCGGCCGCCGGTCAGGCGGGTCCCGCGGCCCGGGCGAGCTCGACGGCGAGCCGCGCGCCCTGCGTCCACGGCTCGCCGTGACCGGGGAGCACGGTGCGTGCGCCGGTGGCGGCGACCGCGTCCAGGGTGGCGAGGTTGAGGGCCGAGTCGGCCGTCGCCGCGCCCGCGACGATCCGCGGACCGGTCGCCCCGGTGTACGGGTCGAGCGTGACGAGCGCGTCGCCGGTGAGGACGACGTCGCGGTCGGGCAGGTGCAGCGCCACGTGCCCCCACGTGTGCCCGGGGGTGGGTAGGACGTACGGTCGGCCGGGCACGTCGAGGACCTTGCCGGTCTCCAGCACCCGCGCCGCCCGGGTGCCCCTCACCCGCAGCGCCCCGGACAGGGCCATCCGCAGGAGGATCGGCACGGCGGCCGGGTGGGCGAGCGGGTAGGTCGCCCGCGGGTTCTCGTGGGCGTAGCGGTAGGGGTGGGTGGCGAGCTCGTGCTCCTCCGCAGTCGCCCACACCGGCACCCCGAACCGGTCCTGCAGCCGGCGGGCCACCCCGACGTGGTCGAAGTGCGCGTGGGTGAGGACGAGGGCGCGCAGGTCGCTCGGGCGGTGCCCGAGGAGGCGCAGCGCGTACCCGAGCGGGTACCAGACCCGGGGCAGGCCGGCGTCGACGAGCGTGACGCCGTCGTCGTCCTCGACGAGGTAGCAGTTGACGTAGGAGTGGGAGACGAGGTGCACGCCGGGCGCGACCTCGCGGACGGTGGCGCTCATGCCGGAGCCTTTCCAGGGTGGTCGGTCTCACATCCTCACGCGGGGCGTGACGGCGCGCACGCGGGCCGGAAGGCCGCACCCTCGGGGCATGGGCGTCGACTACCCTCTAGTGCGTGATCGGACGCAGCAAGAAGCAGACCCCGCCGCCGGCCCCCGCGCCCGAGGAGCAGCCCGCGGTGGGCAAGGGACGCCCCACGCCCAAGCGCAAGGAGGCGCAGGCCCGCAACCAGCGTCCGCTCGTCCCCACGGACCGCAAGCTCGCCAAGCAGGAGGCGCGTCGGCGCCGCAACGAGCTGTACGCCAAGCAGCAGGAGGCGATGCGCACGGGCGACGAGCGCTACCTCCCCGCGCGGGACAAGGGCCCGGTGCGCCGCTGGGTGCGCGACTACGTCGACGCGCACTTCAGCCCGAGCGAGTACTTCCTGCCGCTCGCGATGGCCTCGATCGTCCTGCTGTTCTTCGCCACCCGGTTCCCCGACGTCGCGATCATCGGCATGGCCGTGATGTACATCGCCTTCGGCATCGCCCTCGCGTTCGCCATCGGCTACTCGGTCATCATCAAGCGCAAGCTCAAGGCCCGTTTCGGCGAGGACCAGATCCCGCGGTTCACCGGCATCTACGCCTTCTCCCGGCTCTTCCAGCCGCGTTTCCTGCGCGCGCCCAAGCCCCAGGTGCGGCGCGGCGAGAAGATCGCCTGACGGTGCTCTACGGCCTGCTCTTCCGCACCGTCCTCGTCCGTACCGATCCGGAGCGGGCCCACGAGCTCGCGCTCGGGCTCATCCGTGGTGTCGCCGCCACGCCGGGCCTGTCGCACGCCGTCCGCGCCACGCTCGGCCGGCGCCCCCGCCGGCGCGTGCACACCCCGCTCGGCCGGCCGGTGCCCGGCGTCCTCGGCCTGGCGGCCGGCATGGACAAGAACGCCGCGACCGTCCTCGGGATGGACATGCTCGGCTTCGGGCACGTCGAGGTCGGCACGGTGACGGCCCACCCGCAGCCGGGCAACGACCGCCCGCGGCTCTGGCGCCACCCGCAGGAGCACGCGCTCGTCAACCGGATGGGCTTCAACAACGAGGGCGCCCACGCCGCCGCCGAGCGGCTGCGCCGGCTGCGCTCCACGCGCCGCGGCCGGGGCGTCGTCGTCGGCGTGAACATCGGCAAGTCGCGGGTCACCCCGGTCGAGGACGCCGTCGAGGACTACGCGACGAGCGCGCGCCTGCTCGCCCGCTGGGCCGACTACCTCACGGTCAACGTCTCCTCCCCCAACACCCCCGGGCTGCGTGACCTGCAGGCCGTCGACGCGCTGCGGCCCATCCTCGAGGCCGTCCAGCGCGAGGCCGACGCCGCCGCGGACCGCGGCGTGCCCGTCCTCGTCAAGGTCGCCCCCGACCTCAGCGACGACGACGTCGCCGCGGTGGCCGACCTCGTCAACGCCACCGGCCTGGCCGGCGTCGTCGCGACGAACACGACGATCGCCCACGAGCACGGCCCGGGCGGCCTGTCCGGGCGCCCGTTGCACACCCGCGCGGTCCAGGTCGTGCGGCTGCTGCGCGAGCGGCTGGGTCCCGACGCCGTCGTCATCGGCGTCGGGGGCATCGAGGATGCCGCGGGCGCCCGCCGCATGCTCGCGGCGGGGGCCGACCTCCTCCAGGCCTACACGGCGTTCGTCTACAACGGGCCCGCGTGGCCCGGAGCCCTCAACCGCGAGCTCGCGCGCTGAGTCAGTGGCTCTCGCTGGCCCGGGCGACCCGCCCGGGGCTGGAGCGCCACAGCCAGAACAGGCCGAGCGCCGGGAGCACGAGCGGGACGAAGCCGTACCCGCTGCCGAAGTGGGACCAGACGGTGTCGCGCGGGAAGAGCTCGGGGGTGAGGAAGCTCAGCGTCCCGACGACGAGGACGCCGAGCATCTCGATGCTCACCGCCACCCACGCCATGCGTCGCATCCGCCGGCCGTTGTGCGCCAGGGCGACGGCGGCGACGACGTAGACGACCGCCGCGAACCCCGACAGCCCGTAGGCCAGGGGTGCCTCGGCGGCGTCCCGGACGAGCTGGACGCTCGCCCGCGCCGTCGCGGCCAGCGCGAAGATCACGTAGACGGCGACGACGAGCAGGCCCGCCCCGCGCGCCGGGGGGCGGTCGTCGGTCGCCGGGGCCGTGCGCAACGGTTCCTGGCTCATGCCTGCCACAACTGCCACATCCGCAGCTCCATGATGATGACGGTGACGGCCGCGACCGTCAGGACGACCGAGCTCCACCGCGTGCGCTCGACGAAAGCGACGACGGCGGCCCCGGGAAGGATGAGAAGGGCGACGAGGAGGTAGCCCCAGAGCGTCACCGGGTCGGTGAGCTCCGTGCCCCCGAGCTGGTGGGCCGCCAGGACGAAGCCCTGGACGATCAGCGCCACCTCGACGACCCCGCCGGCGATGAGCTGACGGAGGACGACGGGACGGTTCGCGATCGTGAAGCCCAGGGCCCACAGGCCGAGCACGGCGGCGAGCACCGAGACGATGAGGACGACGGGAAGCACCGCGACATCGTAGCCGCGGGCGAGCAGGACCCTGGTCCCCCCGGGCGCCACCCCCACCCGTTCCGTGACGGATACCATCGGGAGCGTGACTGAACTGACGCTGACCACGAAGAACGTTGCACGCATCCCGGCCGACGCCGTCGTCGTCGCCGTCGGCCGACGGGACGGACAGCCCCTGCTCGTGCCCGGAGCGGCGCTGCCGTCGGCGGTGACCTCCACGCTGACGACGCTCCTGCCCGCGCTCGGCGTGAGCGGCAAGGCCGACGAGGTCGTCCGCGTCGCCGTCGGCAAGGAGCTCGCAGCCACCGTCGTCGTGCTCACCGGCGTCGGTGAGGTCGGCGAGGACGGCCCGACCCTGGAGACCCTGCGCCGTGCCGCCGGCGCCGCGACCCGCAGCCTCGCGGGCACCGCCGACGTCGCCCTCGCCCTGCCCGCCGACACCGCCGAGCGGGTCGGCGCCGTCGCCGAGGGCGCCCTGCTCGGCACCTACAGCTACGACCGCTACCGCACCGAGCACCGCGCGCCGGTGGCCCGCCTCGAGCTCGTCACCGACCTCGCCCGCTCCAAGGAGGCCAAGGCCGCCCACGCCCGCGCCGTCGTCGTGGCGGAGGCCGTCGCCGGGGTCCGCGACCTCGTCAACGCCTCCCCCGCCGACCTGTACCCCGAGTCCTTCGCCGAGGAGGCGGCCGCCGCCGCGAAGGGCACCAAGGTCAAGGTCAAGGTGCTCGACGAGAAGGCGCTCCTCGCCGGCGGCTACGGCGGCCTGATCGGCGTCGGTCAGGGCTCCCAGCGCCCGCCGCGGCTCGTCAGGGTCAGCTACTCCCCCGTCCGCGCGAAGGCCCACGTCGGCCTCGTCGGCAAGGGCATCACGTTCGACTCCGGCGGCCTGTCCATCAAGCCCGCCAAGGGCATGGAGACGATGAAGATGGACATGGCCGGCGCCGCCACCGTGCTCCACGCCGTCATGGCCGCCGCCGCGCTCGACCTGCCCGTCAAGGTGACCGGCTGGCTCGCGCTCGCCGAGAACATGCCCTCCGGCAGCGCCCAGCGCCCCTCGGACGTCATCACGATCCGCGGCGGGAAGACGGTCGAGGTGCTCAACACCGACGCCGAGGGCCGCCTCGTCATGGCCGACGCCCTCGTCGCCGCCGGCGAGGAGAACCCGGACGTCATCGTCGACATCGCCACGCTCACCGGCGCCCAGATGGTCGCGCTCGGCTCGCAGGTCGGCGCCGTCATGGGCACCGAGGACGTGCGTGAGGAGGTCATCGCCGCAGCCGGTGCCGCCGGGGAGGACTTCTGGCCGATGCCGCTGCCCGCCGAGCTCGCCGAGTCCATGAAGTCGCAGGTCGCCGACATCGCCAACATGGGCGACCGGTTCGGCGGCATGCTCGTCGCGGGCCTGTTCCTCAAGGAGTTCGTCGGCGCGACGCCGTGGGCGCACCTCGACATCGCCGGGCCGGCGTTCAACGAGGGCAAGCCGCGGGGCTACACCCCCGAGGGCGGCACGGGCACCGGGCTGCGCACCCTGCTCACCTTCCTCGAGCGCGCCGCCACCCGCTGACGCGACCACGCACGGCCGAGCCCGTCCCCGCCGACCACGCCCCTCGGGGCCGTCGCGGGGGCGGGCTCGCGTGCTACTTGCGGCGCTGGGCGGCGCTCCAGCGCCGCATGCTCGACGGGTAGCCGGTGAGGTTGACGTCGTAGACCGGGATCTCCAGCTCGCGGGCCAGCGCCCAGGCGGCCTTCTGGTCCGGGATGCGCCGGCGCGTCCACTCCCCCGTACGGGCGACGAGGACCATCGTCGTCGGGTCGTTCGCCGTCGGGGGCTCGATGTAGGCCTCGACGCCGGCGCGCGTGGCGACGAAGTCACGGAAGTGCGCCGTGACCTCCGCGCGGCGCTGCGCGGGCGAGACGTCGGGCACGGACGAGCCCGTCGTCCGTCGTCGTGGGAACAACCGCATGGGCCCAGCGTACGGCTCTCCGCTGTGACCCGACGGACACCGTGTCCGGTGGTCCCGACACCTCCGGCGATGACAAGATGGGACTCAAGGCCTGGGTGTCGTGCCCGGGCTCCCGTTCCCCGCTCGAGGAGAAGTTTGTGACCGCCAGCCCTGAAGACAACGTCTACGACCTGGTCATCCTGGGAGCTGGAAGCGGAGGCTACGCGGCTGCGCTGCGCGGCGCCCAGCTCGGCCTGTCCATCGCCCTCATCGAGGCCGACAAGCTCGGTGGCACCTGCCTGCACCGCGGCTGCATCCCCACCAAGGCCCTGCTCCACAGCGCCGAGGTCGCCGACACGATCCACGAGAGCGCCGCGGTCGGCGTCAACAGCTCCTTCCAGGGCATCGACATGGCCACGGTCAACAGCTACAAGGACGCCGTCGTCGGGCGCCTGTACAAGGGCCTCCAGGGCCTGGTGAAGGCCGGCAAGATCGACTACATCACCGGCTGGGGCCGCCTCACCGCGAAGGACACCGTCGAGGTCGACGGCACCCCCTACCGCGGGCGCAACGTGCTGCTCGCCTCCGGCTCCTACGCCCGCTCGCTGCCCGGCCTGGAGATCGGCGGCCGCGTCATCACGAGCGAGCAGGCCCTCCAGCTCGAGTCCGTCCCGAAGAGCGTCATCGTCCTCGGCGGCGGCGTCATCGGCGTCGAGTTCGCCTCCGTGTGGAAGTCCTTCGGGGCCGACGTGACGATCATCGAGGCGCTGCCCAACCTCGTGCCGAACGAGGACGTCGCGCTGTCCAAGGCCCTCGAGCGCGCCTTCCGCAAGCGGAAGATCGCCTTCCACACCGGCACCCGCTTCTCCGGCGTCAAGCAGACCGACTCCGGCGTCGTCGTCTCCACCGAGGACGGCAAGACCCTCGAGGCCGACCTCCTGCTCGTCGCCGTCGGCCGCGGCCCGGCGACCGCCAACCTCGGCTACGAGGAGCAGGGCGTGCCCATGGAGCGCGGCTTCGTCCTCACCAACGAGCGCCTCCACACCGGCGTCGCCAACATCTACGCCGTCGGCGACATCGTCCCCGGCCTGCAGCTCGCCCACCGCGGCTTCCAGCAGGGCATCTTCGTCGCCGAGGAGATCGCCGGCCTCAACCCGCCGGCGATCGTCGAGTCCGGCATCCCGCGCGTGACCTACTGCGAGCCCGAGGTCGCCTCCGTCGGCCTCACCGAGGCGCAGGCCAAGGAGCAGCACGGCGAGGTCGAGACCGTCGAGTTCAACCTGGCCGGCAACGGCAAGAGCCAGATCCTCAAGACCACCGGCTTCGTCAAGCTCGTCCGGCAGAAGGACGGCCCCATCGTCGGGGTGCACATGATCGGCGCCCGCGTCGGTGAGCTCATCGGCGAGGGCCAGCTCATGGTCAACTGGGAGGCCTACCCTGAGGACGTCGCCTCCCTCGTCCACGCCCACCCGACGCAGAACGAGGCCATCGGCGAGGCGGCGCTCGCGCTCGCCGGCAAGCCGCTGCACTCCCACAACTGATCCCTCGATCCAAGGAGACACCAGGTCATGTCCGACTCCGTGCAGATGCCCGCCCTGGGCGAGTCCGTCACCGAGGGAACCGTCACCCGCTGGCTGAAGAACGAGGGGGACCGCGTCGAGGTCGACGAGCCCCTGCTCGAGGTGTCGACCGACAAGGTCGACACCGAGGTGCCCTCGCCGTTCGCCGGCGTGCTGGAGAAGATCCTCGTCCAGGAGGACGAGACGGTCGACGTCGGCACCGAGCTCGCCGTCATCGGCTCCGGTGAGGGTGGCGGCGACGCCGCCCCGGCCGAGGCCGAGCAGCCCGCCGCGCAGGAGGAGCAGCCCGCCGAGCCCGAGCAGCAGGAGCAGCCCGCGCAGGACGAGCAGCCCTCCGAGCAGGAGGTCGCCCAGGAGGCCAAGTCGCAGGCGTCCTCCGGCTCCTCCGGCTCCGGTGAGGGCCAGGCCGTGCAGATGCCCGCCCTCGGCGAGTCCGTCACCGAGGGCACCGTCACCCGCTGGCTCAAGAGCGAGGGTGAGCAGGTCGAGGTGGACGAGCCGCTGCTCGAGGTCTCGACCGACAAGGTCGACACCGAGGTGCCCTCGCCCTACGCCGGCGTGCTGAGCAAGATCCTCGTCCAGGAGGACGAGACCGTCGACGTCGGCACCGACCTCGCCATCATCGGCGGAGAGTCCGGCGGCTCGGACTCCGGTGAGTCGGCTCCGGCCGTGGAGGAGACCCCGCAGGCCGAGCAGCAGCAGACCGAGGAACCGTCCGAGGAGCGCGCCGAGCAGCACCAGGACGCGGCGACCTCGACGGCTCCCGCCGAGGAGGCCGCTCCGCAGGCCGAGCCCGAGCAGCCGAAGGCCCCGGCGCAGGAGGCGTCCACCACCCCGGCGCCCTCGCGCCCGAGCGCTGCCGAGACGGCGAAGGCGTCCTACGTGACGCCGATCGTCCGCAAGCTCGCCAAGGAGAAGGGGGTCGACCTCGACTCCCTCCAGGGCACCGGCGTCGGCGGGCGGGTCCGCAAGGAGGACGTCCTCGCCGCCGCGGAGAAGGCTGCCCAGGCCGCCGCCCCCGCCGCCGCTGCCGCGCCGTCGTCCGCCCCCAAGGCGCCGACGACCGTCCCGGAGGTCTCCCCGCTGCGCGGCACCACCGAGAAGATGTCGCGCCTGCGCAAGGTCATCGCCAAGCGCATGGTCGAGTCCCTCGACACCTCCGCCCAGCTCACCACGGTCATCGAGGTGGACGTCACGCGGATCGCCAAGCTCCGCGCCCGGGCGAAGAACAGCTTCCAGGAGCGGGAGGGCGTCAAGCTCACCTACCTGCCGTTCTTCATCAAGGCCGCCACCGAGGCGCTCAAGGCCCACCCGGCCCTCAACGCCTCGATCGACGGCGACCAGGTCGTCTACCACGGCGAGGAGAACATCGGCATCGCGGTCGACACCCCGCGCGGCCTGCTCGTCCCGGTGATCAAGGAGGCCGGCGACCTCACGATCGCGGGCATCTCCAAGCGGGTCGCCGACCTCGCCGCCCGCACGCGGGACAACAAGGTCAAGCCGGACGAGCTCGGTGGCTCGACGTTCACCATCACGAACCTCGGCTCCAACGGCGCCCTGTTCGACACCCCGATCATCAACCAGCCCGAGGTCGCGATCCTCGGCGTGGGCGCGATCGTCAAGCGTCCCGTCGTCGTCACCGACACCGACGGCAACGAGACGATCGGCATCCGCTCCATGGTCTACCTGCCCCTTACCTACGACCACCGCCTGGTCGACGGTGCGGACGCGGGCCGCTTCATGCAGACGATCAAGAAGCGTCTGGAGGAGGGCGCCTTCGAGGCCGAGCTCGGTCTCTGAGTCCCCCTTCCCCGACGGGGCCCGCACCACTGGTGCGGGCCCCGTCGCCGTTCACGGGCACGGCTCGGTGCGCAGGATGCGCCACTGCCCGGAGTCGGCGGTGAGGACGAGCCTGGTGCAGCGGGGCTCCTGCGCCGCGACGTCGACCGTCGCCCCGCCGACCCGTCGCTCGTGGGGGTGCTGGACGAGGACGGCGTCCAGGGCCGTGCCCCCGGGCGCCGGGGTCACGTGCTCGACGGCGACGACCTCGGTGCGCAGGTCCTCCAGGGTGGTCGCGCTGCCCTCGAGCAGGTCGAGGAGCGCCTCGTCCTCCTGGGCTGCGGGACCGCCCGGCACGGTGGTGGCCGCCAGGGCCGCGGTGTCGCCCTGGACGAGGGCACGGTCCCGGCGGGCGACCAGGTCGGCGAGGGCGTCGGTGACCGGTGCCGTGGCGGGCGGCGCGGAGGGGCGGTGCCCGTAACCGCCGCCTCTCTCCCCCGGCGCGGACCAGACGACGACGCCGATGAGCAGGCCGAGCGCCCCGAGCACGGCCCCCGCACGCGGCCAGGGCGAGATGTGGCTGCGGCGGCCTGCGTGCCGTGCCTGCGGCGTCCGCCGGGCCTCCCGTCCGTCGGTCACCTGCTGCCCTCCCGTCCGGCCGCGGCGGGCGGGGACTGCCCGACCGGCTCCCGCAGGCATCGTCCGGGCTGCGGCGCGGGCGCGACGGCGGGTGTCCGGGCGCCGCCGGGTGGGCGCGGCGTCGTCACGCATCCGCGCCTGGGCGAGGACGGCGGCAGGCGGGAGGCGGACCGGCTCGGCAGCGGCGATCTCGGGCGCGCGGCTGGCGAGGTCGCGGGCAGCGGGACGGCGGGAGGGATCGGCGTCCAGCGCGCCGGCGAGGAGCACCGGCAGCCGAGGGCCCGCGGACCCGCCGGCGGCCGCGAGCACGAGCCGCGCGAGGGCCCACACGTCCCCAGGTGCCCCGGCCGCGCCGCGCCGGTCCCGCTCGGGTGGGACGAACCCGGGCGTCCCGAGCTCCGGAGCGGCGCGGCCCGCGAGGTCCACCAGCACCGGGACGCCGTCGCCGCTGACGACGACGTTCGCGGGCGACACGTCGCCGTGGACGACACCACGCTCGTGCAGGTGCCCGAGCCCGCTGCCCACCGCGGCGAGCAGGGCCGCGAGCTCGGGCGGGTCCAGCGAGCCGCGGGCGGCGAGGACGGTCGCGAGCGTGGGCCCGGGCACGCGGTCGCTCACCACCGCGCACCGCCCGCCGTCCAGCGGGAGGACCTGGCGGACCCGCGCGAGGTGCGGATGGGTCCCGTGCCGCAGGGCCGCGAGCCGCCGCAGCTGCGCGGTGCCCGCCGCGCCCTCGGGCAACGACAGCACGCTGACGACGACGTCACGCCCGCCGCCGTCGCGCGCCGCCCACACCGCCCCGCCGGCGCCGTGCCCGACCGGCCCGTGCAGCGCGAGCCCGGCCACCTCGGGGGCACGCACGGTCCCCGCCGCGGCAGTGGCCGGGACCGGCCGTCGTCGTGCCATGGGCACACCCAAGCGCATCGGGCGGCGGCCCGCTGCGCTCATCCACAGGTCCCGTGACGCAGACGACGCGGGACGCCACTGAGGACCCCTCGGGGGCCGGTAGGATTGACGATCATGGCCCTGAGACGACAGAAGAAGGACGCCGCCGAGGGCGTCGCGCCGAAGCCGAAGAAGAAGCGCTGGTACCACCAGCTGTGGGAAGTCTTCCAGATGACCCGCGAGGCGCAGCCCTCGATCACCTGGTGGCTCCTCGGTTCGTTCTTCGGGATCCTCGCGCTGGGCGTGGCGATCGGCTTCGCCGTCGGCCACCCCGTCTACGTCACGCTGCTCAGCCTCCCGGTCGCGCTCATCGTCGTCATGATGCTGCTGTCGCGCCGCGCCGAGCGTGCCGCCTACTCGCGCATCGAGGGCACCCCCGGCGCCGCCGGCTCGGCGCTCGGGACCATCCGGCGCGGCTGGAACATCGAGGAGCAGCCGGTCGCGGTCGACCCGCGCACCCAGGACGTCGTCTTCCGCGCCGTCGGGCGCCCGGGCGTCGTGCTCATCGGCGAGGGCCCGAGCCACCGCGTGCAGCGGCTCCTGGAGAGTGAGAAGCGCAAGGTCGCGCGCGTCGCGCCGAACGTCACCGTGCACCTCATCCAGGTCGGCCGGGAGGAGGGCCAGGTCCCGCTCCCCAAGCTCACGAAGAAGATCCAGCGCCTCAAGCCGACCCTGACCAAGGCCGAGGTGGCCGCCGTCGCCAAGCGTCTGCGCGCCCTGCAGTCCTCCCGCCCCCCGATCCCCAAGGGCGTGGACCCGATGCGGGCGCGCCCCGACCGCAAGGGCATGCGCGGACGCTGAGCGTGACCATGACCCGCGCCGGGCTCGGCCGCCGCGTCGTCGCCCTCGCCGTCGACTGGGCCATCGCGAACGCGATCTCCGCCGGCTTCCTCGACAACGACCCCCTGGCGACCCTCGGCGTGTTCGCGGTCATGACCTGGCTGCTGCTCGCCACCCGGGGCGCGACCATCGGTCACACCCTCCTCGGCCTGCAGGTCTGCACGGTCGACGGCGGGCCGGTGAGCCCGCTGCAGGCGCTCATCCGGACCGTGAGCCTGTGCGTCGTCGTCCCCGCCGTCGTGTGGGGTCTGGACGGGCGAGGTCTGCACGAGGTCTGGGCCGGGACGACGATCGTCCGACGCTGGGCCCTCCGCACACCGTCGTCGACATCTGCGTAACATGCCGGACACATTCGGGTGACCCCGGCGAAACGCGGCACCGTTAGCGTCCTGGACGTCGGGACCGCCGAGGTCCAGCAACAATCCCCCACGCAAGAGGAGCGGTCGATGTTCAAGAACGCCGAGGAGGCCATCGCCTTCACTCGCGAGGAGGACGTCAAGTTCGTCGACGTCCGCTTCTGCGACCTGCCGGGTGTCATGCAGCACTTCAACATCCCGGTCGCGGCCTTCACCGAGGACGCCTTCACCGACGGCCTGATGTTCGACGGATCCTCCATCCGAGGCTTCCAGGCCATCCACGAGTCGGACATGAAGCTGATCCCGGACGTCACGAGCGCGTTCGTCGACCCGTTCCGCAAGGAGAAGACGCTCGTCGTCAACTTCTCCATCGTCGACCCCTTCACCGACGAGGCCTACTCCCGCGACCCGCGCAACATCGCCGCCAAGGCGGAGGCGTACCTGCGCAGCACCGGCATCGCCGACACGGTGTACTTCGGCGCCGAGGCCGAGTTCTACATCTTCGACGACGTCCGCTTCGCGACGAACCAGCACTCGAGCTTCTACCACATCAACTCCAACGAGGCCGCGTGGAACACCGGCCGCGAGGAGGAGGGCGGGAACCTCGGGTACAAGACCCGCTACAAGGGCGGTTACTTCCCCGTCTCCCCCAACGACCAGATGGCCGACCTGCGCGACTCCATGGTCACCCTGCTGCAGCAGGTGGGCCTCGAGGTCGAGCGCGCCCACCACGAGGTCGGCACCGCGGGTCAGCAGGAGATCAACTACCGCTTCGACACGCTGCGCGCCGCCGCGGACGACGTCATGAAGTTCAAGTACGTCATCAAGAACGCGGCGTGGGAGGCCGGCAAGACGGCGACCTTCATGCCCAAGCCGATCTTCGGTGACAACGGCTCGGGCATGCACTCCCACCAGAGCCTGTGGAAGGACGGCAAGCCGCTGTTCTTCGACGAGCGCGGCTACGGCGGGCTGTCGGACCTGGCCCGCTGGTACATCGGCGGTCTGCTCAAGCACGCGCCGGCGCTGCTCGCGTTCACCAACCCGTCGGTCAACTCCTTCCACCGCCTCGTGCCGGGCTTCGAGGCGCCGGTCAACCTCGTGTACTCGGCGCGCAACCGCTCCGCGTGCATCCGCATCCCCGTGACGGGCACCTCGCCCAAGGCCAAGCGCATCGAGTTCCGCGTGCCGGACCCGTCCGCGAACCCCTACCTCGCGTTCTCCGCGATGCTCATGGCCGGCATCGACGGCATCCGCAACCGCATCGAGCCGCCGGAGCCGATCGACAAGGACCTCTACGAGCTGCCGCCGGAGGAGCACGCCCAGATCGAGCAGGTGCCGGACTCCCTCCAGGGTGCGCTCCTCGCCCTCGAGGCCGACCACGACTTCCTCACCGAGGGCGACGTGTTCACCCCGGACCTCATCTCGACGTGGATCGAGTACAAGCGCAGCCAGGAGATCGACCCGCTGCGCCTGCGTCCCCACCCGCACGAGTTCGAGCTCTACTTCGACATCTGATCGGGCCTTACAGCCCCCGGCGCGTCCGTCGCGCCGGGGGCTGTGTCATGCCCGGGCGGTGCTCACCCGTGGGGGCAGGTGGTGGAGGACGACGTCGCGGACCTCACCGCCGTCCAGCGTGAGCGTCATGCAGGTGCAGAACGGCTGGCGGCGCCGGTCGGTCGGGGAGCCGGGGTTGAGCAGGCGCAGGCCGCCGGCCGTCGTGTCCCACGGGATGTGGCTGTGCCCGAAGACGAGCAGGTCGGTGTCCGGGAAGGCGGCGCGCATCCGCTCCTCGCGGCCGCGGGCCTGGCCGGTCTCGTGGACGACGGCGATGCGTACGCCCGCGAGCTCGGCCCGTGCCACCTCGGGGAGACGACGGCGCAGCTCGGCTCCGTCGTTGTTGCCCCAGCAGGCCAGCACGGCGGCGGCGCGCTCCTCGAGCTCGTCGAGCAGCTCGGGGACCACCCAGTCCCCGGCGTGGACGACGAGGTCCGCGGCGTCGACCTCCTGCCACACCTGCGTTGGCAGCTCACGGGCCCGTTTCGGGACGTGGGTGTCAGCGAGGAGGAGGACGCGCATCATTCGCGGCTACGCCTGCGTCGCCCCGGCGCGCCACTCCTCGGCGAGGAGCGCGTAGACGAAGGAGTCGAGCCAGCGACCGTCACGGTGGAGGGAGTCGCGGACGGCGTGCGTCTCGCGGCGCATGCCGAGGCGCTCCATGAGGCGCCAGGACGACTCGTTGTCCGCGAAGCAGTTCGCCACCACCCGGCGCAACCCGTGGTCCTCGAAGGCCACGCGCAGCAGCTCGCGGACGGCCTCCGTGGCGTAGCCCCGCCCGGTGTGGGCGGGGTCGAGCGCCCAGCCGACCTCTCCCTGCGTCCCGACCGCCCGGTCCTCGACCTCCGTCTGCCCCCAGCCGTCCTCACGGCGGAGCATGAGGTCCCCGATGACCGGCGCCTGGGGACCGTGGCCGAGCTGGATGACCGCGGTGAACGCCACCCGTGCCGGGTCGCCGAAGTGCGCGCGGTACTCCTCGAGGGGCCCGGGGCGGCTGGTGATCCACTCGTTGACCTCGTCGAGCCGGCGGTAGGCCCAGACCGCGTCGGCGTCCTCGGGGGTCGCAGGGCGCAGGGTGAGCCGCTCGGTGCGCACCGGGCGCAGCAGCGCCGGGGCGGTCTCGACGTTCATGCCACCATCCTGCTGGCGCGTGGCGGCCGGCGCTCCCCTATTTCCCGGGCCGCGCACGCGATCTGGCCCGTGTCACGGCAGGCGACGGGGACGGGCCTCACCGCCCGACCGCGTGCGGCGCCGGCTCGGCGGCCGGTCCGTCGTGCGCCGTGTCCTCGACCCGCTCACCGCCGAGCGGCTCGCCCTCCCACAGGTGGGCCCACCAGCCCTCGCGCGGACTCCCCTCGAGGACGACGACGCCGGTGTTGCTCAGCGGGTTGTACGCCGCGTGCTCCGCGGTGACATTCTCCGCGCGCACCGCCGTCCAGGACCGGATGACCGCCCCGTGGCTGAACATCACCACCGTGCCGACACCCTCGGCGTGGGCCTCGGCGACGACGTCGTCGTAGCGCTGCCACACCTCGTGGCCGCTCTCGCCACCCGGCAGGCGCCGGTCGGGGTCCTGCGCCCAGCCGAAGATCGTGCCGACGTAGGCACGGACCGCCTCATCGTCCCCGCGCATCTCCAGGTCACCCGCGCTGATCTCGCGGATCCCGTCGCGCACCCGCAGCTCCAGACCACGCTCGGCGAGCAGCGGCTCGGCCGTCTGCTGGGTGCGCACGAGCGTCGAGGCGTAGACGGCATCGATGCGCTCGTCGGCCAGGGTGCGCGCGACGGCCGCGGCCTGCTCGCGTCCGAGCTCGGTGAGGTGCGCGCCGGGCTCGCCCGTGTCGAGCAGGCCCCCGACGTTCGAGCTGGTCTGTCCGTGACGGATGAGGATGAGTCGCATCGGTCCATCATCGCCCACGGGTGTGACGCCGTGCTCTCGCGGCCCAGCGCGGCTCCGTGCGGAAGTCGGCTCTCGCGCGCAAGTCGGCTCTCGCGCGCAAGTCGGCTCTCGCGCGCAAGTCGGCTCTCGCGCGCAAGTCGGCTCTCGCGCGGAAGTCGGCTCTCGCGCGGAAGTCGGCTGTCGGGCGGAAGTCGGCTCTCGCGGGGGGCTTGCGGGGGGATGGCTACTCGAAGAAGACGTGCTCGACGACGGCGCGGGCGCGGCGGGTGGTGCGGAGGTAGTCCTCCTCGAGATCGGCGCCGGCGCCCGGGCGATAACCGAGCAGCCGGGCGACGGCGGAGAGCTGGGTGGGGTCGTGCGGCAGGACGTCGACCTTGGCGCCGGTCACCCGCCCGGTGACGAGCGCGATCGCGGCCCGCACCCGGCTCGCCAGCGTCCATGCCGCCCCGAGCTGCTGGGCGTCGCGCCCGGAGAGCAGGTCGGCGTCCCGGGCGGCACGCAGCGCCTCGAGCGTCCCGGTCACCCGCAGCTCGGGCACCCGCCCGGCGTGCTGGAGCTGGAGGAGCTGGGCGGTCCACTCGACGTCGGACAGTCCCCCGCGGCCGAGCTTGAGCTGCCGGTTCACCGGCACGCCGCGCGGCATCCGCTCGGACTCCACGCGCGCCTTGACCCGGCGCAGCTCGCGCAGCTCGGCATCGCCCAGCCCGTCAGCCGGGTAGCGCAGCGGGTCGACGAGGTCGGTGAAGCGGGCGAGCAGGCCGTCGTCACCGGCCGCCGGGCGGGCACGCAGCAGCGCCTGGCGCTCCCACGGCTCGGCCCACCGCTCGTAGTACTGGGCGTAGGAGGCGATCGACCGCACGATCGGCCCGTTGCGCCCCTCGGGGCGCAGGGCGGAGTCCACCGGCAGCGCGGGCTCGGGACCGGGGTCGCCGAGGAGTGCGCGCACGTGCCCCGCGACGGCCACGGCGAAGGCCTGCGCGTCACCGTCCCCGACGCCGTCGAGCGGCTCGTGGACGAACAGGACGTCGGCGTCCGAGCCGTACCCCATCTCGCGGCCGCCGAGGCGGCCCATGGCGAGGATCGCGAACCGCACCAGGGGCTCGTCGAGCGAGCGCTCGGCGCACGTGTGACGCAGCGCGACGTCCAGCGCCGTCGTCAGCGCCTGGTCGGCGGCGACGGTGAGGATCGTGTGGTCCCGGTCCCCGATGACGGCGTCGAGGACATCACCGATGCCCGCGCGCAGCAGCTCGCGGCGGCGCAGGTAGCGCACGGCGCGCACCGCCTCGGCGGGGTCGCGGCGTCGTGCGACGAGGGCGCGGGCCTCCCGGGCGAGCTGCTCCGGGGCGAGCGGGGTGAGCGCCTCGTCCTCCCCCAGCCACGCCGCCGCCTCGGGCAGCGCCTCGAGCCCCTCGGCGACGTACCGGCTCGTCGCGAGCAGGTAGCTCAGCCGCGGCGCGGCGACCCCGGAGTCGCGCAGCATCTGCAGGTACCAGTGGGTGGAGCCGAGCCGTTCGGAGACCTTGCGGAAGGCGAGCAGGCCGGCGTCGGGGTCGGCGCCACGGGCGAACAGGCCGAGCATCGCGGGCAGGATCTGGCGCTGGATCGCCGCCGTCCGCGAGACGCCGGCGGTGAGCGCGTCGAGGTGGCGCACGGCGCCGGCCGGGTCGCGGTAGCCGATCGCGGCGAGCCGCTCGCGCACGGCTTCGGGCCGCAGCCGGGCGTCCTCGTCGCTGAGCCGGGCGATGAGCGGCAGCATCGGCCGGTAGAAGATGTCCTCGTGGAGGGCGCGCACCTCCCGTCGCACGGCCCGCACCCGCTGCTCGAGGGTCTCCGCGCTGCGCAGACCGCGCTCGGGCAGCGCGCGGGCGAGCCGCCGCAGGTCCGCCTCGCCGCTGGGGATGACGTGGGTGCGGCGCAGCCGGTGGAGCTGCATGCGGTGCTCGAGGACCCGCAGGAACCGGTAGCACTCGTCGAGGCGCTCGGCCGGGTCGCGGCCGATGTAGCCGGTGGCGGCGAGCCGGTCGATGGCCTCGAGCGTGCCGGCCACCCGGATCGACTCCTCGGTACGGCCGTGGACCAGCTGGAGGAGCTGGACGGTGAACTCCACGTCGCGCAGGCCCCCACGACCGAGCTTGAGCTGGCGCTCGGACTCGGCGGGCGGGATCGCGTCCTCGACCCGCCGGCGCATCGCCTGGGAGTCCTCGACGAAGTTCTCCCGCTCGACGGCGGACCACACGAAGGGTGAGACGGCCGCGACGTACTCCGCGCCCAGCGCGGCGTCCCCGGCGACGGGCCGCGCCTTGAGCAACGCCTGGAACTCCCACGTCTTGGCCCACCGCTCGTAGTACGCGACGTGGGAGGCGACGGTGCGCACGAGCGGGCCGTCCTTGCCCTCCGGGCGCAGGTTCGCGTCCAGCGGCCACAGCGGCGGCTCGGTGCCGACGGCGCCGCACACGTTGCGCGCGACGGCGGCGGCGAGGCGGGTGGCGACCTCGATCGCCTCCTCCTCCGCCACCCCCTCGGCGGGCGCGCCGACGTGGATGACGTCGACGTCGGAGATGTAGTTGAGCTCCCGGCCGCCGGTCTTGCCCATGCCGATGACGGCGAGGCGGGCGCCGCGGCCGTGGTCGGGCAGGTCGGCGCGGGCGACGGCGAGGGCGGCGTCGAGCGCACCGGCGGCGAGGTCGGAGAGCGCGGCGGCCACGAGCGGGAAGGCCTCGTAGGCGTCGGCGCTGGTGAGGTCCGCGGCGGCCACCGCGAGCAGCCGACGGCGGTAGCAGCGGCGCAGGGCCTCGACGCCCTCGACGCCGCTCAGCGTGGCGACCGGCATCGGGTCGGCGGGGTCGGCGCCGACCGCCGTCAGCGCCCGCTCGCGCTCGTCCTCGGGGGTGAGGTCGAGGATGCCCTCGACGTTCTCGTCCACGAGCAGCGCGACGTCCTGCGGCCGGGCGACGAGCATGTCGCCGAGCGCGCTCGAGGCGCCGAGCACGGCGAGCAGGCGGCGGCGGTGGGCGGTGTCACCGGCGAGGAGGTCGACGAGGGCGGACCCGGGCTGTGCAGGATCCGGCTCTCGGCGGGAGGGGGGCGCGGTGCCGGGGGGTGGGGTTCCGGCGGCCGGGGAGGGCGGCTGGGAGCCGGAAGGAGGGCCGGCGGCCTCGACGAGGCGCAGGAGCGTGAGAAGGGCGAGGTCCGGGTCGGCGACCTCGCCGAGCGCGGCGGGCAACGGCGCGCCCGCCCCCTCGGCGCGCGCGACGACCTCGGCCAGCACCGGGTCGGTGAGCAGCCGCTCCGCGCGCCGGGCGTCGGTGAACCCGAGGCGGATGAGCTCCTGCGTGGGGGTCGCGCGCACGGACGCCTCAGATGCCGGGTAGCAGGCTACGCAGCTCGAAGGGGGTCACCTGGGAGCGGTACGCCGTCCACTCCTGGATCTTGTTGCGCACGAAGAACTCGAAGACGTCCTCGCCGAGGGTCTCGGCGACGAGCTCGGAGGACTCCATGACCTCGACGGCCTGCTCGAGGCTGCCGGGCAGCGGCTTGATGCCCATCGCCTTGCGCTCGGAGTCCGACAGGGCCCACACGTTGTCCTCGGCGCCGTCGGGCAGGTCGTAGCCCTCCTCGATGCCCTTGAGGCCGGCCGAGATGAGGACGGCGAAGGCGAGGTAGGGGTTGGCCGCGGAGTCGAGCGCGCGGTACTCGGCGCGGGTCGAGGGACCCTTGTCCGGCTTGTGGCGCGGGACGCGGACGAGCGCGGAGCGGTTGTTGTGGCCCCAGCACACGTAGCTCGGCGCCTCTCCCCCGCCCCACAGCCGCTTGTAGGAGTTGACGTACTGGTTGGTGACGGCCGTGATCTCCGCGGCGTGGTGGAGCAGGCCGGCGATGAAGGACCGCCCGGTGCTCGACAGCTGGTACTGCCCGGCGGGGTCGTAGAAGGCGTTGTGGTCGCCCTCGAAGAGGGAGAAGTGGGTGTGCATGCCCGAGCCGGGCGCCTCGATGAGCGGCTTGGGCATGAAGGTGGCCATGATGCCCTGCTGGAGTGCGACCTCCTTGACCACGGTGCGGAAGGTCATGACGTTGTCCGCGGTGGACAGCGCGTCGGCGTAGCGCAGGTCGATCTCGTTCTGCCCCGGGCCGGCCTCGTGGTGGGAGTACTCCACCGAGATGCCCATGGACTCGAGCAGCGTGATCGTGTCGCGGCGGAAGTCGTGCGCGGTACCGCGCGCCACGTGGTCGAAGTACCCGGCGGTGTCGATCGGCACCAGCGGGTCGTCGGGGTTGCGCTGCTGCTCGAAGAGGTAGAACTCGATCTCGGGGTGGGTGTAGCAGGTGAAGCCGGCGTCCTTGGCCCGCTCGAGGGTGCGCTTGAGGACGTTGCGGGGGTCGGAGCGGGCGGGCTCGCCGTCCGGGGTGAGGATGTCGCAGAACATGCGGGCGACGCCGTTCTCCTCACCTCTCCACGGCAGGAGCTGGAAGGTCGCCGGGTCCGGCTTGGCCAGCATGTCGGCCTCGTAGACGCGGGTGAGGCCCTCGATGGAGCTGCCGTCGAAGCCGATGCCCTCGGAGAAGGCGGCCTCGATCTCGGCCGGCGCGATGGCCACGGACTTGAGCACACCGAGGACGTCGGTGAACCACAGCCGGATGAAGCGGATGTCCCGCTCCTCGATCGCCCGGAGCACGTACTCCTGCTGCCTGTCCATCCCGGCTCCTCTCTCGCTGCCCGCTCGCTGCCCCGCGCGACCACAGCCCGCGTCGGCGCCTCACACTCTCTCGGGCCGAGAGTACAGTTCCCCGGCCCTCGCCCGTGCGCCCAGCCCGGGCGCCGAGAAGCCCCGGGCCTGCGCGGCACGCCTCGGCGGTATACGGCCGCGCCGCCGGCCCCGCTCACCGGCGCCGATACACGTCGACCGGGGGGCTACCCCCCGTCCGGCTCGGGGGGCAGCGGGCTCAACGCGCCCCGGCCCCGTCCCTAGTGTTGAGCCCGTGACCACAGCTCCTGCCCAACTGCCCACCGCGTGGCGCCGCTGGCGTGACGGGTGGCACCACGTCGTCTTCCTGGTGCTCAACCTGCTCACCGCCCTCGCCGCGCTCGTCGCCGCCATCCTCGTCCTCACCGGCGTACTCACCCTGCCCGCGTTCGGCACGGGGATCCTCGTGCTCGTCCCGGGCATGGCGCTCGCCGGTCTCCTCGCCCGGGCCGAGCGGGCCCGTGTCGAGGCCTTCCTCGGGCAGCGGATCGTGCCGCCGTCCGCCCCCAGCGAGCCGGCCTGGCGCCACAGCCTCCTGCTCACCCGTCCCTACCGGCGCGCCGCCGGGTACGCGGGGGTCCACGTGCTGTGGGGCCTGCTGACCGGCGCGCTCGCGGTCGCGGTGCTCGGCACGCTCGTCGCCGGGGCCACGCTCCCCCTGTACTCCGGGCTGCTCGACGAGGACTCCCTCGTCCTCGGGTTGCTGCCCCTCGGCACGTGGGCGACGGCCGGCCTCGTGTGGCTGGTCTCCCTCGCCCTCCTCGCGCTGGCCCCGGTGCTCGCCCGCGGCGTGACGGCCGTGGACAGCGGTCTGGCCCGGACGCTGCTCGGTTCCGACCCGGAGGAGGAGATCGCCCACCTCGCCGAGCGTGTCGACTCCCTCACCGAGTCGCGCGTCGCGACGGTCGACTCGGTCGAGGCCGAGCGCCGGCGCATCGAGCGCGACCTGCACGACGGCCCGCAGCAGCGGCTCGTCGCGATCGCCATGGACCTCGGCATGGCCCGCGACCGCTTCGCCTCCGACCCCGGCGCGGCCCAGGAGTTGCTCGACAAGGCGCACGCCGCCTCCAAGGACGCGATCGTCGAGATGCGTCAGGTGGCCCGCGGCATCGTCCCGCCGATCCTCGCCGACCGCGGCCTGGACGCCGCGGTCTCGGCGCTCGCCGCGCGCTCCCCCGTGCCGGTGACCGTCGAGGTCGGCGCGGACGTCGGCCGGGTGGAGCCCAGCCGTGAGGCCATCGCCTACTTCTGCGTCTCGGAGCTGCTCACCAACGTCGCCAAGCACGCCCGGGCCGGCCACGCCACCGTGCGGATCAGCCGGACGCCCGACGCGCGGCTCGTCCTCCTCGTCGAGGACGACGGCGTGGGCGGCGCCGACCCGGCACGCGGCACCGGCCTGGCCGGGCTGCGCCAGCGGGTCCAGGCCGTCGACGGCCGCCTCGAGGTCACCTCCCCCGCCGGCGGCCCCACCAGCGCCGTCGTCACCCTGCCGCTGCCCGCCACCGTCCGCCGAGGAGACCAGTGATGACCACCCGCGTCGTGCTCGCCGAGGACTCCGTCCTCCTGCGGGACGGGCTCGTCCGCCTCATCGGCGAGGGCGGGTTCACCGTCGTCGCCGCCTGCCCCGACGCCGAGACGTTCCTCGCCGCCGTCGAGGAGCACCTGCCCGAGCTCGTCGTCGTCGACGTCCGCATGCCCCCGACGTTCACCTCCGAGGGCATCCGCGCGGCGCTGGACGTGCGTGCCCGCCACCCGCGCACCGCGGTCATGGTCCTCAGCCAGTACGTCGAGGAGGACTACGCGACCGAGCTGCTCGCCGCCCGCACCACCGGGGTCGGCTACCTCCTCAAGGACCGGGTGGCCGACACCCGCGACTTCCTCGCCTCGCTGCGGGAGGTCGCCGACGGCGGCACCGTCCTGGACCCCGAGGTCGTCTCCCAGCTCCTCACCCGCGCCCGCAACGTCGACCCGCTGTCCCGGCTCACGCCGCGCGAGCGGGAGGTGCTCGGCCTCATGGCCGAGGGACGCACGAACGCCGCGATCGCCGAACGCCTGTTCATCGGCGAGGGCGCGGTCGAGAAGAACGTCTCCTCCATCTTCAGCAAGCTCGACCTCCCGCCCGCCGAGCAGGACCACCGCCGCGTGCTCGCGGTGCTCCGCTGGATCGAGCGGGACACGACGAAAGGCCAGCGATGACCCCCTCGACCAGGAGCACGGTCCGCGTCGCCGGCTCGGTGCTCGCCCTGCTCATCGTGCTCAGCGCGGCACTGTCCGCGGCGGCCCAGGCCGCACGCACCTCGACGACGTCGACGCACGCACTGCCCGCGAACCTCACCTCCGTCGAGCTCGTCAACGAGATCGGACGGGTGCTCGTCACGGCCGTCGACGCCACGGAGGAGCCGCGCGTCGTCCTCACCGCCACCGGCGGGTTCTCCGACCCGACGTTCGAGGTCAGCGAGTCCGGTGGTGCCGTGTCGCTCGACGGGCGCTGCCCGACGGACCAGTGGTTCGGGCCGTGCGACGTCGACTGGGAGATCTTCGTCCCCGCCGACATCGACGTCGCGGTCCGGACGGCGGTGGGTGACGTCGTCGTCACCGGTGCGGGTCGTACGGTCCGGGCCGTCTCGGAGGTGGGCTCGGTGACCGTCGCCGGCGTCCGCGCCCAGACCCTGGACGTGCAGAGCTCGGTGGGTGACGTCGTCGTCGACGTCGACGTCGCCCCGGAGCTCCTCACGGCCAGGACGTCGACCGGTGACGTCGAGGTGACCCTTCCCGCGGGGAGCACGGCCTACCAGGTCCGCTCCTCGACCTCGGTGGGCAGCGTGCGGACCCAGGTGCCGGTGGACGACGGTTCCCCGCACCGCCTCGAGCTCCTCACCTCCGTCGGTGACGTCAGCGTCCGTACGGGCTGACGCACGGGGCGCGGCCGGGGCTCCCCCGGCCGCGCCTCAGCCGGTGGCGCCGGAGCAGGCGTCGACCAGTCGCCGCAGCGAGGACTCCAGGCCCCACCGCTCGGCGAGCACGAGCAGCGCCTCGCCGTCCGCGGGGACCTCGGTGAGGTCCCCGCGGTCCTGCGCCACCGGCGCGTCGCGCGCGACCTGGACGACGGTGGGCGCGACCGCGAGGTAGCCGGCCGCGTCGAGGATGCGCCGGCGCTGCGTCGCGGACATCGCCGACCCGCGGTCCTGCGCCGCCGCGACGATGCCCTCGAGCGTGCCGAACTGGCGCAGCAGGCTCGCGGCGGTCTTCTCCCCGATGCCGGCCACGCCGGGCAGCCCGTCGCTGGGGTCCCCGCGCAGGGTGGCCATGTCGGCGTACGCCTGCCCGCCGCTCACGCCGTACTTCTCGGCCAGCCACGCCTCGTCGATGCGGACCGGCTCCTTCGACCCGCGGACCGGGTAGAGGACGGCCACCCCCGCGGCGTCGTCCACGAGCTGGAAGAGGTCGCGGTCCCCCGTCATGACGAGGACCTCGGGGGCGCGCTCGACCGCGGCGACCTCGCGGGCCACGAGGGTGCCGATGACGTCGTCGGCCTCGTAGCCGGGCGAGCCGAGGCGCGGGATGCCGAGGGCGGCGAGGACGTCGACGATGACCGGCACCTGGGCGGTGAGCGCGGCGGGGACCTCCTCGCCGCCGTCGTCGGCGAGCCGGTGCTCCTTGTAGGAGGGGATGGCCTCCACGCGGAAGGCCGGGCGCCAGTCGTCGTCCCAGCAGGCGACGACGCGCGCGGGCCGGTGCGTGGTGACGAGCCGCGCGATCGCGTCGAGGAAGCCGCGCACGGCGTTGACGGGCGTGCCGTCCGGAGCGGTCATCGTGTCCGGCAGGGCGAAGAACGCCCGGAAGTACATCGAGGCGGAGTCGAGCAGAAGCAGCGGTCCCGGCTGGTCACTCATGGGGCGATCCTCCCAGACAGGTGCTGCACAACGTGGCGGGTCGCACGTCCCCAGCGGCCCGGTTGGCCCGGTTTGCGGTCATATGCTGGCTGTCATGCACTCCGACGACATCATCAACTTCCACACGCGCAAGTGGATCCGCCCCGAGGACCTCAACGCCAACGGCACCCTCTTCGGCGGCAGCCTCCTGCGGTGGATCGACGAGGAGGCGGCCATCTACGCGATGATCCAGCTCGGCAACGAGCGGGTCGTCACCAAGTACATGTCGGAGATCAACTTCCTCAGCTCGGCGACGCAGGGCGACATCGTCGAGATGGGCCTGCGCGCGGTGCGCTTCGGGACCACCTCCCTGACGATGCGCGCCGAGGTGCGCAACCTCTTCACCCGCCACAGCATCCTCACCATCGAGTCGATCGTCTTCGTCAACCTCGACGAGGAGTGGCGCCCCGCGCCGCACGGGCGCACGGGGATCACCTTCGACCGCGACCGCATCCCCGAGCGGCTGCGCCCCGCGCTCCACGAACCGCGCCCGCGCTGAGTCAGCGGCTCGTCCAGGCGAGCAGGTCGGCGAGCGGAAGTGCGTTGACCACCCGGTCGCGCGCCACGCCCGCCTGCGCCGCCCGGGCGCAGCCGTGGTCGAGGAACTCGAGCTGGCCCGGCGCGTGCGCGTCGGTGTCGATCGCGACCCGGCAGCCGAGCTCGACGACGCGGTCGAGCAGCCGGGTGGGCGGGTCGAGCCGTTCCGGGCGGGAGTTGAGCTCGACGGCGACGTCGTTGTCCAGGCACGCGCCGAAGACGGTGTCGGCGTCGAAGTCCGACTCCGGCCGGGTGCCCCGGCCCCCGGTGACCAGCCGTCCGGTGCAGTGCCCGAGGACGTCGACGAGCGGGTGCTCGACGGCGGTGACCATCCGGCGCGTCATCGCCGCCCTGTCCATCCGCAGCTTGGAGTGGACGCTGGCGACGACGACGTCGAGCCGGGCGAGCAGCTCCGGCTCCTGGTCCAGCCCGCCGTCCTCGAGGATGTCGACCTCGATCCCGGTGAGCAGACGGAAGGGGGCGAGCTCCTCGTTGAGCCGGGCGACGACGTCGAGCTGCTCCCGCAGCCGCTCGGGTGACAGCCCGCGGGCGACGGTGAGGCGCGGTGAGTGGTCGGTGAGCGCGAGGTACTCGTGGCCCAGGTCGATCGCGGCGCGGACCATGGCGAGGATCGGGGTGCCGCCGTCGGACCAGTCGGAGTGGGCGTGGAGGTCCCCGCGCAGCCAGCCGCGCACCTCCTGCCCGCCCTCGGCGAGCGGCGTGCCCGCGCGTGACTCGAGCTCGGCGAGGTAGGCGGGGACGGCGCCGCGCGCCGCCTCCTGGGCGACCGCCGCCGTCTTGGGGCCGACGTCGCGCAGCTCGCTGAGCGTGCCGGCCGCGAGGCGCCGCTCGAGCTCACCCGCGTCCAGCCCTGCGAGGCGGGCCGCGGCCCTGCGGAAGGCCGTGGCACGGCGGGCCTCGGCCCGCTCCCGCTCGAGGAGGTAGGCCACGCGTTCGAGTGCCGCGACGGGGTCCATCCGCGGAAGGCTACGACGACGCGGCCGGCCGCGCCCGGTGTCGGTCGGGGGCGGTGCGCTGGGCTACCGGGCCTGGCGGCGTTCGGCAGCCCGGCCGAGCGCGTCGATCCCGAGGACGAGCGCCAGGCCGGCGACGGCGAGCAGCACCGGCACGAGGACCGGGCCGGAGGGCGCCGCGAGGTCCGTGCTGTCCAGCCCGCTCGGCCACGGCCACAGGATCCGCAGGGACCCGAGCATGAGCCCGATGAGGCCCGCGAGGACGACGTCGTGGTGGTGGTCGAGGAGCCAGGTGAGGAGGGAGGAGAACGCCGCGAGACCGACCGCGCAGCCCAGGAGGAAGGCGAGCAGCAGCCCGATCTCGCGCTCGTTGACCGCCCCGAGGACCTGGGTGTACATCCCGAGGAGCACGAGGATGAACGAGCCGCTGATCCCGGGGAGGATCATCGCGCAGATCGCGACGGCGCCGGCGAGGAAGAACACCCACCAGGGCCGGGTGGCCACCTCGGCGCCCGAGGCGTGGGTGGTGTCCTGCAGGCCGAGGAAGAGGAAGAACAGCAGGCCGGCGACGAGCGCGACGACGACGAGCCGCCCGCTGGGCCGGCGCACGAGCTTCCACGAGACGAGCACGGCGCCGGCGATGAGCCCGAAGAAGAGCCCGGCCATCGCCTGCGGCTCCTCGGCGAGCAGCCGCTCCAGCGGGCCGGACAGGAGCAGGACGGCCGCGCCGATGCCGACGAGCAGGCTGAGCACCCACACCCAGGGCACCGCGGCCAGCCGCCGGCCGGTCTCACGCAGGTCGCCCCGCGCGAGCGCGGCGACCGACGAGGCCGCGGTGGCGATGGCGTGGACGAGCCGCTCGTAGATGCCGAGGACGAGGGCGACCGTGCCACCGGAGACGCCCGGCACGATGTCGGCCGAGCCCATGAGGAACCCGCGGACCACCTGGAGCACCGGCTGGGCCGGGCCGGTGGGGTCGCGGGCCTCGCCGCGGGGCGGGTCAGCGGGCATCGCGCCACGCGATCCACTCGTGGAGGGTCGAGAGGTCGTAGTCGGGGCCGCTGGCCGAGACGGTGAAGAGGGTCGCACCCGCCGCGACGAGCCCCTCGCCGATCTCGCCCGGGTTGCCGCGCACCGCCACCGACCGCTCGATCTCGCCCGGGTCGCGCCCGACGTCGGCGCAGTGCGCGTCGAGGACCGCGCTCTTGTGCCGCAGGGTCTCGAGGTCGGCGAAGCCGTGCCAGATGGCGGCGTGCTCGGCGGTGTACCGCAGCGTCTTGCGCTCCCCGCCGCCGCCGATGAGCACCGGGATGTCGCGGGTGGGCGCGGGGTTGAGCCGTGCCCAGCGCTCCTTGATCCGGGGCAGTGCGTGGGAGAGGTCGGCGAGCCGTGAGCCGGCGGTGCCGAACTCGTAGCCGTACTCGGTGTAGTCCCGCTCGAACCAGCCCGCCCCGATCCCGAGGATGAGCCGCCCGCCGCTGATGTGGTCGACCGTGCGGGCCATGTCGGCCAGCAGGTCGGGGTTGCGGTAGCTGTTGCACGTGACGAGGGCGCCGATCTCCACGCGGCTCGTCTGCTCGGCCCACGCCCCGAGCATCGTCCAGCACTCGAAGTGCTTTCCGTCCGGGTCACCGCTCAGCGGGAAGAAGTGGTCCCAGTTGAAGACGACGTCGGCCCCGGCGTCCTCGGCGCGCAGGACGGCGTCGCGGAGCTGGGCGTAGTCGGCGTGCTGGGGCTGGAGCTGGACGGCGATGCGTACGGGTCGGGTCATGCCCCTATCGTGCAGCAGCCGTTCTCGGTGCGCAGGTGACAGCGACGGCGCCGGCTCACCCCTCGTCGTCGTCCTGGGGCTCGGTGAGCCGGGCCTGGGTGGCCGCCTTGACCCGCTCGGGCAGTGCCTTGGACGCGCGTGACATCAGGGTGTTGCGCACCGTCGAGCCGACGACGGCGTCGTCCTTGCCGGCGAGCATCGCGGCGACGCCGTCGCGGGCGACCTCGGCCGGGTCGTCCTTGTTCTCGCTGCGCCCGACGCGGGTGTCCTCCATGCCGGCGCGCTCGAAGAACTCGGTGTCGGTGGGCCCGGGCATCATCGTCGTCACGGTGACCCCGGTGTCCTTGAGCTCGTAGCGGACGGACTGCGCGAAGTTGAGCGCGAAGGCCTTCGAGGCGCTGTAGGTCGCGTAGTACGGGCCGGGCATCATGCTCGTCACCGAGCCGGTGACCAGGAGCCGTCCGCGCCCGGCGGCGACCATGCGCGGCAGCAGCCGCTTGGCGAGGTGGACGACGGAGGTGACGTTGAGGGCGATGAGGTCGAGGTCGGCGTCGAGGTCCGTCTCGACGAAGGGACCGCCCACGGCCACGCCCGCGTTGAGGACGAGGGCGTCGACGTCGCGGTCCCCCACCGCGGCGACGAGGTCCTCGACGCCGTCGTAGGTGGCGAGGTCCGCCTGGAGCGCCTCGACGGTGAGGCTGGGGACGTCGAACTGCGCCTCCTGCACCGCCGGGTCCTCCGCGCACAGGAGGAGGTCGTAGCCCTCCTGGGCCAGGACGTGGGCGATCTCGCGGCCGATGCCGCTGGAGGCGCCGGTGACGACGGCGAAGGGGCGGGTGCTGGGTGCTGCCATGGGTCCTCCCGGGGTTCGTGGGTCACACCGTAGGCGCGGTGCCGCCCGTCCGCGCGGCCGGGGCGCTGCGTCCACAGGCTTGTCCACTGGTTGTGCACAACCGCGTCAGCATCGCGCCATTTCCTCCGTCCGGTGTGCGACGGGTGGGGCTGCGGCCGCACACTGGCGCCATGAGTGCTGTCGCAGAGGCCCGTCGGCGACTGGGCGACGTCCTGCTCTCCCGGGTGGCCGGCCCGGAGGCGCACACCGCCCGTCGCCGCATCCACGGGGAGCCCGGCCCGCGCTGGTTCGGGCCCGAGGACCCGATCCAGCGGGTGCACGGGGACGCCTCGATGTACGTCGGCGGGCTGCGCGCACTGCTGCTGCAGTCCCTCCACCCGCTCGCGATGGCGGCGGTGGCCCAGCACTCGGACTACCGGTCCGACCCGTGGGGCCGCCTCGCCCGCACGAGCACGTTCATCGCCGAGACCACCTACGCACGCACCGAGGACGCGGAGCGGGCGATCGCCGTCGTCCGCGCGGTGCACCGGTACGTGAGCGGCACGACGACCGACGGCCGCCCCTACCGCGCCGACGACCCCCACCTCCTCACCTGGGTGCACGTCGCCGAGATCGACAGCTTCCTCACCGCGCACCAGATCTTCGGACGCCGCCCGCTCGACGAGGCGGACATCGACGCCTACGTGGCCCAGACCGCCGGGGTGGCGCGCCGACTGGGCGGGGAGCGCGTCCCGACGACGCACGCCGAGCTCCGGGAGACGCTCGAGCGCTACCGCCCCGAGCTCGAGCAGACCCCCGAGGCGCTGGAGGCGGCCGAGTTCCTCCTCCACCGCCCGCCGATCACCGGCGCCGCCCGGTTCGGCTACGCCCTCATCGGGCGGGCGGCCGTCGCCACCCTGCCACCCTGGGCGCGTGAGCCGCTGCGACTGGACGGCAGGCGAAGCGTCACCGGGGGACGCCTCGCCGGGCACGTCGCGACGCGGAGCCTGCGCTGGGCGCTCGGCGGGATCGACCCGGTGGACACCCCCACTCCCGACTCACCCCACTGACCCGCCCGGCGGGCGGCGTCAGGTCAGCTGCAGCGTCGTGATGCAGGTCGGGTCCTCGGCGCCGGTGCCGATCGGGACCTGGCCGGTGAGGCCGTCGTGGCTCACCTCGAGGGTCCCCTCGAAGCCACGGGGCAGCCAGTAGCCGGCGAACCCGTTGGCGAACGTCGTCACCGTCTCCTCGACGAGGACCTCACCGTCGCTCGACGTCAGGGTGACCTCGATGTCCTCCTCGACCAGCTCGCCCTGACAACTGGTGAGCGAGTGGAAGTAGCACTCGTGGGTCGCCTCGACGTAGGGGGCGAACGACACGTAGAACTCCTCGGCGGGCAGCTCGACGGTGATCTCGTCGGTGCCGTCGCCGAGGACGAGCTCCTCGGCGCGGACCGAGGCCATGAGGTCGGCCGGCCGGTCGGCACCGCCGAGGCGGTCGAGGTGGTCGACCATCTCCTTGCCGCTCATGCCGTCGAGGCCGTGCTCGCTGAGGAGCGGCGCCGTCGCGGTCGCGGGCGCATCCTCGGGGGACGCGTCGTCCGCCGGGGAGCAGGCGGCGAGCAGGAGCAGGAGGGCGGCGGCTGCTGCCGTGGGCCGGATTCGAGGCATATGTCCACCCTGCCCGACGCGCGCCGCTCCCGTCACGGGTCCTAGGTCCTGCGGTGAGCGACCTGGCTCACACCCGGGAGTGCTCCTCGAGCGCCGCCGCGAGCGCCTCCCCGCGCAGCCCGGCGCGGACGAGCACGTGGAGGAGGAGGCGGGCCTTGCGACCGGACAGCTCACCGGCCATGAGCACCCCGCCCGCGAGGAGCCGGGTCTCCGAGCCCTCGTATCCGTAGGTCGCCCTGCCGGTGCCACCACGGACGGTCCGGGAGGAGACGACCGCGACGACGCCGCGCCTGACCGCCGCCAGGAGCTCGCGGGAGGTGGCGGCCGAGACGTGCCCCAGCCCTCCCCCGTCGACGACCACGGCCCCGAACCCGGCGTCGAGCACGGCCCGCACGACCCGCCCGTCGTCGGCGAGCGTCGCCTCGACGAGCGCGACGTCCACCGGCCCCGGACCGGGCGCCGGCAGGGGTGCGGGCCGGGCGGGCGGAGCGGAGAAGAAGCGGACCTCGCCCTCGTGCAGCCGCCCGGCCGGGCCGTGGCCCGGCGAGGCGAAGGCGCGCGGGCCGGTCGAGGCCTCCTTGGTCACCCGGGCGGCGAGGTGCACCTCGTCGCTGAGCACGACGAGCACCCCGCGCTCGCGCGCCTGCGGGGCGAGCGCGCACCGGGCGGCGGCGAGGAGGTTGGACGGCGCGTCGGTGCCCGGGACGTCCGTCGAGCGCATCGCGCCGGTGACGACGAGCGGCGCTGGACGGTCCCACAGCACGTCGAGCAGGTAGGCGGTCTCCTCGAGCGTGTCGGTGCCGTGGGTGACGAGCACGCCGGCCGCGCCGTCGTCGACCTGGGCGCGCGCCCACTCCAGGGTGGTGAGGACGTCGTCGACGTCGACGGACGCCGAGGGCTTGGTCGTCACCGTCGTCGTGCGCAGGGTGGCGAGCTCGCCGAGGTGGGGGACGACGCGGACGAGCGCGTCGGCGTCGAGGCGGGGCTCGGCGGCGGCACCGGGCGTGGGTGCGACCATCCCGATGGTCCCGCCCATGGCCGCGACGGCGAGGGTCGGCTGCTCCATGCGCCAAGCATCCCACCGTCGCCGACCCCCGCCCGCACACGGCCCTCGACGTGCCCGTCACAGTGCCCCGCGATACACAAGGGCCCATGCCCCTCTACGGATTCCATGCCTCCCACGAGCAGATCGCTCCCTCCCGGCTCCTGCGCGACGTGCAGCAGGCCGAGCGTGCCGGCTTCGACATGGCCATGTGCTCCGACCACTTCGCCCCGTGGTCGACGCGCCAGGGACACTCCGGCTTCGCGTGGTCGTGGCTCGGTGCGGCGCTCGCCACGACGAACCTGCGGCTCGGCACGGTCAACGCCCCCGGCCAGCGCTACCACCCCGCGATCATCGCCCAGGCGTCCGCGACGCTCGCCGAGATGTTCCCCGGCCGCTTCTGGGTGGCGCTGGGGACCGGGCAGAACATGAACGAGCACATCACCGGGGACAAGTGGATCGGCAAGGACCTGCGCCAGGAGCGCCTCGAGGAGTGCGTGGAGGTCATCCGCCGCCTCCACGCCGGGGAGGACCTCACCTACCGCGGCGCGCACGTGACCACCGAGCGCGCCCGGATCTACTCCCTGCCCCAGACCCCGCCCCCGCTCATCGGCCCCGCCCTCTCCCCCGCCACCGCGGCGCGCGCGGCGACGTGGGCCGACGGCCTCGTGACGATCAACAGCGACGTCGAGTCGGTGCGCGAGATCGTCGCCGCCTACCGCGACAACGGCGGGACGGGCACGCTGGCGCTCCAGGTCCACGTGTCGATCGCCCCGACGCTCGCCGAGGCCCGGGACATCGCCCGCGACCAGTGGCGCAACCACCCGTTCCCCGAGCCGATCGGTCACGACACCGCCACCCCCGAGGACTTCGACGCCATCGGGCAGTTCGTGCCCGACGAGGAGGTCGCCCGCTCGGTCGTCGTCACCGACTCCGTCGCCGACCTCGTGGAGCAGCTGCGCGAGTACGAGGAGCTCGGCTTCGACGAGGTCTACCTCCACCACGTCTCACAGGACCAGGCCCCGTTCCTCGCGCTCGCCGAGCACGAGCTGCTCCCGGCGCTCCGCTCCTGACCGGTCCCTGCCGCGGGTCAGGACCGCGCGCCGTCCTCCTTCCCGGGGTCCGGCTCCCGGCGCCGGGCGAGCCAGCCACCGCCGTACAGCGCCCACAGGACCAGGAGCGGCTGGAAGAACAGCCGGACCAAGCGCTTGCGGTCGGTGTCGAGGCCGAAGGCGTCGGTCCCCTCGAGCCACTGCGCGACATTGCCCGGGAAGATGACGACGTAGAACACCGCCAGCAGGGCGCCGATGACGCGCTTGTGGCGCGGCAGGGCGAGGAACGAGGCGCCGAGGGCGATCTCGGCGACCCCGGAGACGACCACGGTGAGGTCCGCGTCCACCGGGAACCAGTCGGGCACCTGGGCCTGGAACTCCTCGCGCTGGCTCGTGAGGTGGCCCACCCCCGCGCCGACCATGGCGAGTCCGAGGGCCAGGCGGGCGGCGGTGCGCAGTGTCGACATCCGCCGAGTGTAGGAACGCCCGAGGCCGTGCGCGCGGGAAGGCCCCGACGAGTTCCGGTCCCGCGTCAGGTCGGTAGGGCATGGCAACCTTCGTCCTCGTCCCCGGTGCCGGCGGGTCCGCCTGGTACTGGCACCTCGTCGAGCGCGAGCTGCGCGCCCGTGGCCACACGACCGTCGCCGTCGACCTTCCCGCCGACGACGACACCGCCGGGCTGGACGCCTACGCGGCGGCCGTCGTCGCCGCGGTGCCGGACGGCAGCGAGGACCTCGTCGTCGTCGCCCAGTCGATGGGAGGGCTGACCGCCCCGCTCGTGGCCGACCGGCTGGCGGTGCGGCTCGTGGTCCTCGTCAACGCGATGATCCCGCGGCCCGGCGAGACCGGCGGTGAGTGGTGGGAGGTGAGCGGCCAGGGAGAGGCGATGGAGGCGTACGCGCACAGCCTCGGCCTCACCCCCGAGGACCTCTCCGACCCGGTGGTGCTCTACGGCCACGACGTGCCCCCGGACCTTTTCGCCGAGTCCGGACGGCGGACGCGCGACCAGTCCGGGCGCCCCTTCGCCGACCCGTGGCCCCTCGCGGCGTGGCCCGACGTCCTCACCCGGGTCGTCACCGGCAGCCGTGACCGCCTCTTCCCGCGAGACTTCCAGCACCGCCTCGCCCGCGAGCGCCTCGGCGTCGTGCCCGACGACGTCGAGGGCGGGCACGCGGTGGCGCTCAGCCGGCCCGCCGAGCTGGCCGCACTGCTCGACCGGTACGCCCACGAGGCGCCACGGGCGGCCTCGACCCCTTGATAGGTGACCTATCGGTCACCTATTGTCGTCGGTGTGGACGACGACCTCGTGTTCAGGGCGCTGGCGGACCCGGTCCGCCGCCTGCTCATGGACGCGTTGTTCGAGCGGGACGGGCGATCGCTCGGCGAGCTCGAGGACGTCGTCGCCGGCCACGTCGAGATGACGCGGTTCGGGGTGTCCAAGCACCTGCGCCTCCTCGAGGCTGCCGGGCTGGTGAGCACCCGCAAGGTCGGCCGGGTCAAGGAGCACTACCTCAACCCTGTCCCGATCCAGCAGATCCACCGCCGGTGGATCGGCAAGTACACCGACAGGGCGCGCACCGCGGACGCCCTGATCGAGCTCAAGGAACGACTCGAGGACACGACCCCGGACCAGGAGTGAGCGACATGGCCACCAGCGTCATCCACAGCATCTACATCAAGGCACCGGCCCAGCGGATCTGGGACGCCATCACCACCTCGGAGGACACGAAGCGGTGGGGCTACGGCGGGGCGGTCGAGATCGACCAGCGACCCGGCGGCGCCTACCGCAACCTCACGACCCCCGAGATGCGCGAGATGGGCATGGGCGACACCGCGATCGAGGGCGAGGTGCTCGAGATCGACCCGCCGCGCCGCCTCGTCCTCGCCTGGCGCCCGACGTGGCACCCGGAGATGCCGAGCACGACCCTCACCTGGGAGCTCACCGAGTTCCCCGGCGGCCAGACCAAGGTCACGCTCACCCACGACGTCAGCGCAGCGCCCGAGCTCTTCGAGGAGGTCGACGGCGGTGGGGACCCGCAGGGCGGTGGCGGCGGCTGGCCGTGGTCGCTCTCCGGCCTCAAGACCCTCGTCGAGACCGGGAGCCCGATGGACGACTGAGCGCCTCTGGCAGCGCCCGCCACTGTGCGCACCGCCCCCGCCACTGTGCGCCCCGCGCAGCCACCGTGCCGCTCCACCGGGCGCACGGCGGCAAGCAGGGGCGCACGGTGAGCGGAGGAGGCGCACGGTTGCACGAGCGTACAGGCGGGCGTACCCGGGCGTCAGGCGGGCGGTGCGGCAGTGAGCGCGGCGAGCGCGCCATGACCGGCCACACCGGTGACCCGCCAGCCGCCCCGCTCCAGCGTGCGCCCGGCGCGCGGCAGGACCCTCGGTCCCGGCGCGGGGGTGTGGAAGACGAGATGGAGCACTCCCCCGGGCCGCAGCACCCGGCGCAGTGCCGCGAGCTCGCTGACCGCGGCCGAGGTCCAGAAGAGGTTGACGTCCACCGCGAGCGCCGCGTCCACGCTCGCGTCGGGCACGTCGAGGTCGGCGAGCGCGCACTGCCGCAGCTCCACCCGTCCGGAGCCGACGACCTCCCCGAGGCGCGCCGTCGCGCGCGCGATCGCCGTCGCGGACCGGTCGATCCCCACGAAGCGCGCGCGGGGCAGGCGGCCGGCGAGCCGCGCCATCGTCGCGCCTGGCCCGCAGCCGACCTCGAGCACCGCCGCCGGCTCGCGGGCCGCGACGAGACCCACGGCCAACTCGTGACGGTCCTCCACGTCCCCTCCTCACCCGGCGCCCCGATCATCGTGCCCCGCACCACCGGATGCCGCGAGGCCTGGCTCCCGGTAGACATGGCGCGACCTTGCCGCCCACCCTCCAGGGGACGACAACCGATGAGCCGCATCACCGAGACCTCCGACCAGTGGTGGAAGACGGCAGTGATCTACTGCCTCGACATCGAGACCTTCTTCGACTCCGACGGCGACGGCATCGGTGACGTCGCGGGCGTCAACGAGCGGATCGACTACCTCGCCCGGCTCGGCGTCACGTGCCTGTGGCTCATGCCCTTCTACCCGACGCCCAACCTCGACGACGGGTACGACGTCACCGACTTCTACGGGGTCGACCCGCGCCTGGGCAGCCACGGCGACGTCGTCGAGCTGATCCGCACCGCCAAGGACCGCGGCATGCGGGTCATCGCCGACCTGCTCATCAACCACACCTCCGACCAGCACCCCTGGTTCAAGGCCTCGCGCCGCTCGAAGGACAACCCGTTCCGGGACTACTACGTCTGGCGCGCGGACACCCCGCCGGACACCTCGGACCAGACCGTCTTCCCCGACAAGGAGGACGGGATCTGGACGTTCGACGAGCGCACCGAGGAGTGGTACCTCCACCACTTCTACTCCCACCAGCCCGACCTCAACGTCGCCAACCCCAAGGTGCGCGACGAGATCATGAAGGTCATCGGCTTCTGGCTCGAGCTGGGGCTCGACGGCTTCCGGGTGGATGCCGTGCCCTTCTTCCTCGAGGACGTCGGGATGACCGGCGCCGACGCCGACGCGATGGCCCAGCCGCACGACCACCTGAAGAACATCCGCGCCTTCCTCTCCCGGCGGCGCGGGGACGCGATCATGCTCGGCGAGGTCAACGTGCCCCGCGAGGAGCAGGTGACGTACTTCGGCGAGGGCCACCAGCTCCACATGATGTTCGACTTCGTCACGATGCAGCAGATGTACCTGTCCCTCGCTCGCAGGGACGCCGGGCCGCTGGCCGAGGCGCTACGCAGTCGCCCGGAGATCCCCGAGGACTGCCAGTGGGCGACGTTCGTGCGCAACCACGACGAGCTCACCCTCGACAAGCTCACCGAGGAGGAGCGCCAGGAGGTCTTCGCCGCGTTCGGCCCGGAGGAGCGCATGCAGCTCTTCGGCCGCGGCCTCAAGCGCCGGGTGCCACCGATGGTCGACGGCGACCCGCGCCGGGTGCGACTCGTGTACTCCCTGCTCTTCTCGCTGCCCGGCACGCCGTCGCTGTTCTACGGCGAGGAGATCGGGATGGGTGAGGACCTCGACGCCGAGGGACGCATGGCGGTGCGCACCCCGATGCAGTGGTCACCGGAGAGGAACGGCGGGTTCTCCACCGCGCGTCCCTCCCGGCTGGTCGCCCGGCCCGTGCCCGACGGCTACGGCCCGCAGTTCGTCAACGCGTGGGAGCAGATGCGCGACCCGGACTCGTTGTGGAGCTTCATCCGCCACCTCATCCAGATCTACCGCTCCCACCCCGAGCTCGGCCGCGGGACGTTCAGCCTCCTCGACCAGCCCAACCCCGAGGTGCTCGCCCACCAGGTCACCTGGGAGGGGCGCGCCGTCGTCGCCGTGCACAACCTCGGCGGCGAGGCCCGCACCGTCCCGCTCACCGTGGACGCGCCGGCCGGCTCGGTGCTCGAGTGCCTCCTCGGGCGGGAGAACGTCGAGGTCGGCGACGGCGGAGCGGTCGAGCTGGTCCTCGACGGGTACGGCTACCGCTGGTTCCACGTCCACCACCCCGGCGGGCTGCGCCTGCCGTAGGCCCGCTTGGAGAGTGCCCACGGTCCGGCACGAAGTTCTCATCGGCTGAGACGCCGTGTGTTATTTTCCAGCCTTGCGTGCTGTCGCCAGCAGTGCGCGTGGCATGCCGACCGGTTCCCGCCGGCCGGGTCCCGTTCCTAAGGATGTGAACCATGACCCTTGCCCACCCTCGGCGCCGCGCGCTCCTCGCCGCGCCCGCCGTCCTCGCGCTGACCCTCGCCGGCTGCGCCGACACGAGCGACACCGGCGGCAGCGACACCGGCACGGACGACGGCACCGGTGGCGGGAGCATCACGGTCGGCACGACCGACGTGATCTTCTCCCTCGACCCGGCCGGCTCCTACGACAACGGCTCCTTCCTGGTCCAGAACCAGGTCTTCCCGTTCCTGCTCAACACCCCCTACGGCAGCCCCGACGTCGAGCCGGACATCGCCGAGTCCGCCGAGTTCACCGGGCCCAGCGAGTACACGGTCACCCTCAAGGAGGGCCTGACCTTCGCGAACGGAAACGAGCTCACCTCCTCGGACGTGAAGTTCAGCTTCGACCGGCAGCTCGCGATCGCCGACCCGAACGGGCCGTCCTCGCTGCTCTACAACCTCCAGAGCGTCGAGACGCCGGACGAGCTCACCGTCGTCTTCACGCTCAAGGGCGAGAACGACCAGACCTTCCCGCAGGTGCTCTCCTCCCCGGTCGGGCCGATCGTCGACGAGGAGGTCTTCTCCGCCACCGAGCTCACCCCGGCGGACGACATCGTCGAGGGCCAGGCCTTCGCCGGCCAGTACGCGATCACCGACTACGCCGAGAACGAGCTCGTCCGCTACGAGGCCTTCGCCGACTACGGCGGCATGCTCGAGCCGGCGCAGACCCCGACCGTCACCGCGCAGTACTTCACCGAGGAGACCTCCCTCAAGCTCGCGGTCCAGCAGGGCGACGTCGACGTCGCCTTCCGCAACCTGTCCCCCACCGACCTGGCCGACCTCGCCGACGACGAGAACGTCACCGTCCACGACGGCCCCGGTGGGGAGATCCGCTACATCGTCTTCGACTTCACCACCCAGCCGTTCGGGACGCAGACCCCCGAGGCGGACGAGGCCAAGGCGCTGGCCGTGCGCCAGGCGGCCGCCCACCTCATCGACCGCGAGGCGCTGAGCCAGGAGATCTACCAGGGCACCTACACCCCGCTGTACTCCTACGTGCCCGAGGGCCTGAGCGGCGCCGCCGAGCCGCTGCTGGAGATGTACGGCGATGGTGAGGGCGGGCCCGACGCCGCCGCCGCGGCGGCCGTGCTCGAGGAGGCCGGCATCCCGACGCCGGTCGCGCTCAACCTCCAGTACAGCCCCGACCACTACGGCAACTCCTCCGACGAGGAGTACGCCCTCATCGAGCAGCAGCTCGAGGCAGACGGGCTGTTCGACATCACCCTGCAGTCCACGCTGTGGGACACCTACAACGGCGAGCGGGTCGAGCACGCCTACCCCGCCTACCAGCTCGGCTGGTTCCCGGACTACTCCGACGCGGACAACTACCTCTCCCCGTTCTTCCTCACGGAGAACTTCCTCGTCAACGACTACTCCGACCAGGCCGTCAACGACCTCATCCTCGACCAGGCCACCGAGCCAGACCCGGCCGCGCGCGAGGCGAAGATCGCCGAGGTCCAGCGCCTCGTCGCCGAGGACCTGTCGACCCTGCCCTACCTGCAGGGCGCCCAGGTGGCCGTCGCCCAGAACGACGTCACCGGCGTCACGCTCGACGCGTCCTTCAAGTTCCGCTACGCGCCGCTGTCACGCTGACCGACCGTCCGGGGGACGGGGTGCCGCCGTGCGCGGCGCCCCGTCCCCGCCCGGGAGAGGAGAAGCAGCGTGACGATCGCTGACGAACGGACGGTGAGCCCCACCGCGGCGACGCGGTCGGGCGGCTCGGGGCTGGGCCGCTACGTGCTCGTGCGGTTCCTGCTCATCATCCCCACGGTGTTCATCCTGGTCACCCTCGTGTTCTTCCTCATGCGGGTGGTCGGTGACCCGATCTCGGCGTCGGTGGGCGGGCGCCTCACGCCCGACCAGCTCGCCCAGCGCCTGGCGGACGCCGGCTACGACCGCCCCGTGCTCGTCCAGTACGTCGAGTACCTCGGGCAGGTGTTCACCGGTGACTTCGGCCGGACGCTCACCGACAACCGCGCGATCAGCGAGGTGCTGCTCACCTACGGCACGGCGACCTTCGAGCTCGTCCTCTTCGCACTCCTCGTCGCCCTGCTCGTCGGCATCCCGCTCGGCCGGATCGCCGCCTACCGGCGCGACCAGGTGCCCGACGCGGTGCTGCGGGTGCTCGCCATCCTCTGCTACGCCACCCCGGTGTTCTTCGCGGGCCTGCTGCTCAAGCTCGTCTTCTCGGTGTGGCTCGGCTGGTTCCCGCTCGGCGGGCGGGCGCGGCCGGACACCCAGCTCATCCTCGACCGCATCACCGGCTCGAGCGGCATCAACATCCTCGACGCGCTGCGCACCGGCCGGTGGGACCTCATCTCCGACGTCCTGTCCCACGCCGTCCTGCCGGCCCTCGCCCTGGGCCTGCTCACCGCCGGGGTGTTCCTGCGCCTCGTGCGCACCAACCTCATCGGCACGCTCGGGATGGACTACGTGACCGCGGCCCGCTCCCGCGGCGTCACCGAGTCCAGGCTGCTGCGCAAGCACGCCTACAAGCCGGCGCTCATCCCGATCATCACCGTCATGGGCATGCAGATCGCCATGATGCTCGGCGGCGCGATCCTCACCGAGACGACGTTCGAGTGGCGCGGGCTGGGCTTCCAGCTCGCCCAGTACCTCGGCGCGCGGGACTTCGTCGCGGTCCAGGGGATCGTCGCGCTCCTCGCCGTCATCGTCGCCGTGACCAACTTCGTCGTCGACGTCGTCGCCGCCCTCATCGACCCGAGAGTGAGGTACTGACGATGAGCGAGTCGACCGTCGCCCCCGGCGCCGCCGCCCACGAGCCCCGCTGGAAGCGGCTGCCGCTCGTGTGGCAGCTGCGCCGCAGCGTGGGGCTCCAGCGAGGGATGCTCGTCGCGGGCCTCGTGCTCTGCGCCGTCTTCGTCCTCACCGCCGTCCTCGCGCCCGTCATCGCGCCGTACTCCTTCAACCAGCTCAGCGGCCCGGACGGCAGCTTCCCGCGTCAGGCGCCACCGTCGGCACAGTTCTGGTGGGGCACGACGGTGGGCGGCTACGACGTCTTCTCCCGGGTCGTGTGGGGGGCGCAGACGGCGCTCCTCACGGTGGTCCTCGCCGTCGTCGCCTCGCTCTTCCTCGGGGTGGCACTCGGCCTCGTCTCCGGGTACCTCGGCGGATGGCTCGACCGCGTCCTCGTCACCGTCGCCGACGCGATCTACGCCTTCCCCTCCCTGCTCCTCGCCATCGTCGTGTCGATCATCATCTCCGGCGGTCAGTCGAGCTTCCTCGGCGGGATCGCGGCCGCCGCCATCTCCATCACCGTCGTCTTCGTGCCGCAGTACTTCCGCGTCGTACGGGCCGAGACGGTGCGCCTCAAGGCCGAGCCGTTCGTCGAGTCGGCGCGCGTGCTCGGCGCCTCGACGCCGCGTGTCCTCTCGCGCCACGTGCTGCGCAACGCGACCCGCTCGCTGCCGCTCATCGTCACGCTCAACGCCTCCGAGGCGATCCTCACCCTCGCCGGCCTCGGCTTCCTCGGCTTCGGCATCAACCCCACCGCGGCCGCCGAGTGGGGCTACGACCTCAACAGGGCCATCTCCGACGTCGCGAGCGGCATCTGGTGGACGGGCGTCTTCCCCGGCGCCGCCATCGTCCTGCTCGTCCTGGGCATCACCCTCGTCGGGGAGAGCCTCAACGACCTGTCCGACCCGAGGCTGCGCAGCCGGCGGCGCCCGCCCCGGCGCGCCGCGACGACGGGAGCCGACGCATGAGCCCCAGCGACCACGACGGCTCCCCCGTCGTCGAGATCCGCGACCTCCACGTGACGTTCGCGACCGACGGCGCGCCGGTGCACGCCGTCGACGGCGTCTCCCTGCACGTCGACCCGGGCGAGATCCTCGCCGTCGTCGGGGAGTCCGGGTCGGGCAAGACCGTCACCGCCAAGAGCGTGCTCGGGCTGCTCCCCGACAACGCCCGGGTCGACGGCGCGGTGGTCCTCGCCGGGCAGGACGTCCTGCGCCTGCGGCCGGCCGAGCTGCGCCGCGCCCGGGGGCGGGACGTGGCGATGGTCTTCCAGGAGCCCTCGACGGCCCTCAACCCGGTGTTCACCGTCGGGTGGCAGATCGCCGAGGGGCTGCGCGCGCACGGGACCTACTCGCGCGCCGAGGCCCGCGCCCGCGCCGTGGAGGTGCTCGGCCGGGTGGGGATCCCCGACCCGCAGACGCGGGTGGACCACTACCCCCACCAGTTCTCCGGCGGCCAGAAGCAGCGGATCGTCATCGCCATGGCGATGGCGCTGGAGCCGAGCGTCATCGTCGCCGACGAGCCGACGACGGCGCTGGACGTCACCGTGCAGGCCGAGATCCTCGACCTGCTGCGCGCGGTGCGCGACGAGTTCGGCCGGGCGATCATCCTCATCACCCACAACATGGGAGTCGTCGCCGACCTCGCCGACCGGGTCGCGGTCATGTACCGGGGCGAGGTGGTCGAGCAGGCGCCCGCGCGCGAGCTGTTCGCCGCTCCGCAGCACGAGTACACCCGCCGGCTGCTCGCCGCCGTGCCGCGGCTCGGCGCGCACACCACCGACCGGGCGCCCGGCCGGTCGCCGGCCGCGGAGGCCGGTGAGCCTCTCGTGCGCGCCCGAGGCCTGGAGGTCGTGTACCCGGGGCGGCTGCGCCAGCCCGGGTTCCGCGCGGTGTCCGGGGTGGACCTCACGATCGCGCCGGGCGAGGTGCTCGGCCTGGTCGGTGAGTCCGGGTCCGGCAAGACGACGATCGGGCGGGCCATCGCCGGGCTCACCCGCGCGACCGGCGGGTCGCTGGAGGTGCTCGGTCAGGAGATGGTCGGCTTCCGGGAGCGCACCTTCCGGCCGCACCGCGCCCGGCTCGGGTTCGTCTTCCAGGACCCGGCGACGAGCTTCAACCCGCTCCTCACGGTCGGTGAGGCGATCGCCGAGCCGCTGCTCATCCACGGCCGCGCGCGAGACGTTGCCGCGGCCCGGCCCAGGGTCCACGAGCTGCTCGACGCGGTCCACCTGCCCATCGCCTACGCCGCCCGGTACCCGCACGAGCTGTCGGGCGGTCAGCGCCAGCGCGCGAGCCTGGCCCGTGCGCTCGCCCTGGACCCGGAGCTCCTCGTCGCCGACGAGCCGACGTCGGCGCTGGACGTCTCGGTGCAGGACAAGGTCCTCGAGGTGTTCGGTGAGCTCCAGCAGCGGCTCGGCTTCGCGACCCTGTTCATCAGCCACGACCTCGCCGTCGTCGGGATGCTCGCCGACCGGATAGCCGTGCTCTACCGCGGCGAGCTGGTCGAGCTGGGCACCGGCACGCAGGTGCTCGGCGACCCGCAGCACCCCTACACGCGGCGGCTGCTCGCCTCGGTCCCGGTGCCGGACCCGGTGGAGCAGGAGGCGCGGCGCGCCGCGCTGGCGGCGCTCACCTCCGCGGTCCCCGAACCCAGCATCGTGCCGTAGCGCGGCGCTGCGGCGGTCAGAAGGGGACGCCTTGCTCGCCGCGCCCCTGTCCGACTTCGCGTGCCCGACGAACGACCTGGCTGTCGGCCTCAGCCGGTGAGCTCGCCGACCTCCAGGCCCGCTGCGACGTCCGCGACCTCGGAGCGCCACCATGGGGTCTCGACGAACCCGCGCTTGATGGTGAGCAGCTCGAGGGAGGCCGACCATCCGGTCACTCCGGGCAAAGCAGCCAGGGACTCGGTGGTGAACGCATAGAGGTCCTCGGTTCGCCGGGCGATGACCTCCGCGACGAGGCAGTTGCCCCCGAGCGGCAGCGCGAGGTACCGCACCTCTGGGCGCCGCGCGAGCACCTGGGCGACCTCGGTGAGCCGGGCCGGCTCGACGTCGACCCGGAGCTGGATCTCGGACTCGAATCCGAGAGCGGCGGCCTGGACGAGGGTGACGACGTGGGCCCACCGGCGGGAGCGAAGGCGCTCGAAGCGGCGCCGCACGGTGCTCTCGTTGAGGCCGACCTCCTCGGCCACCTCCGCGAAGCTCGCCCGGCCGTCGAGCTTGAGCCGGTCGAGGATGGCCTCGTCGACGGCGTCGAAGGCGAACTCCTCGAACTCCCCCGTGTCCACCGGGTCGTCGGGCTGGAGCCCGAGGAGCTCGCGTGCCCAGTCGTGGCTCACCTTGTACACGTGGAGGGTGAGCTCACCGATGACGGCCTCGACGCCGGGGATCGTCTGCACCTCGCGCACGACCGTGTGGTAGGCGCCGGCCTCCCTGGGGACCTGCACCTCGGCGATGATGTCGTGAGGGCCGGTGAGCAGCGTGACGAAGCGGACGTCGGGGCGCTCGGCGATCCGGCTCGCGACCGGGAGCGCCATCGTCGGCCCGCACTTGAGGCGCAGGAAGAAGAACTGGTGCGACTCGCTGCCACCCGCGCCGCGCATGACGGCGATCTTCAGCGCCCCCTCGTCGGTGAGCTGCTGGACGCGCCGTGCCACGGTCGGCCCGGTCGTGCCGCAGAGGTCGGCGATCGCCGACCAGCTCGCCCGTCCGTCGAGCTGCAGCGCGGCGACGATCCGCCGGTCGAGGTCATCGAGGCTCCGGCCGGCGGGCGCGCCGTTGCTCACGTCGCCTGCTTCGCCTCGACCTCGGAGAGGAACTCCCGCACGGTCTGGGTCCACAGCTCAGCTTCCTCGATCTGGGGGGAGTGTCCGGACTTCTCGAACACTACAAGGCGTGCGTCGGGGATGAGGGAGGCGATGGTCTCGCTGCACGACACCGGCGTGATCCAGTCGGTGCGACCCACGGTGACGAGCGTGGGACAGGTGACGCCGGGCAGTCTGTCCTTGATGTCGTAGTTCGGGATGTTGTGGGCGAAGGCGTAGTTGTGCGTCTCGTACCGGTAGGGAGTGGTCGCGACGATCCGCTCGACCTTCTGCGGGTTGTACTCGTAGTCGTAGAGCGGGAGGATCTCGCGCCAGCAGTCCCGCAGGTCGTCGTTGTCGCGCACCCGGCCCTCGTCGATGCGGTCGAGCTTCTCGACGTCGACCTTCACGCGGTCCGAGGCCAGGGCATTCTCCCGGGAGAGCTTCTCGTTCTGGCCGTCCGGCGAGGTGTCCCGCAGGACCATGGCGCGCACCCGGTCGGGGTAGCGGGTGGCGTACTCCATGGCGATGAACCCGCCGTAGGAGCCACCCGCGACGATGACCTGCTCGGCTCCGATCCACTCCCGGACCCCCTCGACGTCGGCCGCCCACTGCTCGTGGGTGAACGGACCGTTGCCCTCCGACTCCCCCGAGCCGCGGGCGTCGTACACGACGACGCGGTAGCTGTCGGCCAGGCGCCCGAAGCTCGTCCGTGGCTCGGCGCGCGACCCGAGGCCGGGCGCCCCGTGGAGCGCGATGAGCACCGGGGCGTCCTCGGGGCCGAGGACTTCCAGGGCGAGCTTGTTGCCGTTGATCTCGACGAACACGTGGGTCTCCTGTCGGTGGTGGTCAGGCGGTGATCGTGCAGTCGGCCAGCGACCGCGGGTAGGACGTGAGGGCCTCGGCACCCGTCTCAGTGACGAGCATCGAGTCGGAGATGCGGTAGCCGGCGTGCCCGGGCACGTAGATCCCGGGCTCGTTGGACACGACCATCCCCTCGGCGAGCGGGGTCGGGTCTCCGTCCTCGAGCCACGGCGGCTCGTGCATGCCCAGGCCGATGCCGTGGCCCTGCCTGTGCAGCACGTACTCCCCCAGCCCTGCGTCCATGAGCTCTGCGAGGCAGGCAGTGTTGGCGTCGCGACAGGGCACCCCGGGCGCGATGGCGGAGGCGCCGACCTCCTGCGCCCGCCGCACGGCCTCGTGGTAGCGGGCCTGCTCCTCGGTGGGCTGCCCGATGACGAACGTGCGCTCGCACTCGACGAACCTGCCACCGACGGCGCAGCCGAGGGAGAGCATGAACGTGTCCCCCTCCTGCAGCCGGTAGCCCGACGGCAGTCCGTGCGGGTAGGAGGAGTTCGCCCCGCCGTAGACCAGTCCTCCGGCCATGAACCCGACGACGACGACGTCGCGGTGCTCCTCGTACATGACACCGGTGCCGACCCTGCCGACAAGGGCCGCGAGCTCGGCCTCGGTGGGCAGCGGGTCGTCCGCGCGTAGGGCGTCGCGCACGGCTGCTACCCCGGCCTCGACCATGAGGTCGCTGATCCGCGCCGCTTCCCGGTGCAGGGCGATCTCCGCGGGTCGCTTGACGTACCTGCACGCCATGACGACGTCGGTGGGGACCGGCGCCACGTCCATCCCCTCCCGCATCATCCGCAGCCGCAGGAACGAGGAGGTGAGCGGGTGCCCCACCCGCCGTCCGGCGGCGAGCGCGGCGAGCGGGGCGAACGGGTTCGTCACACCGGGGTACTCGGCGTACTCCACGACCTGCGCGACCGCGCCCTGTGCCCGCGCGTAGCCGGCCTCGAGCCGGGGGACCAGGAGAACTGCGGGGCCGTCGACCGGCAGCCAGACGGCCACGGGGCGTTCGGTGGGGTGGTGGAAGAAGCCGGTGAGGTAGGCGACGTCGTCGGGGTCATCGGTGAGGACGGCGTCCAGCCCTTCCGCTGTGGCGGCGGCGCGGACGGCGTCCTGCAGCACCTCGATCGTCTCGGCCGTGAGGCGCTGGGAGAACGCCGTCGTCTGGGCAGTCATCGGGAGGTGCCTCCTCGGCGGGGGTTGCGGGCGTCGTTGTAGGCGGTGGACAGGAGCGTCGCGGACAGGACGAGCGCGAGGATGGCGAGGGAGGGAAACATGGTGAGCCACCAGGCGCTGGACATGGCACCGGACTGTTGCGCCTCGTAGAGGATCCGGCCCCACGACCACGTGTTCGGGTCACCGAGGCCGAGGAAGGCGAGCCCCGCGGCCGAGAGCACGGCCCGCGATGCGGTGAGGACGACTGAGACCGCGATGACGGGGGTGACGGCCGGCAGGACGTGGCGGGTGATGATCCACCACGGCGAGGTCGTCATGAGGCGGGCCGCGTCGACGTAGGGAAGCTGGACCACGGTGAGTGCCTGCGACCGGACCACCCGGGTGACCTCGGGCCAGGAGAAGGCGGCGATGACGACGATGATCGTCAGTGTGCTCGGTCCGACGAGCGCGGCGATGAGGATCATGAGCGGGAGAACGGGCAGCGAGAGCATGAGGTCGACGAGCGTGCTGAGCAGCGCGTCCAGCCGGCGGAAGTAGGCGCCGACGACGGCGAGCACGGTGCCGACGACGATGGCGAGGAACGACGCCGCTGCTGCGACGGCCAGGCTCTGGCGTGTTCCCCAGATGACCTCCGCGAGCACGTCACGGCCGAGGGCGTCGGTGCCGAACGGGTGGGTGAGGGAGGGCGGGGCGAGCAGGTCGCTGCCGTACCCGGAGGGGTAGGCCGCGAGGAGAGGCGCGGCGAGGGCGACAGCCACGAGGACCGCCATGACACCGAGCGCGAGCATGCCTAGCGGCTGACGCCGGAAGGCGCGCCAGGTAGCGCGGGCGGCGGTGGGGCGCTCCAGGGCCACCGGCTCGGTCAGTGCTCCGACGGCGCCGAGCGCGCCGGCCGGCTGCGCCGGCGTCGGGTCGGTCGTGGCGGTCATGCGGTCTTCACCCTTGGGTCGAGGACTCCGTAGACGAGGTCGGTGAGCATGTTCGCGACGACGACGGTCACCGCGAGGAGGAGAAAGGACCCCTGGAGGACCGGGAAGTCCAGCTGGGTCACCGCCTCGTAGATCCCCCGGCCGATGCCGGGGTAGGCGAAGACGGTCTCGGTGAGCACCGCCCCACCGACGAGCGTCCCGAGCTGGAGGCCGATGAGCGTCGTCGCCGGGAGCAGCGCGTTGCGCAGCGCGTGCTTCCACAGCACCCGGCGGTAGGGCAGCCCGTTCGCCCGTGCCAGCGTGCAGTAGTCCTCACCGAGCGCGTCGATGAGCGTGGAGCGCATCGTCAGCACGTACGCGCCGAGCTGGATGAGCATGAGCGAGAGAATCGGCAGGACGGCGTGGTGCAGCACGTTGCCGTACCACGCCATCCCGTAGACGCCGCGGTCGTAGGCGCCGCCGATCGGGAACCAGCCGAGCTGCAGCCCGAGCGTGTAGAGGAGGAAGACCCCGACGCTCGGGACGAAGAGCGACTGCGCGGTGACCCCGACCATCTGCACGAGACGGTCGAAGGCGCCCCCGGCACGGGAGGCGGCGAGAACCCCGAGCGGGATGCCGAGCAGCACCGTGAGCACCAGGGCCCCGGAGGCGAGCAGGAGCGTCCACGGCAGTCGCTCCATGAGCACCTCGGTCACCGGGACGGACTGGGTGAAGGAGATTCCGAGGTTGCCCTGAGCGAGCTGGCCGAGGTAGGCGAGGTACTGCACCGCCAGCGGCTGGTCGAGGCCGTACTGCTCGAGGAGGGCCGCCCGCTGGTCCGCGGTCATGTTCGGGCTCTGGATCGCCAGCGTGGGGTCACCGGGGAGCAGGCGCAGGAGAAGGAAGGTGACGGTGACCGCGAACCACACGGTCAGCAGCCCTCGTCCCACGCGCCGTAGCGCGAACGTTCCCATGGTCATGTCGGGCAGCCCTCCTCGGCTCAGCCGGCGCGGGTGGCGCTGGCGAGCGACACGGGGTTGACGATCGAGAGCAGCTCGCTCGGCTGCGGCACGAAGCCGGTCCACTCGTCGCTGTGCGCGAAGTAGAGGTTCTGGGTGTACATGATGTTGTCGTACACCTGCTCGTGCACCATCCGGGCGGCCTCCTGGACCAGCGGCAGCTGGTCCTCGAAGTCGGGCAGCACCCGAGCCTGGGAGATGAGCTCGTTGAGCGCCGGGTCGTCCACGTGGGCGTAGTTGATGAACCCGTCGGGCATGTAGGTGAGCGACATGTTCACCCGGGGGTCCTCCATGATGGCGAAGCTGCCCGCGTAGATGTCGTAGTCGTCGTCCTGGGTCCGCGCGAGGTAGGTGTTGCGCTCCAGCCCGGTGAGCTCGATGGTGATCCCGGCCTCCGCAGCGCCGTCGCGGACGAGGTTGGCCCACTGGGAGACGATCGGGTCCTGCAAGGAGTAGAGCAGCTCGAGGGTGAGACTGCCGTCTGTCGGCTGGCCCGCCTCCTCCAGGAGCTGGCGGGAGAGGGCCGGGTCGTACTCGTACTCCTCGAGCTCCACGTACCAGTCGGACAGCACGGGCATGATCGGGCTGGAGCCGGTCGACACGGCCTGGCCGTGCAGGACCACCTCACGGATGGCCTCGTAGTCGACTGCGTGCGCGAGCGCCTGGCGGACCCGGACGTCGTCGAGCGGCGTGCGGTCCATGTTGTAGACCATGTGGGCGTACCCGAGTCCGGGCACCTCCTGCACCGTGACGCCCTCGGTGGACTGCAGCTGAGCCACCTGCGCCGGCGGAAGGGCGTTGGCGATGAGGTCGACGTCCCCGTTCTGCAGCGCGAGGATCTCGGTGTTGACGTCCGGGTAGACGCGGAAGACGATCTCGTCGGGTCCGGGGGTGCCCGACTCGGTGAGCGGATAGTCCTCCACCGCCTGCAGGACGTAGTCCTGGCCGCGCTGGACCTCGGTGAGCACGTAGGGGCCGGCACTCACCCAGTCGGAGTCGTTGGCGAACTCCGCGACGGAGGGCGCCTCGCCGAAGACGTGCTCGGGGACGATGGTGGCCCAGAAGCCCACGCCCTCGACGAACGAGGAGTCGGGCTCGGTGAGGTGGACCTCGACCCGGGTGTCGGAGACCGCCTCGGCGTGGTCGAAGTACCCGAGCTGGCCGACGAGCGTTCCCGAGGGCTGGTCCTCCTTCGTCGCGTTGAGCGTGAAGGCGACGTCCTCGGCCGTCACCGGCTCGCCGTCGCTCCACGTGACGTCGTCGCGCAGCTCCCAGTAGCCGGTCGTCTCGTCCACCCAGCCCCAGTCGACGGCGAGGGCCGGCTCCTTCGTGCCCTGCTCGTTGATGTGGAGCATTCGGGGGTACATGAGCGAGGTGACCCACGAGTCGGTGCGTGAGTTGCCGATGAGCGGGTTGAAGTTCACGACGTCGGTGGTCGTGGCGATTGTCAGTGTGCCCCCGGAGTCGGTGGTGGTCGCGCCGTCGGTGGCGGACCCGTCGCCCTCGTCCTCTGGGGCGGGCGGCGCGCAGGCGCCGAGGACGAGGGCCGCCGCGACGGCGGCGACGGCGAAGGTGGAACGTCTCATGAGACCCAGACCTCTTTCAGGACGCGGAGGGTGTTCTGGCCGACGACGAGGCGGATCTCGTCGTCGGAGTAGCCGTGCTTGACGAGCCACCCGATGATGTTGAAGAAGGCCTCGGCGGGGTTCTCCACGCCGTCGACGTACTCCACCCGCGGGTGGTCGATGTGGCTGTGGGCCTGAGCGATCGACAGGTTCGCCGCGAACGCGTCGTGCAGGCCGACGTGGTCACCGAAGAGGGTGTCGGGGCCGAAGCTCACGTGCTCGATCCCCACGAGGTCCACGCAGTACTCGAAGTGGTCCATGACGGACTCGAGACTGTGGTGGGGGTGGTCCGGGGAGAGCGTGGTGTGGGGCGCCGCCTCGATGCCGATGACCCCTCCGCGCTCGGCGCACGCCTTGATGACGTCGTCGGGCTTCATGCGGTTGGTGGGCCAGACGGCACGGGCGCCGGCGTGAGTGATGAAGACGGGCAGCCGGGAGTGCTTGATGACGTCGAGCGAGGTACGGTCGCCGCTGTGCGAGACGTCGATGGCGATGCCGAGCTTGTTCATGCGCTCGACGGCTCGCTCGCCGAAGTAGGTCAGCCCGCCGTCACCCCGCTCCTTCAGGCCGCTGCCCAGGGTGTTCGCCTCGGAGTAGGCGATGCCCATCTGGCGCACGCCGATGCCGTACAGGACGTCGAGCCGGTCAACCTCGTTCTCGATCATCGTCGACGCCTCGAGAGCGAAGATGTGCGCGATCCGCCCCGTCTCGCGGGCGTACTCGATGTCCGCCAGGGTCTCGCCCTTGATGACGAAGTCCTGGTGAGCGATGTCCGCCATACGCACGCCGAGGTCGTGGATGACGTCCTGGTACTTCCAGCCCGCGTCGGAGCTGATGCAGCACGTGCCGTCCATCCCGTTGTCGAACACGGCGGTCATACCGGAGTGGGCCAGACCGAGGTAACCGGTGGGTTCGCGGCCCTGCCGGATGTGCTCGCGCAGCTCGCCCATGTCCTCGGGGAAGACCTGCACGTGCTCGTGCAGGGAGATCACGGTCTCGTCGCTGAGAAGGCGGGTCGTGCGCTCCTTCTCGGCGTCGCTGAGCTCCAGACCCGCGTAGGGGGCGACGCGGCCCAGCTGCTTCGCGTAGCGGAACTGCCGGTAGTCGACCCCGGGCTCCAGGTAGTCGTAGGCGGTGTAGCCGGTGTAGCGGCCGGCGGGCTTCTCAAGCACGGGTGGCGCTTCCTCTCGACGTCATGACCGCACATCCTCGGCGCGGTGAGCCAGACTCTCTTCTAATCCGGCACCGAAGTCAACCATCAGTTTTGTTTCCGGCATGTATCGCTGCACGGAGTCTTCATTTCGGCGCCGTTCTGTGGCAGGCTCCGTCTCGTGGACAGATCCCCCGCCCTCCAGCCGCCCGTTCTCACCGCCCGCCGCCTGTCGGTGACGTTCGGATCGGGTTCCAGGGCCGTGCACGCCGTCCGTGAGATCGACCTCGACGTCCGGCGGGGCGAGTTCGTCGCGCTGCTCGGCGAGTCGGGCTCCGGCAAGTCGGCGACGGCCCGCGCTCTCATGGGCCTGGACGAGGGCCTCGCGACGATCACCGCCGACCGCCTCACCCTCGGGGACACCGACCTGCTCGCAGCACGCCCCGAGGAGCTGCGCCGGCTCCGCGGCGCTCGGATGAGCCTCATCCTCCAGGACGCCCTGTCCTCACTGAACCCGGTCCTCACGATCGGGGACCAGATCGGGGAGGTGCTCCGGGTCCACACCCGCTGCTCGCGCCGGCAGGCGGCCGCTCGCGCCGAGGAGCTCCTGCGGCTCGTCGGCATCCCGGACCCGATTCGCCGCCTCAAGGACTACCCCCACCAGTTCTCCGGCGGCATGCGCCAGCGCATCCTCATCGCCATGGGGATCGCCATGGACCCCGAGCTGCTCATCGCCGACGAACCCACCACCGCGCTCGACGTCACTGTCCAGGCCCAGATCCTCGAGCTCCTCGACCGGCTCCGGCGTGAGCTCGGCATGGCCGTCCTGCTCATCACCCACGACCTCGGCGTGGTGGCGGAGGTCGCGGACCACGTCGTCGTCATGTACGCCGGGCGGGTCGTGGAGAACGCCCCGGCCGACGACGTCTTCTCACGGCCGACGCACCCCTACACGATGGCCCTGCTCGAGTCCGTTCCCCAGGCGTCCCTGCGCGGCGGCCGGCTGCCGGCAATCCCGGGCTCCCCACCGAGCCCGGCCCAGACGCCGCCGGGCTGCTCGTTCAACCCCCGCTGTCCCTACGCGGTCGACCTGTGCCGCACCGAGCGCCCGCTACTGCGGACGACCGCCCCCGGAGTGCTGGCCGCGTGCCACCGCAGTGAGGAGATCCTCCATGACCGCGTCGCCTGAGACCGCGACCGTGCTGCGCGCGGAGCACCTCGTCAAGGAGTTCCGGGCCGGCTCGCGTGCCTCCGCACGCAGGGTCCACGCCGTGGCCGGGGTGGACCTCGAGCTGCGGACCGGGGAGGTCCTCGGCATCGTCGGGGAGTCCGGGTGCGGCAAGTCCACCCTCGCCCGCATGCTCGTCGGCCTCGAACGCCCCACCGGGGGACGGCTGAGCTACCACGGGCGGGACGTCACGCGTGGCCGGGCCGCGGACCGTCGGGCGCTGCGCAAGGGCGTCCAGATGATCTTCCAAGACCCGTACACCTCCCTCGACCCGCGCATGACCGTTCTCGAGATCGTCGCCGAGCCGCTCGCCGCCACGCGCACCGGCACCTTCACCGCGCGGCGCGAGCGCGTCGTCGAACTCCTGGAGATGGTGGGCCTGTCGGCGGAGATGCTCGACAGGTACCCCCACAGTTCTCCGGTGGCCAGCGGCAGCGGCTCGGGATCGCGCGGGCGCTCGCGCTCGACCCCGACGTCCTCGTCTGCGACGAGCCGGTCTCGGCACTGGACGTCTCGGTGCAGGCGCAGGTCGTCAACCTGCTGCGCAACCTCCAGTCGCGCCTCGGGGTCGCCCTCGTCTTCATCGCACACGACCTCGCCGTCGTCCACCACATCGCCGATCGGGTCGCGGTCATGTACCTCGGGCGGGTCGTCGAGACGGGGACCGTCGAGGACGTCTACCGGGCGCCGGCCCACCCCTACACGCAGGCGCTCCTGTCTGCCTCCCCAACCACCGACCGCGCGAACCGCGGGGTTCTCGGGCGCCGCCGGATCCTTGCCGGAGAGCCGCCCTCACCCATCGACCCACCGTCCGGGTGCACCTTCCGCACGCGGTGCTGGCTCGCCCACGAGCGGTGTGCGACCGAGGTTCCACTCCTGCGACGACCGGACAGCCCGGACACCCACGCGCTCGCGGCGTGCCACGTCGCCGAGGAGGCGCTAAGCGGCGCCGCGGCCCACGCACCGGGCGCCTGACCGGCCGGTCCCGCCCGCCGGTCGGACGCCCGGGTCCTCCCCCGGTCTGATGGTGCTCTCGGGTGGTCCGCCGCGAGGGCGACGCGGCGGCCACGGCGCCGGCGCCACGCTCGTCCCATGGCCCCGACCTCCCGCGCGACCCTCGCCCGCCGACTCACCGCCCTCGTCGTGGCAGCCGTGCTCACCCTCGCCGTCCTCACGCTGGTCGGCGCCGACCGGCTCGGGCTCGGTGCGGCCTCGGCCGGCGAGGTGCAGTCGCCGGCCGCCCTGGAGGCGGCGCTCGTCGGCGTGGACGCCACGTTCGCCGATCGCGTCTCCGCCGCCCACGAGGCCGCCGCGGCCGCCGGCGTCCCGTTGGCGATCACCTCCGGAGCCCGCAGCGTCGCCGAACAGCAGCGGCTCTTCGACGAGGGGGTGGCCGAGCACGGCTCGGCCGAGGCGGCCTCGCGCTGGGTGCTCCCCCCGGACAGGTCGGCCCACGTCCTCGGCAAGGCGGTCGACGTCGGCCCCGCCGAGGGGTGGCGGTGGCTCGGCGAGCACGGCGCGGAGCAGGGGCTGTGCCAGGTCTACGAGAACGAGCCGTGGCACTTCGAGCCCCTCGTCGAACCGGGCGGCACCTGCCCGGGGCTCGAGCCCGACGCGTCGCACACGGTCGGCGGGTAGCGCGGAGCCGGCCGCTCAGGACGGTGACCACGTGGCCGGGGCGCGGGGTCCTTGGTCCCCGGGGCCCGCGCACCGGGCGAGTACGTTCGGGAGGACCAGAGCGGTCCAGTCAGCACGAGAAGGAGCCGACATGCGCAGTGTCGTCGTCACCGGTCCCGGAAAGGTCGAGATGCTGGAGGTCGACACCCCGACCATCGGCCCCAAGGACGTGCTGGTCAGGATGCGCGCGAGCGGCATCTGCGGCTCGGACGCGATGTACATCGCGGTCGGCGGGATCCCGCCGCACCAGGGCGCCACACGCCTCGGTCACGAGCCGGCCGGTGAGATCTGCGAGGTCGGTGACGAGGTGACCGGTCTCGCCGTCGGGGACCACGTCGTGTTCGACACGATGGCGTTCACCGACGGGCTGCTCGGCAGCGGCGGTGCCCAGGGCGGTCTCTCGGAGTACGTCGTCGTCCACGACGCCCAGCCGGGCCGCCAGGTCCGGGTCATCCCGAGTGACGTCCCGTGGGAGGTCGCCGCGCTCAACGAGCCGATGGCCGTGGCCCGTCACGCCGTCAACCGGCTCGAGCTGGCACCCGGCGCCAAGGTCGTCGTCTTCGGCGCCGGCCCGATCGGGCTCGGCGCGGTGCTGTCCGCCAAGGCCCTCGGGGCCGAGCACGTCGTCGTCGTCGACATCCAGCCCAACCGGCTCGAGACCGCCCTGAAGGTCGGCGCGGACGCCGTCGTCAACTCCGCCGAGGAGGACGTCAAGGCCCGCCTCATCGAGCTGCACGGGACCGCGGGGCCCAGCTTCCTGCGGGACGCCCGGCCCGACACGGACGGCTACGTCGACGCCGCCGGCGTGCCCAGCGTCATCGAGACGATCCTCGGGATGGTCAAGCACCGGGCCGTGGTCTCCGTCCCGGCGGTGCACAAGGAGCCGGTGCCGGTGGACCTCGGGCGGATCCTCATGACCGAGGTCGACATCCGCCTCGCCATGGGCTACCCGACCGAGATCTTCGAGGTCACCGACGACATCATCGCGAACGTCGACAAGTACCGGCAGATCGTCAGCGACGTCGTCCCCTACGACCGGGCGCTCGAGGGCATCACGCTCGCCGCCACGCCGGGTGCCGCCGACAAGGTCGTCATCGTCATGGAGTGACCGGGCGACGGCTCCCGTCCGGACACGTCCTCGGCGCCGGCGTCCTCGGACGCCGGCGTCCTCGGACGCCGACGCCACCAGCCGTCGAGGTGAGCGAGAATCGCCCGGTGACCGCGACACCGACACCCACGCCCCGCGTCCGCGCCTCCGAGCTCGTCGGGCGCGGCTGGCTCAACACCGGTGGCCGCTCGCTCACCCTGCAGGACCTGCGCGGCAAGATCGTGCTCCTCGACTTCTGGACGCCTAGCATCGAGGCATGACCTCGTCTACGCGTCGCCGCTCCACTCCGGCATCGTCGCCGGAGACCTCGGCCGCCCTCTATCTCCGCCGTTCGTCGCGCAAGGATCTCGGCGCGAACCGCTCTCTGCGCGAACAGGAGACCGAGTGCCGTGCGCTGGCCGCGCGCCTCGGTCTCGACGTAGTCGAGGTCTATGAAGAGCAAGAAGGCACTGGCGCATCGATGCGGTCACGCAAGCGCCGTCCCAAGTGGGAGCAGGCCCTCGCTGACCTCGACGCTGGTGACCGCTTCCGCACGGTCATCGTGTGGGCGCTGGACCGTGCCGACCGGCGTGGCGCTGACGTGCTCGCCGGGCTCCTAACAAGGCACGCCGCGACCGGGCGGCGCATCCTCGGCGTGGACGGCACCGATACGAGCGACGAACGTCAACGCCTCGCCACGATCATCCGGGGCGAGATCGCCCGCGAGGAGGCCGAGAACATCGCCAAGCGTGTTACCCGGACCAAGCGCACGCGGCGCGCTGATGGCCGGTGGCTCGGCGGACGCCCGCCCTTCGGGCTCCGTGTAGTCGAGGGGCGCGTCGAGCCCGATCCCGACACCGCTCCTGTCGCCCGCCGAATCGCCGACGAAGTCCTCAGCGGACGCTCCCTGTGGAGCATCGCCGCCGACCTCAACGCCGAGGAGATCCCCAGCCCGTCCGGTGTCGTCAAGGGCTGGCGTGTAAACAGCCTGTCACAGATCCTCCGCGCCCCCGCCTTCGCCGGTCTCCAGTCCGTCCGTGAGCGCAAGCCGTCCGGAGGCTGGCCAGCTATCGCTGACGTCTATCTCGACGAGGAAACCCGTCGGCCCGTCTCGGTCGGCGTCGGTGTCATCACACCCGCCGAACGGTCACGCATTTTGGCAGCGTTGGAGAGCCGCACCCGCGAGGACGCGCGCGACGTCCGCCGGGGCAAGCGAGAGGTCCGATCACTTCTGGGTGACGTCCTCAGGTGTGCCTCCTGCGGTGGTCGAACGTCGGTGTCCGGTAGCGGGGCTCGCAAGTCCTACCGCTGCGCGGCTCTGGCAACTGGCCGGGAGTGCGCCGCACCTTTCACCGCGCCGCGTGACGCCCTCGAAAGTTACGTCGGTGAGCGCTTCCTGACGACGCTCTCGACCTTGGAGCCCTCCGACGATCTTCTCGTCGAGGTCGCCGCCCGGTGGGTGGCTCGCGTCGAGCCCGGAGCGCTCGCCGACCGCCAGGAGGCCGAAGACGCTGTGGCTGCCCTCGACGCCGACCTCGCGCGCGCTCGTCGCCTGGCCGTCTCAGGCGTGCTGACCGAGGAGGAGGCCGCTGAGGAGATGAGCCGCCTCCGCCGTCTCCGCGTCGAGGCAGTCGACCGCCTCGCGGCGCTGCCCACACCTGCGATCGATGTCTCGCCCCTCCTCGACCTCGTACAGTCCCGCGAGGCATGGGAAGGCCTGCCCGTCGACGAGCGCCGCTCACTCCTCCCGCTGGCCATCCACGAGATCCGCGTCCTGCGTGCTTCTGGGCGCGGCGTCCGCTTCCGTCCGGATGAGCGCGTGGAGATCATCTGGCACGCCTGACAACACGCATCCAACGCCAAGGCCCCTGGAGTGATCCGGGGGCCTTTCGTCTGCCCGCAACCAGGATCGCGCGAGCAGATACGCGCTGACTGGCCCTCTCCTCTCTCAACGTCGGCCAAGGCGACCTACCGGCGCCGCCAGACCGAGGAGCTCGCCCGGCTACGTGCCCTCGTCGGCGAAGTCCGCCAACTCCGCCATCTCACGAAGGACTCATCAACCATGACGTACCCCCTCACGCTTCCCGATCCCTGCCCGCTCTGCTCCGGCCCGGTGACCTACTCCGGCCGGGGTCGCCGCCCCGTCTACTGCTCCCCGGCGTGCAAACGGAAAGCCGAGACCGAGATCCGCCGCCAGGAGCGCGCCCGCGCCTTTGGCGTTCGCGAGTGCCCGGTCTGTGGGCTGCCGGTGACGTACTCCGGCAAGGGACGCCGACCGACGTTCTGCGGGCCGGTCTGCTCCAACACAACGATGGCCGACGAGTACCGTGCCCGCCGGTACTACGCCGAGATCCGCAAGGCCAACCGGCACATCTTCCGCTACGTCCCTCCGGGGCGGCGCGTCGTCGAGGACCCGATCACGCTGAGCGGCTCGATCATTCCGCCGGAACAGGCCCGGATGGAGGCCCGGTCCGCCGCCCTGTCTGACGTGGACGGCGACGACGGCGGGAGTGGGCCGGTACTCAAGGGCCGCATCCCCGGCACCGTCCCGGCCCGTTGGGCGGAGCGGCAGACGACGTCGGACGACGAGGCCGCCACGTGGCTCAAGGAGAACGATCCGCACTACCGGGTGGGGCTCATCTCCGAGATCAGTGATCCCGACGAACGTGCCGCCGAGAGGCTCGCTGAGGAGCTCGACAATGAGGACCACGCCGCCTGACGTTACGCCGCAACTTCCCCGGCGAGTAGTACGAGGGCGGGAATGCTGCCTCCGGCCGGCGCCATGCGTGAGCGCGCGGGAGGCGTCGAGGCAGATCTCACCAGACGCCAGTCCCTCCTGGTGGCGTCCTGGCTGTCCCTCCCGTCGAGTCTCCTCGGCGCGGAGGGGCGGCCCAACAGCTTCCCGCACCTGTTGCGGACCTCGAACGGGACGGGGCCAGGCCCCTCTCATCAGCGCGACGACGTCTCCGGCTGGTCACCGGGACCGAGCCCGACGGGAGGGGCTCTCGGCATACCTGTCTCCCGCCCCTGCCGATGACCACGGCCACTCACAGTTCCGACCGGCATGACCACGCCGGTCTCCGTCCCCAACACAGAAGGCTCCAACTCATGTACCCCACGACAGAGACGACACCGAGGAAGGACACCGAGGACAAGCCCGACCGCTGGGACGCCCTGCGGCTCGCCGACTTCATCGAGGACCACTACACCCTCGGCGTTACCGATGAAGGAGCGACCGTCGCCATCCCGAACGGCCCGCACGATGCCCGCATCGCCGTGCCCATCCGGTCCCTGGCCGGGTCGCTGCGAAAGATGCTCCGTGACAAGGAGCGCGTTGCCGTCTCACGCGAGACCATGACCAACGCTCTGGACATCGCCGAGGCTGCGGCGCACGACCACGCCCCGACGTCCCTGGCGCTGCGCGTCGCACGCAAGCCCGCCGCCATCGAGGTCGACCTCGGTGACACCGAGGGACGCTACGTCGAGATCAGCGCTCACGGCTACGAAGTCCGCAACCCTCGAGACGAGGGCGAAATGTCGACCGACTCGCGGGCGGCGTGGAAGCGGTCCCGCGCCACGCAGGCACTCCCCGTCCCGGTGGCTGGCGGCTCCCGCGACGACCTGCGGAACCTCCTCGGGCTCGCCGAGGACGATCCGCGGTGGCGGCTGCTATGGGGCTGGGCCGTGGGCTCGTTCTTCGCCGACATCCCCCGCCCGATCCTGTGGGCGCTCGGGCCGCAAGGCTCCGGAAAGTCCACCCGCGCGAAGATGATGCTCAACCTCGTCGACCCCGCCGAGGAGTTGGGCAAGGAGCCCGGCAAGAACGAGCGCGACGATACGGCAAGCGCCGCCGCGAGATTCGTTCCTTCGTGGGACAACATTGGCAACGTCTCCGCCGCGACGTCCGACTGGATCTGCCGCCTCGTGACCGGCGTTGAGGTCTCGCGGCGGGCGCTCTACACGGACGGCGACCTCCACGTCTCCACGATCAAGCGCACCGGCGTGGCGACGAGCATCGTCCTGCCGTTCGGTCTCGGGCCGGACGCCCTGGAGCGCCTCGTCCTCGTCGAGTTCGAGCGTGTCAACGAGGACGACCGCCGCCCCGAGTCGGCGCTATGGGGCGAGTACCGCAAGCTCCGCCCCGGCATCCTCGGCGCGCTGTACGCCGACGTAGCCGGAGCGCTTGCGCACCTGTCAGCCGTCCGCGCCGAGGTCCGTGGCCTGCCGCGCATGGCCGACTATGCCCTCGTTCTGCACGCCCTGGACCGGCATCACGGTCTGGACGCCGACGCCGGTCACGCCGACGCCTACATGAGGCACTTGGGCGCGACTATGTCAGAGCGGGCGCAATCTGACCCGCTCACGGCGGCGCTCATCGATCTCGTCAAGCGACGGGCGGGCCGCTGGAAGGGGACCGCCGAAGCCCTGCACAACGCCATCGACAACGCGCGGCCCAGCGACCCGCGCGCGGGATGGCCGACCTCGGCGCTGTCCCTGTCCTCGGCCCTGACGAAGAACGCTGAGACCCTACGAGCTGCTGGCCTATCCGTCACGCGGGGGAAGTCCAACGGCGAACGGTTCATCCTTCTGGAGCGGCTTGCGGTCGCGTCCGACGTAGAGCCGGCTTCCGAACAGGATCTGGTGACTACGACACCGCCAGCGCCGAAGCACGAGCCGGCCTTCCTCATCCCGCCGACGGGCGTCGCGGACCTCGACGATGTCCTCTGACGTCATCCGGGCGCGCGCCCACAGGGACGGTCGCGCCCCCGACTGACCGTCGTCAGGGACGCTCGCCGACCGACTGACCCTGGGACCGACCCTGCGGAAGTCGCAGGAAGTCGGGTAAACGTCCGAAACAGGGACGACAGGGACGCTCTCGCGGGAGGGCCTCGCATCTGTTCTGTTCTGAAAGAAGAGAACAGGAGGGGAGCACAAGTCGCGCGCACAAGGTCGCCGCGCGACCGTCCCTGCCGTCCCTGCCGTCCCTGCGCCACCATCCTCGGCGCTCTCGCCGCGCCGCTGATCAAACATCAAGAACCCGAAGGATCACCATGACCACCGACCTACTGGACGCCGTCGCCGACGACGAGGCACTCACAGCACGCGCCTTCGACGAGATCACTTCGCTTGGCCTGACGACCGCCGCGCTCATCCGCGTCAGGTCCGGCACAGACGGCCTGCGCCGCTTCATCGACGGATCACCGGAAGACCTCGCCGCCGTTCCGGTGGCGATGCGCGCGCCGCTCGCTCGCGGGGAGTGGCTGGCACTCTCAGCCCGCGCCCGCTACGCCCTGGTAGCGGCCCACCTGGCGCGCGAGTACGCCAAGGACCCCGCCCACCTGATCCCGGCTCATCGAGACGGCGTGACCGAGCCTGGCACGACTCAGAGGACGTCGGCATGACGAACCTCGCTCCTCACCCACTACACCAGCCCGAAGGAGACACCATGACCAAGCCCACCCCCGGCGACCTCACCAAGCGACAGCAGGATGCCGCTACGGCACCCGAGACGGCAGAGGCGTCCGCCGCCACCCAGGTCCCGGCCGCGCCGGAGAGGGCCACCGAGGAGCCCGAGCCGCGCTCGGAAGAGGCCAAGCGCTACCGGCTCCGGCTCCGCGAGGCCGAGGCTGAGCGGGACGCCCTGCGCGAGCGGCTGGAGACCATGCAGCGGGCCGAGGTCGAGCGGACGGCCAACCTGGAGCACCCCGAAGCTGTCTGGATCGGCGCGGAATTCGACGCCTTCCTCGACGGGGACGGCAACATCGACGCCGAGAGGATCGCCGCCCACGTCGCCACCCTCGGCGAGAAGTACGGGATCCAGCAGCGAAAGCCCAAGATTCCGCGCATCGGCTTCATTCTCGACCAGTCCGGCCGTCCTGACACGTACGACCGACCCGCGTCCGGCAACGTCTTCGACCGCATGGCCGAATCCCTCTCCTTCGGCGTCTGAGCGGCCTTGCGTCGTCCTCCCTGCCGGTCGGGGAGGGCGGCGCTGGACTTCTCGGTCCTCGACGGCGGATCGAGCCCCCGTGGGGCTCCCCGGCGTCACCGTCTACGGCCCGTGGCCGTACCCGTCTGAGCCTGTGGCTCGCGGCTTCCTTCACCGCTTCTTCATCGAAGGGAGCCCACTGTGGCTACTCACACCACTCTCACCTCCGCTCCGTCCTGGCGTCCGGACGTCGTCGTCTACCCGTCCGAGGAGGTCATCCCCAGCGCCCTCGCCCTCGTCGCTGGCAACGTCGTTGCCAACATCGAGGGTGACGCGCCCACGGTACGCATCCCGCGCGTGACCTCGACCGCCGAGCCGGGATTCGTGCCCGAGGGGACGCTCATCCCCGACAGCGGAGCTGCGCTCGACGAGGTCACCGTCGGCACGCGGAAGATCGCCGTCCTCGGCCGCTTCTCCCGCGAGCAGGCGGGCCAGGCCAACACCCTGCGCCTAGCGCTGGCGAGCCTGACCGCCTCGGTTGTGCGGTCCGCCGACGAGGCGTTCCTCAACCACGCCGACGAGACTGACACGACCCTGACCGGCATCCTCGCTGGCAAGGACCTGCCCGCGCCGCTCGCCTATGACGGGCTCGGCTCGCTGATTGACGCCGCCGCAAGCGTCGAGGACGACGGCGGACGGGCGAGCGTCATCCTCGCCAACCCCCGCTCCTGGGCCACCGTCGCCAAGGATCTCGACCTCGGACACGAGTCCGTTGAGCGACGCGTCCTGGGCCTGCCCGTCGTGACGAACTCCGCCGTCCCGGCGGGGACCCTCGCCGTCGTCGACCGTGACGCCGTTCCGGTCGCCACCGGACAGGTCGAGGTCGCCCGCTCCGAGGAGGCCCTGTTCACCCACGACAGCGTCCTCGTCAGGGTCCTGTTCCGCCTCGGGTGGACCGTCGCCGACCCGGCGCGCGTGCAGCGCGTGACTGTCGCCTAACTGGCAGGAGGAGAGGGGAGCAGCTTCGTTCGCTAACGCGGCGGCTTCCCTCTCCACCACTGGCCCGCGCCCGGCCTACCCGTGGGGGGCATCCCCCTCCCTCTCCATCCCTCGGCAGGAACAGCATTGCTGAAATATCCCCCCGTGAGCGCCTAACCGGTCCAGTGTTATGGACGACGACACGTCGTTTGCGATCAAAGACGGCCCTCCTCGGCGTCTATCGACTCAAGCACCAGCTGCATGTCAGTATCGCCCGCTGAGCCACTGCGGCGCGCCTTGTTCAAGGAAACCCATTCTGGCTCGTACACCCAGCTCGCCTTCCGCAACTCATCTGACTTGCGCGGCTTCCAGAACTCGACGGGAATCTTCTGCATACGCTTGTCAACCAGCGCAGGAATATCCACCATAAACACAATTGTGTCCACCCGCCTCATCGATCCCGTGTTCGGGCGCGTGACCATAATGCGATGGACGAAGCGCAAGTCCTCGAGTTCGACAATCTCTCGGCCCCACTCGGAATCGATATCACTCCGTTTGACCAGGAAGAAATAGGTGTCACGGTCGCGAGCGAATGCCACAAGATCCGCGAAGCGCAACTCTAGACCCGGCGCATCCCGGCCAGCATCGTTCCGAAGATCAGTCTGCTTCCTCTCAAGCATTCGCCCAGCAGCAGCCTGAACGCTCTCGGCGCCGATTCGAAATCCGCCAGATTGAGCCTTACTAGAGGCAGACCCTCCAGACTGAGCATTTTCCCACTCTGCATCTGCTGATGCAATCAGGAGGTCAAAGTAGTCTCTCGCAACAGCGCCACCCGCTACCAACACCGCCCGCTCGCGCGCGGTGGAAGTGAGGACGTCACGCACTTTGAGTCCATGCGGCTGCAGGACACCGTCAGCAACATCTTCCAAGAAGGCCTTCGCGGTCAAAAACTCGGAAAGTCCAACGTCCAGCGAAACGTGCTGGAGATCGTTTGGCGGCTGCATTCCTAGCGGCGGGTCACCCTCCACATACGAGCGGGTCCGAGAATGCACGCTTCCGATCTTTAGCCATACCTTGCTACGCTTCGTAATGCCGTGCAGGTGATCCAGGACCATGGGCTGAGTCTCTTTGGCGATGAAGTAGAAGTCGTCCAACACGACCAACAGAGCGCCCTTTTGTCTCGCTGCGGTCGCCTTCTCCAGCGCATTGGCCAGCGCTGGGGCAAGGTCGCGCAAGTAGCTCTCTTTCCTTCGCCTTGTCGTCGATGTACGCGAGACAGTCGAGTTGGTCGACAGGGCGCGCCCGACACCCCCACTGAGCGAAAGGTAACGCCGAGCAACATTCCCAGTCAGGCGAACCACAAGCTCGCTATTTGATTTCGACGCCGTCTCGGTACTTTCGACCACCTCAGCGGGAGAATCGCGGAGTGCACGAAGGACCTTCTGCAACTGGCCGATACGCCGGCGAACTCGCACGTGCTTTACTGCCAGCGCTCCAGGTTTCACTTCCCTTAGGATCTCGAGGACCAATTCGATGAGCACGTCAGGGTAGGAACGGTCCTTGTGCGTCTCGACGTCGACAAAGATGACCCAGTCCCCTCGCTCCTGCGCCCTCCGCTGAAGAACAGCGAGGGTCGTGGACTTGCCGACCCCACGCCGCCCGGTGACGAGGTGATTGACAGGGGCCCCGAGAGTTGCGACAATTCCAGGCTTTAGCTCAACGAACCGATCACTAAGGATACTGTCGGCTTCCGTCGTAGTCCTAGACGCCGCAGATAGGGCGCCCTTGAAGGCCTCAAGATTATTCCTGGTCAACACAATGAGCTCCAAACCGCTTCCGCTAGCTGACTATCTGCTTACGACCACACCGTCTTAAGATTCTCTGCATGCAAGACTTGCCTCCTAACCCACGATTGCTACGCCCCATTTCTTAGCACTTGCCGAAAAGGTCACGGTTACCGACCGACGCGAGCGGGACTAGTGCAGTATTCACTGAGTCCGTCTGCGCGAGCTCTACGCCAGCTCTGTCGCCCGTACGCTGGGCATGCTTCGCCGCTAGCCCGCCTAGGCGATGGACGCCCAGACACTACCCGCCATGAGTGCCTCCCGTGACCCGTGCCGACCATGGCCCCGTTGATCAAACTCCGGACACCAGAGGCAGCCCTTCTACGTCTACCACCTGTAGGCGGTCCGAGGTGGCACTTTGACGTCTCCGGGATGCTCATATCCGGGGGACAATGGAGCCATGACAACCCGACCACAAAAGTCCCGAATCCGAGCGTCAGAGCTGCACGGACGCAGCTGGCTCAACACTGGCGGTAAGTCGTACAGCATCAGCGACTTTCGGGGTCGTGTCTTGTTGCTCGACTTCTGGACCTTCTGCTGCATCAACTGCCTGCACGTCATCGACGAGCTGCGCGAGCTCGAGGAGCGGTACCACGACGTCCTCGTGACCGTCGGCGTCCACTCCCCCAAGTTCGTCCACGAGGCCGACCCGGACGCGCTCGCCGCCGCCGTCGAGCGCTACGACGTCGCCCACCCCGTTCTCGACGACCCCGAGCTCACGACGTGGAAGGCCTACACCGCCCGCGCGTGGCCCACGCTCGTCCTCATCGACCCCGAGGGCTACATCGTCGGGCACATGGCCGGCGAGGGGCACACCCCGAACCTCGCCGCCGCCATCGACCAGCTCGTCGCCGAGCACGAGGCCAAGGGCACCCTCCACCGCGGCTCCGGTCCCTACGTGCCGCCCGAGCCCACGGCGGGCCTGCTCAGGTTCCCCGCCAAGGCGCTCGCCCTGCCGGGCGGCAACCTCCTCGTCGCCGACGCCGGGCACCACCGCCTCGTCGAGCTCGCCCCCGACGGCGAGACCCTCGTGCGCACCATCGGCTCCGGCTCCCGCGGGCGCGCCGACGGCGGCCCCGACGACGCCGAGCTCAACGAGCCCAACGGGCTGTGCCTGCTCCCAAGCGACGTCGCCGACCAGGTGGACTACGACGTCGTCGTCGCCGACACGGTCAACCACCTGCTGCGCGGCGTGCGGCTGGCCGACGGGCACGTGACCACCCTCGCCGGGACCGGTGAGCAGTTCATGGTCGGCGCCCCGGACAACGTCGCGCCGGGTGACGAGCCCGCCACCGAGGACTACGGCCCGGCCCGCCGGGTCCGGCTGTCCTCCCCGTGGGACGTCACGTGGTCGGCGCAGGCCGGCGCGGTCGTCGTCGCCATGGCCGGGCACCACACGCTGTGGACCTTCGACCCCCTCGCCGGCTACGTCGCGCGGCTCGGCGGGACGATGAACGAGGGTCTGGTCGACGGCGCGCTGCGCCAGGCGTGGTTCGCCCAGCCGTCCGGGCTCGCCGTGGCCGACGACGGCCGGCTCTGGCTCGCCGACTCCGAGACCTCGGCCCTGCGCGCCGTCGACGTGGCCGCCGGTGAGGTGCGCACCGCCGTCGGGCAAGGGCTGTTCGACTTCGGGCACCGCGACGGACCGGCCGACCAGGCGCTGCTCCAGCACCCGCTCGGCGTCGCCGCGCTGCCCGGCGGCCAGGTCGCCGTCGCCGACACCTACAACGGGGCCGTGCGCCTCTACGACCCGGCCACCGAGGAGATGAGCACCCTCGCCACCGGGCTCGCCGAGCCGTCCGGCCTCCTCGTCGACGGCGCGCACCTCCTTGTCGTCGAGTCCGCGGCCCACCGCCTCACCCGCATCCCGCTGCCCGACGGCACGGTCGCCCGCCACGACGGCGCCGCCCACCGCACGCAGCGTCCCGTCACCGAGGTGGCCCCGGACTTCACCCTCCGGGTCGTCTTCACCCCGCCCGCCGGCAAGAAGCTCGACGACCGCTTCGGTCCCTCGACCCAGCTGTCGGTCGCCGCCGAGACGCTCGTGGACGGCGGCGGAACGGGCACCGACCTCGAGCGGCAGGTCTCCCTCGCCCCGACCGCGGACGCGGGTGGGCACACCGTGCTCTCCGTGACGGCCAAGGCCGCCTCCTGCGACGCGGACCCGGCCGTGGAGTTCCCCGCGTGCCACCTCGCCTCCCAGGACTGGGGCATCCCGGTGCGGGTGGTCGAGGGCGGGCCCGCCGAGCTCGTGCTCAACCTCCACGGCTGAGCCGGGTCCCTGTCAGTCGCTCCGGGACCTGCCGGAGTGGCTGCTGGATCGCGCGCGCACGGCCAGGCATGCTCACCGGGAGGAGGACACAGTGCACGTTCAGGCCCGCCGGCCGGCCCGCATCATCGCGGTGACCGCAGCCGTGGTCATCGCCCTCGCCGGGTGCGGCACCGCCGTCGAGACGACGGGTGCCGCCACGCCGGCAGTCACCCATTCCTCGACGCCGACCCCGGCCCCGACGCCGACGACGCCGGCGGAGGTCGAGCCGACGCCTGACGCCACACCGGCGCCCGCCGGGTCCGCCCTGGCGACGGTCGACCTCCTCGAGGTCAAGGGCCGCGCGCCGAGGACCGGGTACGACCGCGACGCCTTCGCCTACCGCGAGTTCGACCTGGACCGGAACGGGTGCGACGTCCGCAACGACATCCTGCGGCGGGACCTGCGCGACATCACCGTCAGGCCGGGCACCAACGGGTGCGTGGTGGAGACCGGCGTCCTCGACGATCCCTACTCCGGGCGCACGATCGACTTCGTCCGGGGCAGCGACACCTCGGGTGAGGTCCAGATCGACCACGTCGTCGCCCTGTCCGACGCGTGGCAGAAGGGCGCGCAGTCCTGGGACTCCGCCACGATGCAGCGCTTCGGCAACGACCCGCTCAACCTCCTCGCCGTCGACGGTCCCCTCAACGGGGCCAAGGGCGACGGCGACACCGCCACCTGGCTGCCGCCCAACACCTCCTACCGGTGCGCCTACGTCGCCCGGCAGGTCGCCGTGAAGCACGCCTACTCCCTGTGGGTCACCCAGGCGGAGAAGGACGCCATGGTCCGGGTGCTGTCCGACTGCCCGGGCGAGCCGCTCCCCGAGGCGGAGCCCGCCCCGCTCATGCCCGAGCTCGAGGGGAGCGCGCCCGCCCAGCCCGCGCCTCCCGCCCCGGCACCGCAGGCGCCCGCCGGCGGTGGCACCGACCCGCAGTACCCGACGTGCAAGGCCGCCAAGGCGGCCGGCTTCGGGCCCTACGTGCGCGGCGTCGACCCCGAGTACGACTGGTACCGCGACGGCGACGGGGACGGCACCGTCTGCGAGTGACGCCCGGGTCAGTCCGGCAGGCGCCGCCGCCCGCGCCGGACCGGACGGGTGTGGATCTGCTGGTTCTTGCCCTCCTTGAGGACCCGGTGGATCAGGTGGGCGTACAGCTCGGGGTTCACCCCGGCCTCCTCTGCTCGACGCTCGGCCGCGTACGCGGCACTGCGCCACTGTCCGCCCGCGCCGGAACGTTGTCACACCATTTTCACCGCGGTGCCCGAGAGCGCGTCGAGGTCTCGCACGGCGTAGCGGTGGTGCTCCCACTCCTCCTCGAGGATCGTGTGCAGGCACGACAGGACCGTCTCCGGGTACTCCGGCGCGTGCGGGTTCGCCCGCGGCGCCGCGAGGTCCTCGGCCGTCACTGATGCGAGGAAGTCGCGCACCATCGCCTGGCGCGAGGCCCGCGCGTCCAGCACCTCGGCGAACGACGGGTCCGTGGCGGAGAAGTCCGCGGCGGTGAAGGCGGCCGACTCCTCGCCGTCGGTGTTGGACAGTCCGACCGGGTGGTAGGGCCTCTCCTGCCCGAGGACCGCCCGGCCCAGCCACGTGTCGGTGGCCATGACGAGGTGACGCAACGTCTGGGCGAAGGACCACTCACCGTCGACGGACTCGTCCACGGTGCCCGGGGGCATGCGGGTCGCGCGGTCAACCGTGGCAGACCACGTGCGCTCCACGGCGGCCCACGCCTCACGCAGGGTCTGCGGCGTCGAGGCCCTGCGTAGCGAGCGCCCCGGGAAGCGACGGTCGAGCTCGGCATCGACGAGGGGGACGACGTCGACCCCGTTGACGAGGAAGGTGCCCTCCTCGAGCAGCCACGGGGAGTCGACCTCCATGCCGGCCACGTCGCTCCCCCGCACGACGACATCGCCGAGGTCGCACACGACGAACCGTGAGCCCCGCAGGCTCCGGTTGCGAAACGTCCTGCCCTGCAGGCTCTCCGCGTCCATGCGGTCAGGGTGGCACGGCGCCCTGCCCCTGGCTCCGGTTTCGCCTGCCCTCTCGCCGCCGGCGGCTGCCGGATCCTGCCACGAAGTGGCCGGCGCGTGGCCTGTGGCAAGCCTGGTGCCTTGACTCCCGGCGCGGCGACACACGGTGAGCCCGAGATGGTGGCAGGCTTCGCGTCCGCGCGGTCCGGCGGCCCTGCCCGGCAGACGTTGAGCCCTTCGGCGCGCTGCACCGGCGAGCCGTGCCCGTCTGCACCCCGGGGCCTGAGGAATCTGCCACAAAGTACCCGGCGCGAGGCGCGGGACAAGGGGTCCGCCTTGACGCGCGGCGCGGCGACACGCGGCGGGGCGGACTTGGTGGCAGGTTCGGCGCGGCGGCGCGGGCGAGGCGGCAGGGCTAGGCGGCGCGGGTGAGGCGGCGGCGCGGCGAAGGGCCGGGAGCCGGGCGCCCGCGCGGGGCACCCGACTCCCGGCCCGGAGCAGCCCTTACGGGACGATGACCGCGCGGCCGCGCAGCGTGCCGTCGTGCAGCTTCTCGTAGGCCTTGGGGGCGTCGTCGAGGGAGAAGACCTCGGTCTCGACGTGGACGGCGCCGGTGCGGGCGAGGTCGAGCACCTCGAACAGCTCGGAGCGGTAGCCCCAGTAGGGCGCGCGCACCTGGGACTCGAAGGGCCGGTCGAGGAAGCCGACCGGCAGGCTGCCCGTGCCGACGCCGACCATCACCTGGTCACCGCCCACGGCCACCATCTTCGCGCCGAGGTCCATCGTCGGCTGCATGCCGACGAAGTCGAAGACGGCGGTGGCGCCGCGGCCACCGGTGAGCGCCCGCACCTTCTCCACGGCGCTCTCGTCGGAGAGGAACGCGTGGTGTGCGCCGACGTCGGTCGCGAGCTCGAGCTTGTGCTCCGAGAGGTCGAGCGCGACGACGGTCGCGGGGCTGATCGCGCGGAGGATCTGGATCCCCACGTGCCCGAGGCCGCCCGCGCCGATGACGACGGCGACCGAGCCCGGCACGAGCTTGGCCACGGAGCCCTTGATCGCGTGGTACGGCGTGAGGCCTGCGTCGGTGAGCGAGACGTTCTGCACCGGGTCGAGGTCCCCGAGGGGCACGAGGTGGCGCGGGTCGTCGACGATCATGTACTCGGCCATCGCCCCGGGCGCACCGAGCCCGGGAGGTGCGATGCCGAGCTCGCCGGCCCGCTCGCAGTAGTTCTCGTGGCCCTGCGCGCAGGCGTAGCAGTGGCCGCAGCCCCACGGTCCGTACACCGCCACGGAGGTGCCGACCTCGAGCCCGGTCACCCCGTCGCCGAGCTTGTCGACGACGCCGGCGCCCTCGTGCCCCAGGGTGAGCGGCAGCCCGTAGATGTACTGCTCCTCGGGCAGGCTCATGATGAACGAGTCGGAGTGGCACACGCCCGCGGCGGTGACCTTGAGGCGCACCTGGCCCGGACCGGGTTCCGGGGTCTCGACCTCGACGACCTCGGGGGCGGCGCCGATCGTTCGGTACTGCAGTGCCTTCATCAGATCCTCCTTCGTGGGGGCGGCTCGGTGTTCCGTCCCTCCCCCACAGCATGTCATCGACGTCACATGCCGTCCCGGAGGTGGGGTCAGGCGTGCCCGCCCCCGAGGTGCTGCTCGACGCGCTGGACCTTGGCGCTGAGCTGGCCCTCGTAGCCGGGGCGCAGGTCGGCCTTGAGGACGAGGCTGACGCGCGGGCTGTGGGCGGCGACGGCGTCGCACGCGGCCTTGACCACCGGCATGACCTCGTCCCACTCGCCCTCGATGGTCGTGAACATGGCCGTGGTCTCGTTCGGCAGACCGGACTCGCGCACGACGCGGACGGCAGCGGCCACAGCCTCGGAGACCGAGCCGTCGGCGGAGTCGGTGACGGTGGGTGCGACGGAGAAGGCGAAGAGCATGGCCCTCATCGTAGGCGCGCGGTTCCGGCGACGACGCGAGGTCCGCCCCGCTGCACGCGCCGTCGCCGGTCCGCCGGGTCAGTCGACCCGCCCGGCGTTGAACTCCTCGATCCCGAGCAGCGGGCGGATCTCGCGCTCGACGTCGCCGCGCACGACGTATCTCTTCACCCGGTCGTTGCGCAGCTCGTTGCCCAGCGCGGCCATGATCATGCCCTGGTCCAGGGAGAGGTAGCGCTGGGCGACCGTGCCGCTGCGGACGGCGACGGCGTCGTAGAAGCCGCCGGGGCCGTAGGCGTCGAAGTCACGCCGCAGGTTGGCGAGGTTGTCCAGCGCCTCCCGCCTCGCGTAGGGCAGGGCGAGGAACGAGGCGTGCGGCGTCACGACGCCGTCGCCGTACTCGGCGGGCTCGGCGGGCTCCCGGAAGCACGCCGGGTCGTCCCACCCCGGGTCGACGGTGGTGCGCTCCTGGTCGGAGCTGTACCCGTTCGGCTCCATCCCGATCGGGTCCACCCCGTACTCGCGGTAGCCGCCCGCCGGGTTGCTCGACGGCGAGAAGCCCCAGTAGCCGTAGCCGGCCTCCTCCAGCCCGTGCTCGATGTGGGCCTGGACCGTGAGCGGGTGGTTGACGCCCCAGCTCTGCGGGCCCCAGTCCGCCTCGGGGATGAACAGGTCGACCATGAGCGCCTCGAACATCGACCCGCCCCACGTCGGGACGAGCTGCATGTCCCGGTACCGGTAGGCGCCCTGGAAGACCTCGACGCCGAGGTGCTCCTCCCACTCCCCGACCGGCCGCTGCTCGGGCCAGCTCCAGTCGCAGGTGTCCGGGAACGTCCGGAACATCGAGAAGTAGTGCTCGGGCGGGATCTGGCCCCAGGCGATGCCGAGGTAGCTGGCGATCCGCGGCTCGGTGTTGAGCGTGCCGTAGTGGTGCCCGGTGAACCACACGTCCGGGCCGCGGTCACGGTAGTTGTCCAGGACGGCGGCGGGGTCGGCGGGCGGCTCGTCCCAGAAGCCGCCGCGGAGCTGGCGGACGGCGGGGTCGTAGTAGAACCCGAAGTCCATCGTCGAGCGGATCTCCGCCGCCTGGCCGCGCAGGCGTGGCTCGGCGCGCTCGACGATGAGCAGCGCGGTGGCCAGCCACCCGTTGTCGACGCTGGAGAGGAACGGGTAGACCCGGGCCCCGTCCGTCGGCCAGGTGTAGAGCTTCTCCCCGGTCGCCTCGTCGTACCAGTTGTAGAACATGCCCGAGTGCTCGTGCCGTTCGAGCGTCGCGACCGTCGCGAGTGTCCGGCCCATCCGCTCGTGCGCCTCCCGGCGCGTGATGATCCCGAGGTCGCGGGCGGCGACGGTGCTCCACAGGTAGGCGCCGATGTTCGTCGGTGAGGTGTAGCCGCTGCGGCTGTCGGGGTCGAGGTCGCCCTCGATGTTGTCGGCCGGGAGGCCGGTACCGGGGTCGACCATGGCCTCGAAGGACGCCCAGGTGTCCTGGGCGTAGGTCATCATCGTGTCCCTGTCCCGACCGGGGTTGCGGTCCGGTCCGGGTCCGGCGTTCGCGACGCCGGCCGTGGCGACGAGCCCGGCGACGGCGACCGCCGCCGTCGCGAGCGCACGCCGACTGCGTGTCCTGTCCCTCATCGTGCGGTCCTCTCCTCGAAGGGGTTGGTCAGGTCGGGCCGGGCGCCTCGTCGGTCACCCGGAGCCGCGTGGTGACCCCGCCGCCCGCGTGCGGGGCGATACGGACGGTGAACGGTCCGGCCTCGCACCGTTCCCTTCCCGCGGCGTCGCGGTAGGACAGCGTCCGCCGGTCGAGCTCGAAGACGACCTCGGCGCTCTCACCGGGGGCGAGCGGCACCCGGCGGACGCCGACGAGCTCGCCCACCGGGCGGGAGATCGCGGCGAGGTGGGCGCGTACGTAGAGCTGGACGGTCTCCAGGACGGGACGCGACCCGGTGTTCGTCACCCGCGCCGAGGCACGCACCGTCTCGCCCGGCCCCAGCTCGGCCGCCGAGAGGAGGACCCCCTCGTAGCTCACCGGCGAGTAGCCCAGGCCGTGGCCGAACGGGTACTGCGGTGTGTCGCGGTGGTCGCGGTACCGGCCGACGGTGCCGTCGGGGTCGAGTGGCCGACCGGTCGGGCGCTGGTCGTGGTGGAGGGGCACCTGTCCCGTGGTCCACGGCAGCGAGGCGGGGAGCCGGCCGCTCGGGGGGACGTCGCCGGTGAGCACGTCGACGACGCCGTGCCCGCCCTCGACGCCCGGGTGGAAGACGAGCACGAGCGCCTCGCCCACGTCGGCCAGCCGCTCGAGCGCGAGCGGTCGGCCGGTGAGGACGACGACGACGAGGCGCCGGCTGACCCGCGCGAGCGCCGTGAGCTGCTCCACCTGTCCCGGGGGCGGCTCGAGGGAGGTCACCGAGTTCGCCTCACCGCTGCGCACGGGGTGCTCCCCGACGCACGCGACGACGACGTCCGCCTCCCGGGCGCGCACGAGCGACTCGTCCGGGAAGCGGCCGTCGTCGACGGTGACGACCGCCCCGGCGTACCGCTCCCGGAAGGCGTCGGCGATCGTGACGACGTCCTCCGCGCGTCCGTCGAGCGTCCAGGTGCCGAGCAGCTCGGCGCTCGCCGTCGCGAGGGCGCCGGTGACGTGGAGGCGGCGTGGCTCGGTGAGCGGGAGCACGCCGTCGTTGCGGAGGAGGACGACGGCGCCTGCCGCGGCCCGCCGGGCGAGCGCGCGGTGGTCGGGGGTGAGGTGGACGGCGGCGGCGCGCCCCGGGTCGGTGTACGGGTCCTCGAAGAGCCCGAGCCGCAGCTTGAGGAGCAGGACCCGGTAGGCCGCCTCGTCGACCAGTGCTGCCGGGACGGTGCCGGAACGGACCAGCCCGGTGAGGTGCTCGTGGTAGGCGCCGGTGACCATGTCGATGTCCACGCCCGCCCGCAGCGCGAGGGCCGCGGCGTCGCGGGTGCCGGTGGCCAGGCCGTGCTGCCGCAGCTCACCGACGGCGTCCCAGTCGCTCACCACGGGCCCGGTGAAGCCGAGCTCGCCCCGCAGGTGGTCGCGCAGGAGCGGGACGTGGGCGGTCATCGGCGTGCCGTCGAGGGTGTGGAACGCACTCATCACGGTCGCGACCCCGGCGTCCACCGCCGCGCGGAACGGGCGCAGGTGACGGTTGTGCAGGGTCACCGGGCCGACGTCGACCTCGGCGTAGTCGCGCCCGCCCTGGGCCAGGCCGTAACCGACGTAGTGCTTGGCGCACGCGGCCATCGCCTCCGGGCCGGCGAGCCGCCCGCCGTCCTGGAAGCCGGCGACCGCGGCGGAGCCGAGGTGCGAGGCCAGCCACGCGTCCTCGCCCCAGCTCTCCGCGACCCGGCCCCATCGGGGGTCCTGCGCGACGTCGAGCATGGGCGCGAACGTCCAACGGATGCCGTCCGCGGTGGCCTCGCGGGCGGCGACGCGCGCGCAGTCGCGGACGATCTGCGCGTCGAAGCCGGCCGCCTGCCCGAGCGGGATCGGGAAGACGGTGCGGTGCCCGTGGATGACGTCCCGGGCGACGAGGAGCGGCACCCCGAGCCGGGAGGTCTCCACGGCGGCCCGCTGGAGGGCGTTGACGGCCGCGGCCTGCGTGCCCGCGTCGCGGACGTTGCCGGCGTGCTCGCCGCTGGCGACGATGCACGTGCCGAACTCGGCGGCGGCGAGCGCGGCGGCGTCCCGGTGCGGGTCGGGGTTGGCGACCTGGTGGAGCTGGCCGACCTTCTCCTCGGGTGTCATGGCGTCGAGCAGGAGGGCGGCGCGTTCCTCCGCGGGGAGCGCGGGGTCGGCCCAGAGCCGCTGGTCCGCGACGCCGGTCTCGCTCACGGCAGGTGCACCTCCAGCTCGGGGCCGCCCGGGCTGAGCGCCGCGGCGAGCTCGGCGAGGTCGACCACCAGCCCGCCGGCGCGGTAGGGGTTCGACGTCCGCTCCCCGGGGAGCTCGCGGCCCGCGAGAGCGAGCCGGTCGACGCCGTGCCCGCGGGCACCGACGTGGTAGCGCAGCCGCAGCAGCCCACCGGCCAGCGGCACGGTGGCGGTGAGCCCGTCGAGCTCGACCGGCAGCACCGGGTCGACCTCGACCCGGTCACCGCGCCGGCGTACTCCGAGCAGGCTCTGGGTGACGACGCGGACGAGGACCCCGGGACCGGAGGAGTAGATGCGCCACCCGGCCTCGAACCCCGCGCGGCCGTCGAGCACCTCGGGGTACCGGGCGGCGAAGTCCGCGCGGTCGAGGACGGCGGCGTCCGAGCTCGAGGCGTAGGTGTTCGCCTGACGGCGACGGGCCCCGGGGACGAGGCCGGGCACCGCGGGCGCGAGCGTCTGGCGGATCCCCAGCCACAGCGCGTCCGCATCGCCCCAGCGCGCCATCGCCTCGCACCACCTCAGGTGGGCGTGGACGTACATGAGGCCGATCTCGCGGCCGACGAACGTCGCCGTCTCGGCCCGCTGGAAGTGGCGGGTCTCCCCGCCGTGGTAGCCCGGTGGCCGGTCGAAGAGCCGGACGCCGTCGGCGCCCATGAGGTGCGCCCGCACGAGGTCGACGTGGTGGGGCGCCTCGGCCGGGTCGAGGAGGTCGGCCGCGAGGGCGTGGATCGTCTGCAGCGCCCCGTGGCGCAGGCCGGTCTCGGTGTCCCGCGGGTGGACGAGGTACCGGCGCACGGTCCCGGGCTCGCCGGCGAGCTGGGCGTATCCGGCGAGCTCGCCGTCGACGAGGAGCAGGCGCCGCAGGTCCGCGGCGACGGCGCCCGCCTCGGCCCGCAGCCTTTCGACCTCGCCGGTCTCGGCCGCGCCGGAGGCGGCGAGGCCGTCGGCGAGCGTGTCGAGGGCCTGGTGCTGGAGCGTGACCGTCCACGTGCTCACCAGGCTCGTCGCCATGGTCGGGTCGGCGGGCTGGAGGGAGTCGTTCCAGTCGCCGTGGCCGTAGGCGACGAGGTGCGTGCCGGGCAGGTAACCGGCGCGCGCGTGGTCGAGGGCACGCATCACGTGGTCCCGCACGGGAGTGGGCGTCCGCCCGGAGGCCCACGTGACGGTCTCGGCGAGCACCGACCCGTCGCCGGAGGCGAGGAGGTAGCGGCCCAGGGCGAGGACCGGCCAGTGGACGATGTCGCCGTGCGCGGGTCCCCACCGGAACCCCTCGTCCCCAGGCAGGAAGCCGAAGGCCTGCGGCCAGCCGCCGTCGTCGTCCTGGGCCGCGAGGACCGACAGGAGCAGGGCGCGGGCGTCGGCGAGCCGGTCGAGGGCAAGGAGCAGCTCGAGCGGCCCCTGCGTGACGTCGCGGGTGCCCCACGCGCCGCCCGTGTACTGCTCCAGGCCGCGCGGGGAGAGGAAGTGGACGAACGCGTCGCGCACCAGCCAGGGCAGGCTCACCGCGAGGTCCTCGGCGCCCGGCGCACCGGCGACGTCGATCGCGGTGACGTCGGTCCACCAGTCCGCGCCCGACGGTGGCGGGGAGGCGGCGGGAGGCACGTCCCGCTCCACCCGCAGCCGCCACCGGGCGGCGGTCACCGCGTCGGTCCCGAGGGTGAGGACGTCGTGGACGCGCGGGACGCCGTCGTCGAACAGGGGCGCGTCGTCGCCCGGCACGAGGGGCACCGACGAGTGCACCCGCAGCCGCGACCGGACACCGCCCGGCCCCTCGACGTGGACGTCCACGCCGCCGGGCGCGCTCTCGGCGCGGACCGCGCCCGGCCGGGCGGGCAGCGGCTCCGTGTCCGTGGCGAGGTGCAGGGCGAGGAGCAGCCGCCGCGCCCGCCCCGTGAGGGTCACCCGGAGCGTGATCTCGTGCTCCGCGGCCGGCGCGCGCGTCTGCACCTCGACGGCGTCGCCGTCCTCGAGGAGGTAGGTCCAGCTGGCCGAGTCGGGGGTCATGGCGAACGCCGTGGGCAGGTCGAGCAGCCGCCACCGGCCCTCGTCCTCGACGAGCACCCGCAGCCCGTGCGCACGGTGCAGGCCGAGGTAGCCGCGCACCGTGGTGAGCACGCGGCCGTTCGTCACGTGGCCGCGGGTGAGGTAGGACAGCGGCGAGCCGGTCATCCAGGCCGTGGCCGTGAGCCCGCCGGGGTCGGGGGCGGCGGTGGCCCCGGTGCGCAGGATCGTCCCGTGCGGGCGCAGCACGGCGAGCTCCTTGGCCTGCGTGACGACGTGCGCGTCGCGGGTGAAGAAGGACAGCAGCGCGCCGTCCTCACCGCGCTCGACGGCCCGCCAGGGGGCCGGCCAGCGCGCCTCGAGCGCGGCGTCGTCGGCGGGCACGGCCCGCAGCTCGCGGCCCCGGTCGTACGCGCCGGCCGGGGCCGGTTCGCCCGGCGGTACCCGGTCGGCGGTGTCCGGCGGCCGGGTGTCGCGGGCCAGGGCGAGGGCCACCTCGGCGTGGGCGACGTCGTCGGGCGACGTGGCGGTGGGGTGGTCGGGCAGGAGGAGCCCGGCGAAGGTGACGCGCAGCTCCTCGCCCCGCCCGAGCACGGTGCGTGAGGTCTGCAGCGCGAGGAGGCTGTGCTCGTGCTGGCGGCGCCGGCCCGGCAGGTCGCCGGCGGGGCCGCAGGGGGTCCCGGTCCGCCCGGCCCAGCCGTGGACGTCCAGCGCGTCGGTCGCCCACCCGGCGACGGGGGCGTCCGCGGCGAGGACGCACCACGGGTGCCGCCGGTCCTGCGCGAGGTTCTGCCGCACGGCGAGCGCGGTGCCGGTGGGGCCGGTGAGCGGCGTGAGGTCGAGGTACTGGCTGACGTAGAGCTCGTTGGCGCGCAGCGCCGCGGTGCCCGCCAGCGCGGGGTCGTGGGTGTGGACGAGGTCGACGTCCCGGGCCGCCCCGCCGTCGTTGGTCACGACGACGTGCCACGCCCATGCCGCTCGGGCCGGGTGCAGGGTGAGGACCGCCCGCCAGCGCAGCCCGCCGCCGCCCGGTCCGTCCCGGGTCGTGCCGGTGACGACGAGCGTCCCGTCCCGCACGGCGGCCGCGGACCCCGAGCCGGCGCCGAGCATCGGGTGACGCTCCCCGGTCACCCGGTCACGGAGCCACAGCTGGACCAGCCCGGCCTCGAAGGGCGACGCCGGGTGCTGGACGAGCTCGAGGCCGTCGTGGGTGAGCGAGGCCAGTCCTCCGCCGGCGACGACCAGCGCCCGCAGCCCCCCGCCCCCGCGCAGCTCGACGGGGAACCGCGTCCCGGTCACTTGATCCCCGTCATCGCGACTCCCTGGACGAAGTACCGCTGGAGGAGCAGGAAGACGACGAGCACGGGGACGACGACGACCACAGCGCCGGCGAGGAGCAGGCCGTAGTCGGTGTTGTTCTGCCCGGTGCTGTACAGCGCGAGCGCGACGGGCAGGGTGTACTTGTCCTCCGTCGTCGCCACCACGAGCGGCCACAGGAAGTTGTTCCACGAACCGAGGAAGGTGAGGATCGCGAGCGTCGCGAGCGCCGGCCTGGCCAGCGGCATGACGATCCGGGCGAAGATCCGCAGCTCGCTCGCGCCGTCGACGCGGGCGGCGTCGATGAGCTCGTCGGGGATTCCGAGGAAGAACTGACGCATGAGGAACACCCCGAAGGGCGCCGCGAGGAACGGCAGGATGAGCCCCGCGTAGGTGTTGACGAGGCCGAGGTTGGCGACGAGCACGAACAGCGGGACCAGGGTGACCATCCCGGGGATCATCAGCGTGCCGAGGACGATGCGGAACAGCGCCTTCTTCCCGGCGAAGTCGGACTTGGCCAGGACGTAGCCGAGCATCGAGCAGAACACGAGGTTGCCGATCGTCACCGCCACCGCCACGAGGGCGGAGTTCGTGAAGAACTGCGGGAAGTCCAGGCGCTGGAAGAGCTCGCGGAAGTTGTCGAGCGTCGGGGCCTCGGGCCACCAGGTGGGCGGGACCCGCCGGATCTCCCCCTCGCTCTTCACCGAGCTCAGCGCCATCCAGATGAACGGGCTCGTGACGACGACGAGGCCCAGCCCGAGGAGGAGGTAGGCGAGCAGGTGGGGACGGGCCCCGCCGATCCGGTACTCCGTGGTGCGTCGGGACCGTGCCCGGCGCTCACGCGCGGGTGCGCTCATCGTCCGACCTCCTTGTTCGCGACGACGACGCGACGACGGCGCCGGGGAGCCTCCCGCTCCCCGAGCAGCCAGAACTGCACGAGGGCGAGCAGGACGACGGCGACGAAGAGCACGTAGCTCATCGCGGCCGCGTACCCGTAGTTCCCGAAGCCGAACTGGTTGTACGTCTCGAAGGCCACCGACAGGGTGGAGTTCAGCGGTCCGCCCTGCGTCATGACGAAGGGCTCCTCGAAGAACTGGACGTAGCCGATGCCGGTGATGACCGCACCGAACAGGAGCGTCGGGCGCAGGGTCGGCACGGTGATGTACCGGAAGCGCTGCCACGCCCCGGCGCCGTCGAGCGCGGCGGCCTCGTGGAGGGAGGCCGGCACGCCTTGCAGGCCTGCGAGGAAGATGACGATGAGCGTGCCGATCGACCGCCATGTCGCCATCGCGATCATCGAGGGCATCGCCCACGTGGTGCTCGCCAGCCAGTTGGGCCCCTCGACGCCGAACCAGCCGAGCACCTCGTTGAGCATGCCCTGGTCCGGGTGGAGCAGGAACCGCCAGACGACGGCGACGGCGACGATGCTCGTGACGGCGGGCATGTAGTAGCCGACCCGGAAGAACGTCGTGAGCCGCGTGACCCCGGCGTTGAGGACGACGGCGACGGCGAGGGCCAGCGCGAGGGTCAGCGGGACGCCGACGAGGACGAAGTAGGCCGTGTTGAGGGCGGCCTTGCGGAACGTCGCGTCCTGGAGGACGGCGACGAAGTTGTCCAGGCCCACGAACTCGACCGCGAGCGGGTCGCGCAGGTCGCGGCTGCGGATGTCGGTGACCGCCATGAGCAGCGACATGATCACCGGGCCCGCGGTGAAGACGGTGAAGAGGAGCGCGAAGGGCAGGGCGAAGCCCCAGGCCGCCCGGGTGCGGCGGCGGTAGAGCGGGGGACGCTTACGAAGCGCGTAGGTGGCGTCCGTCCGGTCCGGCGCCGGGGCGTCGGACCGAACGGTGGTGCGGGAGGACATGGCTACAGCCCGGTCCCGATGGCGGTGGCCTGCTCCTGGATGGCCGTGGCGACCTCCTGGGGGTCGGCGTCGGCCTTCGCCAGCTGCTCGAGCTGGGTGTCGATGACGCTGGCGACCTCCTCCCACGTGGGGATGGAGGGCGGGGCGGACGCCGTCTCGAGCTGCTCGCCGAACACACCGAGGTACTCGTCGTCGGCGATCGCCGGGTCGTCCCAGGCTGCGCTCACCGACGGGAGGTCGTTGACCGTCTCGTACCACGCGACCTGGGTCTCGGGCCGGCTCAGCCACTCGACGAACTTCCAGGCGGCGTCGCGGTTCTCGGAGTCCTCGAAGACGGCGAGGTTCGCGCCGCCGATGAACGAGCCGGGCCGGGTTCCCTCCGGCAGCGGGGCGAGGGAGACCTGCTCCATGCCGGCGCCGTCGAGCTCGGTGAGGAGGCCGACGTGCCACGGCCCGGAGACGAAGGAGGCGATCTCCCCGGCCATGAAGTCCGGCTCCAGGGCCCCCTGCGGCAGGTCGGTCGGGGCGAGCCCGTCGGTGAAGAAGGACTGGAAGTAGGTGAGCGCCTCGACGAACTCCGGGGTGTCGAAGGTGAACTCCGTGGCGTCCTCGTTGGTGATCACGGCGCCGGCCTGCCAGGCGAAGGGGAGGAACGTCTGCCAGGCTCCGGTCTGGCCGGGCTGGAGGTTGATCCCCCACTCCGCGCCGTTCGCCTGTGCCTCCTCGGCCATCGCGGTGAGCTCTGCCCAGTCGGCGGGCGGCTCGCTCACGACGTCGTCGCGGTAGTAGAGGACGCGGGTCTCGACGTACCACGGCACCCCGTAGTTCGTGCCGCCGACGTCGGTGCTGTCCCAGGCGCCCTCGAAGAACACGGACGGGTCGATGAGGTCCGGGGTCGGGTCGAGCGCGCCGGTCGCAGCGAACTCCCCCATCCACGTCGTCCCGATCATCGACACGTCGGGCGTCTGGCGGCCGGCGATCGCGGTGGCGATCTTGTCGTGGGCCGCGTCCCACGGCACTGCCGTGACGTCGACCTCGACGTCCGGGTTCTCCTCGACGAACGCCTCGGCGAACGCGCCGAGCGCCTCGCCCTCGGTACCCATCGCCCAGACCTCGATGGTGCCGCTCGCCTCGCCCTCGGTGATCTCGGGGGCGCCCTCACCGTCCCCGGCGCCGCCACCGCCGCCGTCCTCGCTGCGGCCGCACGCGGTGACGCCGAGTGCGGTGATGGCGAGCACCGCGGCGCCCGCTCGGATGTTCCTGTTCACGGCTGGTCCTCCTCGTCGGGGTCCGTTCTCCGCCCAGGGCGCGATCTATGCGCTTAACACGCGCCACGGCGACCGTAGGGCGAAGCGGTGTGACCTGCAACACATACGGGCGCGGGATCGCGAGCGCGGCCTCAGCGTGGTGCGGGACAGCCGCAGGACTCCCGGGTGAGCAGCCGCAACGGGAACGTCCGGACCAGCGGGCCGGCGTCCGGGACGGCGAGGGACTCGGTGAGGATCTCGACTGCCGCGCGGCCGATCGCCTCCATGGGCTGGCGGACCGTGGTGAGCGACGGACTGGCGACCCGCCCCGCGACCACGCCGTCGAAGCCGGTGACCGCGACGTCACGCGGCACGCAGTAGCCGGCGTCGCGCAGCACCTGGACGACCTCGAGCGCGTGCTGGTCGCTCGCGCAGACGAGGGCGGGTGGTACCGCACGCCGGGCGGCGAGCCGGCGGACCACCGGGTAGGGGTCCGCGGCGGCGAGCGGGGTGGGGTCGAGCACGGCGCCCGGCACGGGGAGGCCGAGGTCCCCCAGCGCGGCCTGCATCCCGGCGAACCGCTCGGCGTAGTCCGGCATCTCCGGCGCGCCGACGAACTCCAGGCGGGTGATCCCGTGCTCGCGCACGAGGTGCTCCGTGACGGCCCGCGCGCCGCCGGCGTTGTCGACCCGGACCTGGTGGAGGTCACCGGGTGCGTCGGGCATGGCGAACCCGACGACGGGCAGCCGTCGCGCGAGCTGGGCGAGGACCTCGGGCTTCTGGGTGCCGGGGAAGACGGCGAGCCCGTCGACCCGGCTGGCGATGTCGAGCATCCGGCCGCCCTCGGCGCCCGGTCCGCGCCCGACCAGGAGGGTCCGTCCGCGCCGTGCGCACTCGAGCTGGAAGCCTCGCTGCACCTCGTCGACGTAGAGCGGGTAGACCCGGAAGTCCTCGGCGTCGGCGTCGTCGGCGAAGGCGCGACGCTCGCCGTCGTCCCGGTCGGCGGCCTCGACCCGGACGCGGCGGGCGCCGCGGGAGCCGTCCGCCTCGAGGAACATGTCGAAGGCGTACAGGCCGAGCACACCCGTGCGGCCGTGCGCGAGGCCGCGCGCGCTCGCGTTGGGCACGTACTCGAGCCGGCGGGCCGCCTCGAGCACGACCTCGCGCGTGCTCTCGCGCACCCGCTCGGGGCGCCGGAAGGTGAAGGAGACGGTGGCGATCGAGACGCCCGCCGCCTGCGCGACGTCGTACACCGTTGCCCGTTTCCGCACGCTCCCCCCTTCCGCCGCAGTCCGCACGAGGCCGGGCCCGGCCGATACGTGCCGCGCCGGTCGTGCGGTCCTGCAGTGGCTCCTGTTCCTCGTCCCGGGGCGGCCCGAGGTGCCGGCCCCGCCGAGCAGCATGTCACCCGGGCCGCGGACCGGCCCGCGAAGGACCTCACGGTCAGGTGAGGAGCGGCGCGGCCTCCGGGGGTCGCTCGACCTCGGCGAGGGGCGTGCCGCAGCGCTAGGCGCCGGCGGGGTGCGAGGCGAGGTACTCGCGCCAGGTGAGCGTGCCCGTAGGTTCGGCGGTGGTGACGAAGGGCCCTGCGCGGAAGGCGGCCCCCAGGCTGCCGGGCACGCGGACGGGGACGAGCACCCGGCGTCGTTCGCTGACCTCGAGCCACTGCCGGGCGGCCTCCCGCAGGCCGAGCACCTCCGGGCCGCCGAACTCCACGACGTCGTGGCTCGGACCCGCCGTGAGGAGCTCGAGGAGCCGGCGGGCGACGTCGCCGGTGTGCACGGCCTGCGACCCGATGCCCGGGTCGTAGGGGATGACGGGCAGCCGGGCCGCCGCCCGCAGCACCGCGTCGATGAGCGAGTAGAACTGCGTGGCACGCAGGACTGTCCAGGCCGGTCCCGAGGAGCGGACGATCCGCTCGGCCTGCACCTTGATCCGGAAGTAGCCCCACGGGACCACGTCGGCCCCGACGATGGAGACGTAGAGCAGGTGCCGCACGCCCGCGGCCCGGGCGTCGGCGGCGAGCCGGCGCGTCCCCTCGACGTCGACCTCCCGGGTGTAGCCGCGCCGGTACGGGGCGGAGGCGAGGTGGACCACGGTGTCGACGTCGTGCAGGGCCGGCACCAGTCCCTCGCCGGTCGCGAGGTCCCCGCGCACCCAGGACACCCCGTCCTGGTCCGGACGGGCGACCCGGCTGAGCGCGCGCACCTCGTGGCCCGCACCCCTCAGCACGGGCACCACGTCACGACCCAGCGCGCCGGAGGCACCGGTGACGAGGACCCTCATCGCGCGACCCTCGCCTGTCGGTAGAGCAGCGGCTCCGGGACGACGCGCCGGTCGGCGAACGCACGGAGCACGAAGCGGCGGAAGCTCGGCTTGAGGGCCAGCGACGGCAGGACGTCGCGGAGATGGTCCCACCGGCAGTGGTTGACGAGGGTGAAGGGCACCTGCGCCGCAGGGCCGGGCTCGAGGACGGTGGAGTTGTCCAGCCCGGTCTCCTGCTCGAACCAGCCGGCGGTGTGCTCCCAGACGGCGAGGTTCGTCGCGACGTCCGGGGCGGAGAAGTAGTTGAAGAGGAAGACCCCGGGACGCTCGTGGTCGACGGGTGCGATGCGCCGGACGTTGCTGCCGGCGAACGATGCGGTCGTGTGGCCCTGCGAACGCACGACGCGCGTGAGGACGGTCGCGGCAGCTCCCGCGGCGACGCCCTCGGCGGAGGTGGGCGACGTCGTCTCCACGAGCACGACGACGTCGTAGCGCGCCGGGCGTCCGCCCGCACGTCGCCGGGGCCCTCCGGGCGGGCGGACGAGCGCGGTGAACACGTCGGCGCGGACGACGCGCGGGTCACGCCGCAGGACGCGCGCCGTCGCCGCCACCCGGTCCGCCAGCGCCCGGCGGCGGCGGCTGGGCAGCGCGACGGGCAGTCGCCAGGTCCCGCTGTCCACGGCGAGCAGGACGAACCCGTGCCGCGACGGCGCCACGAGCGGCGCGCGGGTCCACCGCGGCCGCGCCGCGGGTGTCGGCGACGTCGTCCGGGCGGCGTGGGACCACCGCGCAGTGCGTGCGGCCGTGGTCGCCGCCGGTCGTGGGCTCATGGCTCGTCCACCTCACTCTGGTCCGCGCGGCACCGGCGGCGGCGCAGGACCAGGGCTGCGCCGAGGAGCACGGCGAGGAGGCTGAGCACCCAGGGGTCGCTCCCCCGACCGCCGAGCTCGCGGTCGAGGACGTGGGAGACGGCGTGGGCCCCGGCGGCGGTGGTCGCGCCGAGCAGTGCGACCGACAGGGCGTCGTGCCAGACCAGCACCCCGAGCAGCGCGACGCCGACGCCGATCTGGAACGCGCCGACGTCGTGGAGCAGGTGGAGGTTGAACGGGTCGAACATCGCGACGTGCTCGTGGAAGGAACGGGGCCGGAGGAACGCCCACACGCCGGGCACGAGGAAGGCCGCCGCACCGACGACGACGGCGGCGGCGGTGAGGACCGTGCCGTTGCGCGTCGTCCGTCGGTCAGTCGGGACGCGGACTCCAGCCATGTACCAGACGGTACAACTCGACCGGCTCCCCCACAAGGGGCCCAGGACGCTCTCAGGCGCCCGCCGGGCGGGCCGCGCCGAGCTCGCGCAGACCGGCGAGGAGGATCTCGGTCACCAGGCGGGCGTGCCGGCCGCCGGCGTCGAGGTCGGGGTCGAACGCGGTGACCTGCGCCCCGACGGCGCCGGGAGCCAGGGCGGTGAGCAGCTCGACGAGCCGCTCCGGGCTCAGCCCGCCGCCGTCGGGGCTGTCGACGGCCGGCATGACCCCTGGGTGGAGGACGTCGAGGTCGACGTGCAGCCAGTAACCCCGCCCGGCGGCGGCGACGCCGCGCCTCACCCGGGCGACCGACCCGGGCAGGTCCTCCATCACCTCCGGGGCGGGGACGACGTCCGCGAGCACCTCGGACGCCTCGCGATGCCCCTCGTCATCGACGCGGCAGCCGACGTGCACCGTGTCCCCCGGCCGGAAGTAGGGCGACCGTCCCTCGACGTCGGCGACCGCCGGCCAGTGCAGCCCGACGACGGCGGCGAGGTCCTCACCGGCGACGCTCGCCACGGCGTCGCTGTTGCCGGGGTGGCGGAAGTCGGTGTGGCCGTCGACGTGGACCAGGCCGAACCGCCCGCGGCGCCGCAGCGCCAGTCCGCCACCGAGCAGGATGCTGCAGTCACCCCCGAGGACGAGCGGCACGTGCCCGCGGTCCAGCACCTGACCGATCCGGTCGGCGAGCCGGCGCGCGTGGTCGACCAGTGTCTCCTCGTTGCGCACCCGGCCCGGGCGGACCTCGTGGCGGTACCGGCCGGGCAGGACGACACCCGCCTCGACCGCCCCCAGGGCCGCGAACCCCGCGAAGAGCCCTGCCTCGCGCAGCGCCTCCGGCGCCTTCGCGGCTCCAGGCGCCGCGCCCGGCTCGGGCGGGCGCAGGCCGAGGTTCGACGGCGCTGAGACGAGGGCGATCACCGCTCAGCCCTCGGGGACCGGCACGTCCGGGCGGGCGGCGGCGCCGACGAGGTCGAGCAGGAGCCGGTAGGCGTCGTCGACGCCCGTCCGGTCACCGGTGACGAGCAGGTCGAACAGCAGCCCGCGGACGGTGGCGAGGCCGAGACGGGCCTGGGTACGGGCGCGCGCGGCATCGATGCCGCCGGCGGCGATCTCGCCGGCGAGGACGTCGAGCCACGGCCCGACGAGCCCTGTCGCGAGCGCCTGCGCGTGAGCCCGCCCCTGCATCGCGTGGGCGGAGAGCTCGAAGAACAGCGGGCCGTACCTCGTCGCCGGGCCGACGACGTGCGCCCAGAACCGCTCGGCCACCTCGCGGGGCGTAGCGGCGTCGTCGGAGCTCGCGACGACGGTGAACGCCTCCCGCTGGAGCCGCTCGACCTCGCCGACGACGGCCGCCAGCAGCCCCTCACGGGAGCCGAAGTGGTAGATGAGCATCCGGTGGCTCGTGCCGACGGCGGCGGCGATCGACCGCAGGCTCTGCCCGTCGACGCTGTGGTCGGCGAGGTGGTCGACGACGGCGGCGAGCAGCTGCTCGCGTCCGCTCAGCGCTGAGGTTCCGGCCATGGACCAGATGATACACGTCGGCGTACCATCTGGTACACACGGGCGTGCCGAGAGCGGGCGTACCGAGAGGGGACCGCACCATGACCGAAGAAGTGACCGCGACCGTGGAGGTCGACGCGCCGGCGGACGCGGTGTGGGAGGTGCTCACCTCCCCAACGCGATGGCCGGCATGGACCGACTCGGTGACGGAGGCGGAGCTGCTCGACGAGCGGTTCGGCCCGGGAGCGCGGGTGCGCGTCGTCCAGCCGGGCCTGCGCCCGGCGGTGTGGACGGTGACCGAGCTCGAGGAGGGGCGCGCCTTCACCTGGACCTCGCGCTCCCCCGGCGTCCTCACCACCGCCTCCCACGTCCTGCTCCCGGCCGGGCCCGAGCGCACCCGGCTGCGTCTGCACCTGCATCACGACGGGCTCCTCGCCCCGCTCGTGCACCGTCTCCTCGGCGCGCGCACCCGCCGGTACGTCGAGATGGAGGCGCGCGGCCTCAAGGCCGCCGCCGAGGCCCGCACCCCCACCCCCTGAACCGTGCGACGCGCCGCCCGGCCGCCCGAGCCGCTCGCCGAGTCCTCCTGCCGCCCCGCCCTCCCGCCGAGGTCGCACATCTCCCTCCCGGGTCACCCGATGTTTCAGGCGACCCGACGGAACGTGCGACCTCGGCGAGAGCGGGGCGCGGCCCGGCGGGGGTCAGGTCACGCTGAGGAACCTCACGTAGTCGAACACCGCCTCCGTCGCGGGGCTGGCACCGCCGCCGGTGTACAGCCCCACCCGCGCGTCGGTGCCGGCGGGCAGGGTCCACGTCGCGCCCCAGCGCCACGTCTGCCCGTCGGTGGAGAGCGCCGAGCGGTACAGGTGCTCACCGGCGTCGTTCGTCGTGTGGTGGATGCGCAGCCACGTCGTGTCGGCCGGCGGGCCGCTCGTGTGGCCGCCCCAGGACAGGAAGCCGTCCTGGCGCACCTCCTTGCCGAACTCCACCTGGCGGGTGTTCCAGATCGCCACGTGTCCCAGTCGCAGGAAGGTGTCGTCGTCGGCGTGCACGATGAGCCCGCCCTGCTGGTAGTTGCGCACCTCGGTGTCCCCGAGGTCCAGCGTCATCCGCGTCTCGACGATCCAGTCGCCCTCCGGTGGCTCGTGCAGGAGCACCCCTCCGGTGCCCCCGGGCCCGACGAGGTCTCCGGCGCCGACCGGCCAGACGAGCGCGCCGCCCTCGACGCGGGCGCCGGCGTCCTGCCGCACCCACTCCCAGCCGGCGAGGTCGGCGTCGGTGAACTCCTCCTCGAGGAGCACGTCACCGGCCTGCGGCTCGGCCACCGGTGTGGTCACCGGCTCGTGGGCGGCGTTGACGGACAGGTTGTCCACGTGGGCGCCGCGGCCCACCATCTCCAGCGGGGCGGAGCGCAGGACCCCGGGCCGCAGGTCGAGGGCGACCTCGGCGACGACGTCCCCCAGGCGCGACTCCGACAGCCTCGCCCGCACCTCGCCCTCGACGAGGTGCACCTGCAGCGCCGTCCACACCGACAGGTCGTACCCGGGCGGGATCGCCGCGGTCACCTCCTCCTGGAAGCGGCCGTGCCCGTACTCCACGTGCAGCTCACGCCGCCCCGGGTCCACGCTCACCTCGACCTGGTTCGACCCGCGGCCGAGCCGCAGCACGAACGGGTCGGGCTGACGGGTGCGCAGGTCGAGCTCGACGTGCACCTCCTGCGGCGCCGCCTCCCGCGTCCACACCCGGCCGCGGAGCAGGGCGTGGCCCCCTGACTGCGGGTCGGTGTCCGCGCGGTAGGAGCCGCGCAGGACGTTCCCCTCGGCCGGGTCGGTGACCGTCAGCCCCAGGAGCGAGCCGCTCACCGGACCGGGCTGCGGACCCTCGCTCGGCCCGGCGCCGCCGCGGGTCACCGGCCAGCCGTCCACCCAGTCGAGCCGGTCCATGAGCGTGGGGCGGCGGTTGACGCCGCCGGGCTCCGCCAGCCACGGGTCCTCGCGGTCGATGGCGTGGTAGAGGATCCAGTCCTGCCCGGACAGGTCGGTGACGACGGCGTGGTGCCCGGCGCCGATCCACCGGTTGCCGTTCTGGACGAGCACCTGGGTGCCGCCGGGCCGGGTGTCGAGCAGCGAGACGCCCTCGTGGTCGACGAACGGCCCGAGCGGGCTCTGCGAGCGCCCGGCGAACACGCTGTACCCGGTGGACGGGCCGGCGCAGCAGTTCGCGGAGGACGCCATGAGGTAGTACCAGCCGTCGCGCTCGAGGACGTAGGCGCCCTCGAACTTGTCGTTGACCGCCACCTGGGTCGCCTCGCCGACGGCGCGCAGCCCGGTCTCGTCGAGCTCGCTCACCCACAGGCCGCCGTAGTAGCTGCCGTAGTAGAGGTACCGGGTGCCGTCGTCGGTGGCGAGCATCGAGGGGTCGAAGGTCCAGAGGAAGCCGCCGCCGTCGGGCCGGGGCGGCACGACCGGCTCCTCGGTGGGGGTCCACGGGCCGGTCGGGGTGGGCGCCGTCGCCGCCCCGATCGCGGAGTCGTCACCGGCGTTGAGGACCGTGTCGGTCACCGTGTAGTACAGGACGTACTGACCGTCGACGTACCGGATGTCGGGCGCCCAGAAGAACGACGTCGCCGTCGCCCACCCGGGCCGGGTGTCCTCGTCGAAGATCGTGTCGACGTACTCCCAGTCGACGAGGTCGCGGGAGCGCGAGACGTGCATGAGCCCGAACTCCCCGCCCTCGACGAGCGGGTCGGACGTCGCGTACAGGTACCACCAGCCGTCCTTGCCGCGAATGACGGCGGGGTCGGCGTAGGTGTCGGAGAAGCCGGCCGTCACCGGGTTGGTGTACTCGGTGGCCGCGGGGGTCTCCTCCTGCCGGCGAGGGCCGGCGGCCTGGGCCGGGGCGAGCGCCCCGGCGGTGAGGACGAGGACGAGCGCGGCGAGCGCGGCGGTCCTCCTCGGGCGGGTCGTGCGGTGGGTCATCACGTCTCCTCGGTGAGTCGGTGTCAGGGCACGACGACGGACGGCCGCGCGCCGTCCCACTCCAGGGGCAGCACGTTGAGGCCGCGGTAGGAGGTGTCGGCGTACCAGGAGTGGAAGACCAGGTGGTCCTCGCCGTCCGGGCCGGTGACGACGTCCTGCCCGCCGGGCCCGATGAAGCGCCCGCCGGTGGCGTCGGTGGTGAGCAGCGGCCCGTCGGCCTTCTCGTACGGGCCCTCGACGGCGGGCGCCGTCGCGTACCCGATGGCGTACTCCGCGCCGCCGTAGTCGTTGGCGGAGTAGAGCAGGACGTAGGTGCCGTCCCGCCGGACGAGGGTGGGCGCCTCGACGAGGTTGCCCTCCCACGGCTGGTCCTGGACGAGCAGCCGCACCGGCTCCCCCGCGAGGGCGAGGCCGTCGGCCGTGAGCGGGGCGAGCTGGAGCCAGGTGTCCAGCCCGCAGCAGTTGCCGTCGTTCTTCCACAGCAGGTAGCGGGTGCCGTCCTCGTCGCGGAACGTCGAGGCGTCGATGGCCCCGCCCTCCTCCTCCGGGCACACGACCATCTCCTCCCCCGCGACGGTGAACGGGCCCTCGGGGCGAGCGGACGTCGCGACCCCGACGCACTGCAGGTAGGGGTCGGCGTTCGTCGCGGTGAAGTACAGGGCGAAGGTGCCGTCGTCGAGCTCGGTGACCTCCGGCGCCCACGTCTTGCCCGGGATGGTCCACGACGACGGCAGCTCCGGCAGGGCGTCGTCGAGCAGCTCCCACGTCTCGAGGTCCGTCGAGCGGGCCACCCGCACGTTGCGCAGGTTCCCGTTCGTCGCGTAGGCGTAGTAGACGCCGTCGACCTCGAGGACGTCGGGGTCGGGGAAGTCGTCGGCGATCACCGGGTTCACGTCCTCGGCCGCGGACGTCGCGGCGGATGGGGACGGCGGGTCCGCCCCGCCCTCGCCCGTCCCGCCCCCGCACGCGGCGAGCACGCCGGCGCCGGCCAGCGCCGCCGTGAGCCGCCGCCCGCTCACCCCTTGAGCCCCGAGCGGGAGACGCCCTCGATGATGTACCGCTGGAGGAAGACGTACATCGCCAGCACCGGGATGCTCGCGATGACCGCCCCCGCCATGAGGAGGTCGTAACGCACGGCGTTGGCCGTCTGCAGGGTCGACAGGCCGGCCGGCAGCGTCTGGATCTCCGGGCTGAACAGGACGTACACCGGCCACAGGAAGTCGTTCCAGTTGGTGAGGAACGACAGCAGCGCGAGCGTGGCCAGCGCGGGCCGGGCCAGCGGCAGGGCCACCTTGTAGAAGGTCTGCCACTGGTTCGCGCCGTCCAGCCGGGCCGCCTCCTCCAGCTCCCCCGGCAGGCCGACGAAGAACTGCCGCATGAAGAAGACGCCGAACGCCGAGGCCGCCGTCGGCACGATGATGGCGAGCAGGGTGTTGAGCCACGCCAGCTGCCCGACGATGAGGTAGTTGGGGATGATGAGGATGACCGGCGGGACGAAGAGCGTCGCGACGACGATCCCGAAGACGACGCCGCGCCCCCGGAACCGCATCCGGGCCAGCGCGAACCCGGCGAGGGTCGACGTCGCCACGACGAGCGCCGCGTTCGCCGTCGCCGCGACGAGGCTGTTGGCGAACCAGCGCAGCACCGGGGTCCCCGGCGCGTTGAGGATCGACTCGTAGGCCGCCGTCGTCGGCGGGGTGGGTACCCAGGTCGGTGGCAGACCGGCCGCCTCGCCGCGGGTCTTGAACGAGGTGAGGACCATGTAGACGAGAGGGCTGATGAACAGCGCGGCGAGGGCGATGAGCAGGACGTAGCGCAGCACCGTGCGCCCGACCGGCTTGCGGCGCGTCGGCACGCTCGACCGCGTGCGGGTGGTCGTGGTGGCCATCAGCCCTTCCTCTCCCGGAAGAGCCAGAAGACGACGATGCTCAGCACCATGAGCGCAGCGGTGAGGATGTAGCTCATCGCCGCGGCGGTGCCCATCTGGTAGTTGCGCAGCCCGGTCTCGGCGATCTGGTAGATCGCCGTGCGGGTCTGGCGCCCGGGCCCGCCCTGGGTCATGAGGTAGGACTGCCCGAACATGTTGGCCGAGGCGATGATCGTGATCGTCGTGATGAACCCGAGCACGGGCCGCAGCCCCGGGAACGTGACGTTGCGGAACTGCTGCCACGCGTTCGCGCCGTCCACCCGCGCGGCCTCGTACAGCTCGCCCGGGATGTCCTGCAACGCGGCGAGGTAGATGACGGCGTTGAACCCGAGCGTCCACCACACCGTGACCCCCACGAGGCTGACCCACACCGCCGGGCTCGAGGTGAGCCAGGGGGTGGAGTCGGGCAGCCCGAGGAGGCCGAGGTAGTAGTTGACCAGCCCGATGTTGTTGTCGAGCAGGTAGCGCCACAGCACCGCGACGACGGCGACGCCCAGGACGTAGGGCGCGAAGTACACCGCCCGGAAGAAGTTCCGGCCCTTGAAGCGCATGTTCATCACGAGCGCGACGCCGAGCGGCACGGTGAGCAGGAACGGGACGGAGAAGACGGTGAAGATCCCCGTCGCCTGCATCGCGTCCCAGAACTGGGCGGCGGTGATCGAGCCGGTGTCGAAGAGCCGGACGTAGTTGTCCAGGCCGACGAACGGCTTGTTGGGCAGCGTGTAGTCCCAGCGGTGGAGGCTGATCCACGCGCCGAGGACGACCGGTGCCGCGACGAAGGCGAGGAACAGGACGAGGTAGGGGGCCAGGAAGAGCCACGGCGTCGCCTTCCCGTGGGACGGGATGCCACGCCGCGACCCCTCCCGCAGCCCTTCCTCGCTGCGCGGCGGCGCCACAGCGGTGGTCATCTCAGCCCCCGAAGCTCTCGAGGTTCTCCTCCATGAGGTTGGTCGCCTGCTCGGCGGCCGTGCCGAGCGCGCTCCCCGGCTCGGTGTTCCCGAGGACGGCGTCGGCGATCGCGGGCTCGAGCGCCTCGGTCTGGACGCCGCCGACCCCCGGCACAGGCGGCAGGAAGCGCATCGTCTCGATGACCTCGGCGATGACCTGCTGCGGACGGTCGTCCATGACGCCGCTCTCGCGGACGGACAGGCGGGCCGGGATGAGACCGGACCCGGCCCACTCCCCCGACTGCTCCGACATCCACGCGATGAACACCTGGGCGGCGGCCGCCTTGTTCTCGTCCTGCGCCGCCTGACGGGTCATGAAGAAGTGGTGGGAGTTGGCCCAGACTCCCTCCTCCTCACCGATCGTCGGGATCGGGGCGATGCCGTAGGGCACCTCCTCGGCCTCGAGGTCGTTGATCTGCCAGATGCCGTCCCAGGTGATCGAGGTCTCCCCGTTCTTGAAGGCGATGTACTGGGAGTCGGGGGCGACGTCGTTGGGGCTGTACCCCTCGTCGATGATCGCGCGCTGCCACTCCAGCGCCTCGACGGCCTCCGGGGAGTCGTACATCGCGGCCGAGCCGTCCTCGGCGTAGATCTCCGCGCCGTTCTGCCAGGCGAGGGACAGCCACATGAGGTGGCTCGGCCACACCTGCGGCATCCAGAACGGCTGCTCGAAGCCGGCCGCCTGGAGCGCGTCGAGGGCCTCCATGAAGGAGGCCTCGTCGGTGGGCGGCTCGGTGATGCCGGCCTGCTCGAAGTGCTCGGTGTTGTAGTACATCGCCAGGGAGTGGACGTCGAGCGGGATGCCGTAGCGGGCGCCGTCGTAGATGGCCGCCTCCCAGACCTCCGGGGTGAAGTCGTCGGCCGTGAGCTCGAGCGACTCGGCGAGGTCGTCGAGCGGGACGATGACGTTGCGGGCGGCCATCGTCGCCAGCTGGTCCAGGTGCATGACCCCGACCTCCGGCCCCTCGCCCTGGGTGACCGCGGCGGGCAGCCGCTGGTAGAAGTCGCCCCACTCGATGGTGTTGGGGACGATCGTGATGTTCTCGTGCTCGGCGTTGAACCGGTCGACGAGCTCGGCCATGAAGGGCCCGTCACCGCCGGTGAAGCCGTTCCAGTAGGCGAGCTCGACCTCGGGACCGGTGTACTCGCCGGTGAACTCCGGGACCTCGCTCTGCTCACCGCCGCCCGCGGCGTCCTCGGCCGTCTGGCCGCCGCCGCACGCGGCGAGGAGGACGGCCGTCGTGGCCGTCGCGACCAGTGCCGAGGCCCTACGGGCCGTAGCCCGCGGTGTCCGTGTGCTTGTCATCGTGAAGCCCCCTCGTCGATGAGGCGCACCTCCGGCCCTTGGAGGTGCCCGGAACGCCTTTGTAACACAGGCGGTAAACGTTGTATAGCGCGGGACGTGCTCGTTGTGGTCAGATGGTCGGGCCGCGCCCCGCGCAGTGGCGGTGGGCGGCCTGCAGGCACATCTGAGGGAGGGGCGACCCATGAGGTCTCGTGTCGGGCTACGTGACGTGGCGGCCCACGCGGGCGTCTCGATCAAGACGGTGTCGAACGTCGTCAACAACACCGGCTCGGTCACCGAGGCCACCCGCGAGCGCGTCGAGGAGTCCCTCACCACCCTCGGCTACCGCCCCAACCTCGCCGCCCGGCACCTGCGCCAGGGGTCGAGCGGGCTCATCGCCGTCGCCCTGCCCGAGCTCACCCAGCCCTACTTCGCCGAGCTGGCCGCCGAGCTCGTCCGGGCGGCCAAGGCCCGCGGGCGGATGGTGCTCCTCGTGCAGACCGAGGGCGCCGAGGAGTCCGAGCGCGCGATCCTCGAGGGGGTGGACCTGCCGGTGCTCGACGGACTCGTGCTCTCCCCCCTCGCCCTCGACGGCCCGACCCTGCGCCGCCGGACCGACAGCTCCCCGCTCGTCCTCCTCGGTGAGCACGCGGGGGACGGCGTCTTCGACCACGTGACCATCGACAACTGTGCCGCGGCCGCCGAGGCCACGACGCACCTGCTGGACCTCGGGCGACGGCGGGTGGGGGCGATCGGCGCGCAGCTCACCGGGCCGAACGAGACCGCGGTGCTCCGGCTCGCCGGCTACCGTCGCGCCCTCGCCGCGGCCGGGGCCGCGCCGGACGAGGCGCTCGTCGCGACCGTCGACCAGTTCCACCGGTCCGACGGCGCGGCGGCGATGGCACGGCTGCTCGACCTGCCCGAGCCACCCGACGCCGTCTTCTGCTTCAACGACGCCCTCGCCCTCGGCGCGCTGCGCACCCTCGCCGAGCGCGGGGTGCGGGTGCCGCAGGACGTCGCCGTCGTCGGCGTCGACGACGTCGAGGAGGGCCGGTACGCCACGCCCTCGCTCACGACCGTCTCCCCCGACAAGCGCGCACTGGCCACCGCCGCGATCGACCTCGTCCTGCGCGGCGGGGCCGCCACCGGCACCCCGCCCCGGACGGTGACCGTCGCGCACACCCTCGTCGTCCGCGAGAGCACCGCCGGCCGCACCCCCCTCACGCCCCCACCCCTTCTCCCGTCTCCCGCCTCACCCCCGTCTCCCGCCTCTCCCCCTTCCCGCCCGTCTCCCCCTCTTCCGCCGAGCGCTGGATCGTGCACACGAGCCCCCGACCCCGAGGAGCACTCATGACCACCGCACCGACGCCGTCGCCCGTCAGCCACCAGGACGGCACCTACCCCCGCCCGCAGCTCCGGCGCACGGAGTGGGCCGACCTGTGCGGGGAGTGGGACTTCGCGGTCGCCCGCGCGTCGCGCCCCGGTGATGTCGACTTCGACCGGCGCATCACCGTGCCGTTCCCGCCGGAGTCACCGGCCTCGGGGGTGGGCGAGACCGGCTACCTCGGGGAGGTCTGGTACCGGCGCGAGCTCACCGCCGAGGACCTCGAGCGCGCCGGGCTCGGCACGCAGGGCGAGCGGCTCGTCCTGCGCCTCGGTGCCGTGGACTACCAGGCCGACGTGTGGCTCGCAGGCACCTACATCGGCCGGCACACCGGTGGCCAGACCCCGTTCGGGTTCGACGTCACCGGGGCAGTGGCGGAGGCGGCCGGACCGCTGGAGCTCGTCGTCCGGGCGGTCGACGACCCCCACGACGTCGCCCAGCCGCGCGGCAAGCAGGACTGGCAGCGCGAGCCGCACGTCATCTGGTACCACCGGACCACCGGCATCTGGCAGCCGGTCTGGCTCGAGGCGGTGCCCGCCCAGCACGTCGCGGAGCTCGCCTGGGAGGCCGACGTGCCGGGCGCCGCGGTCGTCGCCACGGTTCGCCTCGCGGAGCGGCCGACGCCGGGGACCACCGTCACCGTGCGGGTGGAGCACGACGGCGAGCTGCTCGCCGAGCACCGGGTCGCCGCGCTGGACCAGGACGTGCGGGTGAGCGTCCATCTGCCCCGGCAGGCCAACGGCCAGGCCTACGAGGACCTCCTGTGGTCACCGGAGCACCCGACGCTCCTCGACACGACCGTCACGGTCGCCGACGACGCGGGCCGGGCGGCCGACGTCGTCGCCTCCTACGTCGGGCTGCGGTCCATCGGCGTCGCGCACGGCCGGCTGCTCCTCAACGACCGGCCCTTCCACCTCCGCTCGGTGCTCGAGCAGGGCTACTGGCCCGGCACGCACCTCGCGGCACCGAGCGCGGACGCGCTGCGCGAGGAGGTCGAGCTCATCAAGGCGCTCGGCTTCAACTCCGTGCGCGTGCACCAGAAGGCCGAGGACCCGCGGTTCCTCTTCTGGGCCGACCGTCTTGGGATCACCGTGTGGGGCGAGACCGCCAACGCCTACGCGTTCTCCCCGCGCGCGGTGGAGCAGCTGACGAGCGAGTGGGTGGCACTCGTGCGCCGCGACCTGTCCCACCCGTGCATCGTCACGTGGGTCCCGCTCAACGAGAGCTGGGGCGTGCAGCACGGCGCGCACGACGACGCCCAGCAGCACTACGCCGTCGGGCTGGCCAACCTCACCCGTGCGCTGGACCCCACCCGACCGGTGGTCTCCAACGACGGCTGGGAGCACACCGACTCCGACATCCTCACGATCCACGACTACTCCCCCACCGGGGCCGAGCTGCGCCGGCGCTACGGTTCGGCCGAGGCGGTCCGGGCCGAGCTCGCCGGGATCGGCGCGGCGGGGCGGCGCCTGCAGCTGCGGGCCGACGACGGCGACAAGCCGGTCGTGCTCACCGAGTTCGGCGGGGTGAGCTTCGCGGCGCGCCACGACGGGGACTGGGGCTACTCGACGGCGTCGGACGCGGCTGACTTCGAGGCCCGCCTGCGCGACCTCCTCGACGCCGTGCGCGACAGTGCGCTGGCCGGGTTCTGCTACACCCAGCTCACCGACACCGGCCAGGAGACCAACGGCCTGCTCGACGAGCACCGCCGCCCCAAGCTCCCCCGCGAGACCCTGCGGAGCATCATCACCGGCGAGTGACCCGCCAGAAGTCCGCTCTCGCGCACAACCCCGCTCTCGCACACAAGTCGGCTCTCGCACGAAACTCCGCTCTCGCGCACAAGTCGGCCCTCACGCGAAACTCCGCTCTCGCACGAAACTCCGCTCTCACGCGAAACTCCGCTCTCGCGGGGAGGTTGGGGACACCTCCCTCCCCCGCGACAGCGGAGTTTCGCTCGACAGCCGGGTTCTGCGCGACAGCGGGGTTCTGCGCGACAGCGGGGTTCTGCGCGACAGCGGGGTTCTGCGCGAGAGCGGGTTTGTGCGCGAGAGCGGGGTTGTGCGGAGGGCGCCGGGACGGCGAACGGCCGGTCGCTCCCACGGGGAGCGACCGGCCGTTGCGGTCTGTGCCTGCCTCAGTGTCGGGTCGCGGCCAGGCGGGCTGCCTCGGCCATCGGCGACAGGTCGCCGTCGGACACGACGGCCCGCCACGGGCCGGCGCCCCGGCGCTCGGCGAGCGCGAAGGACGCGTCCTCGACGTCGAAGCAGAGCTGGACGGCGGACTCGGGGGCGGTCCAGGTGAGGACGGCGCGCGTCCCGTCGATCTCCGAGGAGAACTCACCCTGGAAGGCCTCGTGGGAGGACCGCAGCCGCAACGCCTCGAGCTGACAGGCAACGACCGGCCGCTCGAGGTGCGCCTGGACGTCCTGCGGCGTGAAGTAGGCGCGGTTGATGTCGCGGCCGACGCCGGTCCGCCCGAAGAGCTCCATGTCGTTCTCCCCCGCGAGCAGGCCGACGTAGTAGACCTGCGGGATGCCGGGGAGCATGAGCTGGACGAGCCGGGCGAGGAGGTAGCGACGGTCGTCGCGGCCGAGCGCGTCGTAGAACGTGCAGTTGACCTGGTAGAGGTCGAGGTTCGACGCCGCGGCGCCGGTCGCCAGGCGGCTCGCGCCCCCGCTCGCGTCGTGGATCGACTCGACGAGCGCGTCGATCTGCTCCGGGCCGAGCAGCCCCGGCTCCCCCGGCCGCAGGTCGTTCGGGCCGACGTCGACGATGCCGATGCCGTCGTGGGTGTCGAGGACGGTGACGGCGTTCGTCGGCCGCACCTCCATCCAGCGCGCGAGCGGCGCGAGGTCGCGCCCGTGCAGCGCGTGCAGGACGAGCGGCGGAAGCGCGAAGTCGTAGACGTAGTCGACGGTGCGGGCGATCTCCACCTGCTGGAGGTAGTGCCCGTGGATCTCCAGGAGCACGCTCGCGCCCCGCTCGTGGGCCAGCTCGGTGATCCGGTCGACGTAGGCCTGCGTCGCCGCCGTCATGAAGCAGTCGGTGCCGGCCTCCTTCCCTGCGTAGCCGACCGCGTCGAGCCGGATCATCGTCACGCCGGCGCCGGTGAGCGCGTCGAGCACGGAGACGAGGTAGTCCCAGGCCTGGTCGCTGCGCAGGTCGATGTCGACCTGCTCGGGGGTGAAGGTCGTCCACACGAGCCGCGGCACCCCGCCGAGCGTCATCGTCGTGAACGGCAGACCCGGCCGCGGCCGGTAGATGCGCGCGAGGTCGGCCTCGGTCACGCCGTCGGGGAAGACGGAGGACAGGGTGAGGAACATCGGCGCCCACGGGGAGTCGTCGCCGTGCTCGACGACGTCACGGAACTGCTCGGACCGGATGGAGACGTGGTTGACGATGACGTCGCTCATGACGACGCCGCGCTCGCTCAGCGCGCGGATGTCCTCCCAGGTGCCCAGGCGCGGGTCGACGATCGTGTGATCCTCGGGGTCGAACCCGGCGTCCGCGCCGTCGAAGGGGCGGTAGTAGGGCAGCACGTGCACGCCGTCGAAGGCGCCGGCGAGCGGGCCGTCGAGGAGGCGGCGCAGGTCGGTGAGCCCGCCGCCGAGCCGGTCGGCGTAGGTGATGAGCTGCGGGCCGTCAGGGTGGTTCACAGGTCGTCCTTGATCTATCGGGGGGCGCGTCACGCGTCGAGCAGGAGGCGGCGCAGCCAGGCGAGGCGGGCCGCGCGCGCGTCCTGCGAGAGCGTTGCCCAGGGGGCGAGGAAGTCGAAGGCGTGGTTGCCGCCGGGCCACACGTGGAGCTCGGCCGAGCCGCCGGCCTGCCAGATCCGGGAGGCGAAGGCGACGCACTCGTCGCGAAAGGTCTCCACGGTGGCGACGTCGACGAAGGTCGGCGGCAGGCCGCTGAGGTCCTGCGCCCGTCCCGGCGCGGCGTAGATCGGCACGTCGGGTCCGCCGGCGGCGTCCCCGAGGTAGGCACGCCAGCCCGTCGCGTTGGCGGTGAGGTCCCACGTGCCCACCCCCCGCATCTGCTGGGCCGAGAAGGTCTCGTTGCGGTCGTCGAGCATGGGGCAGGCGAGGAGCAGGCCGAGCAGGTCCGGCCCGTGGTGGTCGCGCCCCCACAGTGCGACGGCGGCGGCCAGGCCGCCGCCGGCGCTCACGCCGCTGAGGATCATGCGTGTGGGATCGAGGTTCCACTCGCGCGCGACCTCCCGCAACCCGGTGAGCGCGCCGTAGCAGTCGAGCACCGGGGTGGGGTACGGGTGCTCGGGTGCGAGCCGGTAGTCGACCGACGCGACGGCGCACCCGGTGTGCGCGGCGAGCTCGAGCGTCGCCGGGAGGTCGTCGAGCGGACCGCCGAGCACGAGCCCGCCGCCGTGGATGTGCACGATGACGGGCAGCGGCCCGCTCGTGCGCACCGGGCGCACGAGCACGACCCGCACGTCGGCGCCGTCGGCCGCCGAGGGGAAGGTGAGGTCGGTGCGCTCGAAGGTGCCGTACCTCGTCACCTGCTCCGGCGGGACGGGCACTGCCCGCCCGCGGATCACCGCGATGTCCTCGGGCTCCATCCCGACGACGGCGTCCGGGTCCGCGGCGAGCGCGGCCGCGATCGCCGGGTCGAGCGGCGGCGGGGTCCAGGTCATCCCTTCACCGCGCCCTGGAGGAGCGCGGCGACGAAGTGCCGCTGGAAGATGAGGAACACGAGGAGCGTGGGCGTGAGGATGAGCAGCGACCCGGCGCACAGCAGCGGGATGTCAGTGCCCCACTGCCCCTGGAAGGCGCCGAGGGCACCGGCCATGGTCCGCTTCGTCGGGTCGTCGACGAGGACGACCGCGAGGAGGAACTGGTTCCACGTCCACAGGAACATGAGGATCGCGAGGGAGGACAGCGCCGGCATGGACAGCGGCACGTGGATGCGGCTGAACAGCTGGAGGTTGTTCGCGCCGTCGATCCGGGCGGCCTCGGAGATGTCCTCGGGCATGTTGACGAAGTGCGCGCGCATCCACATGACCGCGAACGGCATGAACAGGCCGAGCAGCGGGAGGATGATCGCCCACCGGGTGTTGAGCAGCCCGATGTCACGCATCTGGTAGTACAGCGGCACGATGATGCCCTCGAAGGGCAGCGTGAGGCCGAGGATGAAGACCACGAAGATCCACCGGCTGCCCGGGGGACGCAGGTGGCCGAGCGCGAAGCCGGCGAGGGTCGCCATGAGCAGCGCGAGCGGCACGACGCCGATCTCGATGAGCACGCTCGAGACGAGCAGCTTCTGCATGTTCGCGGCCTGGAACGCGGAGAGGAAGTTCCCCCACTGGGGCTCCTCGGGCCACGACAGCCCCGCCGGATAGGTCCCGGTGGGGTGCAGCGCGGTGACGAAGAGCGTGACGAACGGGACGAGGGTGATCACCATGAGGATCACCAGGACGAGCCGGCCGAGCCAGAGCTCGCTTGCGGAGGTCTTCACTGCTCCCTGCCTCGGATGAGCCGCTGAAGCGGGATGACGATGATGAGGACGAGCACCATGAGGGCGACGGCGAGGGCGGAGGCCTGGCCGACCTCACGCTGGAAGAACGCGAGGTAATAGATCTCGAGGCCGGGCACGAGGGTGCTGTTGCCCGGGCCGCCCTGGGTGGAGATGTAGATGATGTCGAAGCTCGCGAGGGCCGAGATCACCGTGACGGTGAGGCACACGGCGAGCTCCTGACGCAGGCTCGGCAGGGTGACGGACCAGAACTCGCGGATCGGGCCCGCGCCGTCGAGGCGGGCGGCCTCGTAGAGCGCGGGGTCGATCTTCGACATGCCCGCGAGCAGGAGCACGAGGCACAGACCGAGGGACACCCAGGCGCCGATGACGCCGACGGCGGGCAGCGCGGTGTCGAAGTCACCGAGCCACGCGCGGGTGATCCCGTCGAGGCCGATGAACCGGAGGAACTGGTTGACGACACCGTCGGTGGCCATGATCCAGGTCCACATGATGCCCGCCGCGACGAGCGGGATGACCTGGGGTAGGAACAGGACGGTGCGCCCGACCATCGCGAGCCGGCTCGTGGCGAACTTGCGGATGATCGCGGCGGCGACGAGCCCGAGAGTCACAGGCACGAAGCTGAAGTAGACGATGAGCTGGAGGGCGTTGAGGATCGGGCCGAAGAGCTCGGGGTCCGACAGCAGCCGGGAGTAGTTCTCCGTCCCGACGAAGGTCGCCTCGGTGACCCCGTTCCACTCGTACAGCGAGTACTGGAACGTGAAGATGATGGGGCGCAGGACGAAGGCGACGTAGAAGAACGCGGCGGGGAGGACGAGGGCGAGGGCCGCCGCCGCACGGCGGCGGCGGGCCCACGCTGCTCCCCGACCCGGACGCGCGGGGGGAACCGTCCCCCGCGCGTCCGCCTCCGGCGTGAGCCGGGAGATGGTCAGGTCGGACATCAGCCGATCTCGTTCTCGTACTCCGTCTGGACGACGGGAAGCAGCTCGGCGGCCTCGATCTGCCCGGCGACGAGCTTCTGGAGGTTCGGCGTCCAGCCCTTGGCGTAGATGCCGCCGGTGGCGTTGGCGATGAAGTCCATCGAGCCGTTGTCCTCACCGATGGTCACGCCGGCGGCCAGGGTCTGCGCGGTCACCGAGTTCTCGTCGATCTCGGGCATGAACGCGTCGACGGGGCCCATCGGGTGGGAGCCACCGACCTCGACGGCGATGGTGCGGGCCGCCTCGTCCGTCGCGATCCAGTTGAGGAAGTAGGCGGCGCAGTCGGCGTTCTCGGCGCCGTTCCCGATGCCGTAGGTCAGCGGCGCGGACATCGCACCGACCTCGCCACCCTCCTCGACGGGCGGCATGAGGAAGAAGCCGACCTCGCCGGGGACCTGCGAGTCGAAGGTGCCCGACTCCCAGTCACCGTTGAAGAAGAAGAGGTTGTCGCCCTCGAGGAAGCGCGCCATCGACTGCGAGTAGTCCAGCGAGTTGATGTCCTCGGCGAAGTAGCCCGCCTCGATCCAGCGCTCGAGGTGCTCGACGGCCTGGAGGTTGGTGGGCGTGTCGATCGTCGCGCCCTCCTGCTGGTAGACCCAGGCGTTGACCTCGGAGGGCTCGCCGTAGGAGGCCATGAGCATCTGCAGCGGGAAGGCCAGGCCACCCGTGGCGCCACCGTTGAACTGGGCGCTCGGCGTGATGCCGGCGTCGACGGCGGCCTGCATGTAGCCGTCCAGCTCCTCGAGCGTCGCCGGCGCCTCGGTCATGCCGATCTGCTCGGCGAGCGCCTTGTTGTAGAAGACGCCGGTCATCGAGAAGTTGAGGCCCATCGCGTAGAGCGGGCCGGAGCCGCGGCGGCCCTCGTCGTCCACGCGCATCTGCTCGAGTTGGGAGGAGGGCCACTCGTCCCAGCCGAACGCCTCGGCGTAGGGGTCGAGGTCGAGGAGCAGGCCGTCGGAGGCGAGCTCGCTCATCTGCGGCAGGCGCATGAGGTCCGGCGGGTCGTCGGCCAGGACGCGGGGGGCGTTCTGCGTGAGGACGGCGAACTGGTCCTCGCGGATGTCGAACGTGACGTTCGGGTACTGCGCGGTGAACTCGTCCGCGAGCTCACGGAACAGAGGGAAGCCGGTCTCGACGTAGGCGTCGATGACGACGTCACCGGAACCGCAGCTGGGCGCCTCGCCCGAGGCGGTCGCGCTGTCAGTGGCGCCGGCGTCGGCGCCGGTCTCGTCGTCGGAGCTGGTCCCCGGGGCGGAGCAGGCGGACAGCGCCAGCAGCCCGGTGAGGCCGAGCGCGACGACGCGCGACCGGCGGTGTGTTGAGAGGGTGCGAGACACCTTCATCTCCCTTCAGAGGGGGCGAACGCGCGGGAAGCGCGCTCGGCTAAATCGTGTTAGCAGGCACATGTGACCACCGCCATCCAAGGTGTGTCAAGGTGGCGGGTGGCGGGTCACCGAACCGTTACCATCGGCGCCGAGAGGAGGACCATGCCCACCAGACGGGTGACCCTCGCCGACGTCGCGCACCAGGCGGGGGTGTCGTCGTCGACCGCGTCCCTCGTGCTGAGCGGTCGGGGCCGTGAGCTGCGCATCTCCACCGCCGTCCACGACCGCGTGCGGGAGGCCGCCGAGACCCTCGGCTACCGCCGCAACACGATCTCCGTGGGCCTGCGCAAGGGCCTGACGAACACGATCGGCTTCGTCTCCGACACGGTCGCCTCCTCCCAGCTCGCCGGTGGCATGATCCGCGGCGCCCTCGACGCGGCGCGCGAGAGCGGCTACATGCTCTTCATGAGCGAGACCGGCGGCGGCCCGGTCCAGGAGCGCCGGGCGATCGAGGCGATGCTCGACCACCGGGTCGACGGCCTCATCCTCGCCTCGATGTTCACCCGGCAGCACGGGGCGCTGGCGGTGGAGCTGGAGACGCTGCCCGTCGTCCTGCTCAACTCACTCCCCCCTGACGGCGGAGGCCCGGCCGCCATCGTCCCGGACGAGCAGGCCGCGGGCCGGGCCGCTGCCGAGCAGCTGCTCGCCGCCGGCCACCGCGACATCCACCTCATCGGCGCGGGCCCCACGCTCGAGGACGCCCCGGCCGCCTCCGAGGCCGGTCGCCTGCGTCTGGCCGGCATCCTCGAGGCGCTCACCGAGGCGGGCGTCCCGCCGGCCTCCGGCTACCCCTACCGCTCCTGGAACCCGGCCCACGGGTGGGAGGCCGTGCACGACCTCCTCGAGCGCGGCAAGGTCCCCGAGGCGCTCCTGTGCTTCAACGACCGCCTCGCCTTCGGCGCCTACCAGGCCCTGCAGGAGGCTGGCCTGCGCATCCCCGAGGACACCTCGGTCATCTCCTTCGACGACGCGCCGCTCGCCGGCTGGCTGCGCCCCACACTCACGACCTTCGCCATCCCCCACCGCGCGATGGGGACCATGGCGGTGGAGATGCTCGTCGGCGCCCTGCGCGCCGAGGGCGCCCACCCGCTCGGCGCGCAGGTCCACCGGGTGAGGATGCCGCTGCGGGAGCGCGGCTCGGTCGCCGTCCGCTCCCCCGCCTGAGACCTCCCGCCCAACCTCGGCCCAGGCAGCACGTGCAGACGACACGCGCCCGACGTCGCCTTTGACCTCTCCACGGGTGCCACGTAGCCTCCCGCTACATCGTTTTAGCACCGCTCATCGAGCCGGTCGAAGGAGACCAATGCAGACAACGACAACCCGTTCACCACGGCAGCGCCTGCGCCGCGCGCTCGTCTCGACGCTCGTCCTCCTCCTCGGTGGCCTGGCCGCGACGGGTCCGGCGGCAGCCGCCACGACCCCGCCCGCGGAGGACGGCATCCTCAGCATCACCCCCGTCACCGAGGTCCTCACGTTCGGACAGAAGGTCGTCGCCGTCGCCCTCGAGTACGGCGCCGACGTCGACCCGGCGGCGCTGTCGACCGACGACTTCTCCGTCCTCGACAGCCCGTACAACTTCCGCGCCCACGACGAGACCGACCTCGACACGCTCGAGCCACGCACCGTCACCGCCGTCTACACCAACGACCGGCCGGCCCTCCGGGCCGACGGCACCTCGACGCGCGGCACCTACGTCATCGTCGAGCTCGACCCCGCGGACCGGGGCGGCAACACCGTGGTCCGCTCCATGTGCGACGGCTTCCTGTGCTCGGAGAAGCTGCGCGACCCGCTGGCGACCCAGGTCGTCCAGCTCGGGGACGTGCACGGCTACCCCACGGGCGAGGCGCCCGCGCCACTCCTCGCCGCCGGGTCGGAGGACGCCCTCCCGATGACCGCCCCGCCGGTCGACCCCGTCGTCGACGAGTTCCGCTCCGACGTCATGCCCTTCCCCGGTGCCGACCTGCCGTACTCCTACCGCCTCCCGGCGGACTACGACCCCTCGCGCTCCTACCCGCTCGTCGTCGTCCTCCACGGCTGGGGCTCCGGCTTCGACGGCGTGAACCACGGCGTCAACGTCGCCGTCGACGTCATGGCCACCTCATGGGTGCGGCCCGAGTGGACCGGCAGCGAGGAGGACGTCATCGTCCTGGCGCCGCAGAACGTCCGCGGCGACGACGAGGTCGAGTGGACGTCCGTCCTCGCCCTCCTCGAGCAGTTCACGGGCGAGTACGCCGTCGACGCGGACCGCACCTACGTGACGACGTTCTCCTGGGGATCCACCATCGCCTGGAACCTCGTGGCCGAGCGGCCCGACCTGTTCGACGCCGCGCTCATCGTCTCCGGCTTCCCGGTGAGCGAGGAGCAGGCCGCGTCGATCGCCACCGCGCGGACGCCGGTGTGGATCACCCACGCCACGAGCGACCCGGTGCTCCCACCGGACTTCGGGCGCACCTCGGCCGAGGTGCTGCGCACGGCCTACACCGCCGCGGGCGCCGAGGACGCCGAGGACCTCGTCCGCTTCACCGAGTACGCGGACGACGCCTTCACCTACCCCGACTACCACGCCGCCACCGGTCCCACCTACAGCGACAGCTCGATCCTCCGGTGGGTGCTGGCGCAGGACCGCTCCCCCAACCGGATCGAGAGCGTCACCCCGGTCACCGAGGTCTCCTCCTTCGGCCAGCAGGTCACCGGGCTCGTCCTGGAGTACGCCGACGTCGTCGACCCCGCGTCGCTCAGCCCGGCCGACTTCACCGTGCGCGACACCGCCTACAACTTCCGGTTCACCGGCCTGGAGGAGCTGGAGAACCTCGTCGAGCGGGAGGTCGCCGACGTCTACACGACGGACGACCCCGCCCTGCTCCTCGAGCAGGACCGACCCGAGGCGCCGGGCCGCTTCGTCGTCGTCGACCTCGCAGACAGCCCCGAGGGCGGGTGGACCGTCATGGTCTCGCTGTGCCCGACGTTCCTGTGCTCGGTGATGATCAACCCGGACCAGCCGACCGAGGTCGTGCAGGTCGGTGACGTGCGCGCGCCGAGCGGGGCCGTCATCTCCCGGGGCGACGCCGACCGGGCGTGGCCGCTGACCGAGCCCGCGATCAACCGTGAGGTCGACCAGTTCGTCCACGCGACGTTCGAGTCCGACGTCGAGGGCGTCACCGGCCCGGACCGCACCGTGCGCTACGACTACCGCCTGCCCGACGGCTACGACCCGGCGCGGCAGTACCCGCTCGTCGTCGCCCTCTCCGGGCACGGCATGGGTTTCGACGGCCAGAACGAGCGCGTGCAGCTCGTCGCGGACATGCCGGCGACGGCGTGGTTCCAGGAGGAGTGGACGGGCACCGACGAGGACGTCATCGTCCTCGCGCCGCAGAACGCGCGCCTGGGCAAGGAGCTCGAGGCGGCTCAGGTGCTCCAGCTCCTCGAGGACTTCACCGGCCGGTTCTCCGTCGACGAGCGCCGTGTCTACGCCACGTCGGTCTCCTACGGCTCCCAGCTCATGTGGGAGATGTTCTCCACCCGGCCCGAGCTCTTCGCCGGCGGCCTGCTCACCGGCGGCTTCGCCGCCGACGAGGACGAGTACGCGCTCATCGCCGCAGGCGAGGTACCGATGTGGATCACGCACGGCACCAGTGACCACCTGCTCCCGGTCGAGAACGCCGAGGGCGCGTACGACGCGCTCGTCGCGGCCTACCGCGACCGCGGCCTGAGCGAGGAGCGCATTTCCGAGCTCGCCCTCTGGACGGAGTACGGCGACGAGGCGTTCTCGCTGCCGGACTACCACCTCGCCTCGGCCCCGACCTACGAGGACAGCGCCACGCTCCAGTGGCTGCTGGCCCAGGTGCGCCCGGTCGAGGACGACGGCGCGGCTCCCGGTGAGGAGCAGGGTTCCGACGGTCCGGTCGAGACTCCGGTCCCGGACGACGCCGGTACGGACGAGGTGCCCGCCGGCTCCGGCGGCGCGCTGCCGACCACCGGCGTGCCGGTCGCACCGATGCTGGCCGCACTCCTGCTGCTCGTCACCGGCGGCGCGGTCACCCTCGCCGTCCGCCGGCGCAGTATGGGCTGAGCCCTTCCGCTACGAAGGCCCCGGTCCTGTTCTCGCACAGGGCCGGGGCCTTCGCGTTGCGCCGGGTACCTGAGGCGCGGCGCCGGGCTGCCGTGTCAGCCGAGGGTGGAGCGGCGCCTGCGCACGACCCCTGCCAGTGCACCACCGGCCGTCAGCAGGACGAGCGCCGCGACGGCGCCGAGGATCACGCCGTCCGCGCCGGTGCTGGGCAGCGCGCCGGCGCCGGCGCCGGTCGGGGCGGGCGCCGCGTCGGTGCTGTCCACGACAGGCGCCTCCGTCGGCTGGTCGGAGGGCGGGGGCGCCGGCTCCGCCGAGGGCTCCTCTGCCGGCTCTTCGACCGGCTCCTCGAGCGCGTCCCAGCCCTTCGACTCGACGCTCCAGCCGGGCACCTCGCACAGACCGCACGGCTCGAGGAAGTACGCCTCGGCCTGTGCGTTGCCGTTGAGCACGAAGTCCAGCCAGTTGACGAAGACGGCGACCTGCTCCTCCAGGCTCTCCACCATGCCGTCCAGCGGGAGGACGTCGCCCGACTCGTCGAGGCGGACACCGTAGAAGAACTGGCCGTGGCCGTTCTGCGGGTTCGTCACGTAGACGGCCGGCACGGTGGCCAGCTCGTAGTTGGCGATCGTGTTCCCCATCGCACCGTCCAACGGCCCCCCGTCGAGGAACATCGTGGGAGTGTGCAGGTCCTCGAGCCTGTCGCGACCGTAGCCGAGCGGCGGCTCGCCGCCCTCCGGCGTCTCGAACAGACCGCTGTTCGCGGAGATCACGGTGTCCACGCGCGGGTCGGCCCCGGCGACCAGCGCCTCGATGCCGCCGCAGGAGCTCCCGGACACCGCGACCGGCGAGTCCGCGATGGCGGACCCGAGCTGCTCGTGCGCCTGGGGACTGGTCTCTAGCCAGTCGATGATCTCGATCATCCGGTCGGGCTGCGGCATCCCGGTGAGGGTGTTGCTCGGAGCCTCCGGAGCGCCGTCCGCGACGACGACGAACCCACGGGCGGCGATGAGCATCAGGCTGCTCATGAAGAAGGGGTTCGCGGGCCGGCAGCCGCCGTTGCCCCAGATGAGGACCGGCACGGGCTCGCCCGGCGCGAGGTCGGTGGGCCGGTAGACCGTACGGTCGGGCAGGCCCGCGGCCGCTTCACGTGCGACCGGGTGGAAGCTGTCGATCGCGGGGGCGTCGTGGGTGTCGGCGGCAGCCACGGTGCCGGTACCGACCAGGGCCGCTACGGCGATGGCGACGGTTGCCAACCGTCGACTCGTGCGAGTACGTCCGAACATGGTTCCTCCAGTTGTTGTGACAGTGCTCCTGGCGGGACGACGCCCGGGGCCACAGGTGCGAGGGCATGGCCCCCACCGTCGGCGGCGCCGGGCAGAGCACATCCGTGTGCGATCCCTGCCAGCTGACCGGCCGGCTGTCGACGGCGCGGCGGGTTAGCCCACCTGCGCTGCTTCCCCGTGTGTTCCGCATGCGACGACGAATGCTGAACCGATTTAGCCCGACCATAGCGTCACTCGTCGATCACCACAACGACTTGCGGGCCGCCGTGTCAGGCACCCCCGACGGGTCGGCCGTCAGCCGGGCGAGCCGCCCTGGGGGGGCACCGGCTCACGCCCCCGAAACGAGGAGGTCCGCACGTCCGCGCGTCGCGGCGATGACCTCGGCGTTGCGCTGGTCGGAGCCGAGTGACCGGTCGCGGGCCTCCGCCGGGGAGCGGCCGTAGCGCTCGTGCCGGGCGATGAGCCGGGCGACGCGGACGTCCGCCGGCAGGTCGACGTACCAGCACTCGTCGAGCAGCGAACGTACGCCGGCCCAGTCGCCGTCGTCGACCAGGAGGTAGTTTCCCTCGGTGACGACGAGCTGCACCTCGCGCGGCACCGGCACGGCGCACGCGATCGGCTCCTCCAGGGCGCGGTTGAAGACCGGCGCGTAGACCACGCGCTCGTCGCCGACCCGGAGGCGCCGCAGCAGGGCCACGTAGCCGAGCGCGTCGAAGGTGTCCGGCGCCCCCTTCCGGTCGTGCCGTCCGAGCCGCCGGAGCTCAGCCTCGGCGAGGTGGAAGCCGTCCATCCCGACGAGGCGGGCCCGGTCCCCGAGCGCCTCCATGAGGGCCTGGGCCAGGGTGGACTTCCCGGCACCGGGTGCCCCGGTGATGCCGAGGATGCGCCGTCCGGGGCGCATGGCGAGGGTCCACGCGCGCTCCAGGAGGGCCGGGGCGAGGGCGCCCGGGTGCAGTGGGCTCACGTGCTCTCCCCCGCCGGGGCTGCCGCGCCCGTCATGATCTCCACGACCTCCCGCATCGAGCTCGCTCCCGGCGTCACGACGGCGGCCCGCCGACCCAGCCGGTGGATGTGGATCCGGTCCGCGATCTCGAAGACCTGCGGCATGTTGTGGGAGATGAGCACGACGGGCAGGCCGCGGTCACGGATGCGCCGGATGAGGTCGAGGACCATCCGGGACTCGCGCACCCCGAGCGCGGCGGTCGGCTCGTCCATGATGACGAGGCGGGTGCCGAAGGCGGCCGCCCGCGCCACCGCGACGCTCTGCCGTTGACCTCCGGAGAGCGTCTCCACCGGCTGACGCACGTCGGGGATGCGGACTCCGAGGGACTCGAGCTGGCGCCGGGCCTCGGCCCGCATCGCGCCGCCGTCGAGCACGCGGAACAGCCTGCCCACCACACCCGGGCGGCGGAGCTCTCGGCCGAGGAAGAGGTTGGCGGCGATGTCGAGCGCGGGGGCGACGGCGAGGTCCTGGTACACCGTCTCGATCCCCCGCTCCCGCGCGTCGAGCGGGGAGCGGAAGGCCACCGGCTCACCGTTCATCCGGATCTCCCCCGCGTCCGGCACGACGGCACCGGACAGCACCTTGATGAGCGTCGACTTGCCGGCGCCGTTGTCGCCGACGACGGCGAGCACCTCCCCCGCACGGAGGTCGAAGTCGGCGTCGACCATCGCCCGGACGTGTCCGTAGGACTTGCTCAGCCCGCGCGCCTCGAGGACCGGGACGTCGTCGTCGCTCATCGCGCCGCCCTCCGCCGGGAGACCTGGTCGAGAGAGACGGCGACGATGACGAGCACGCCGGTGGCGACGTCCTGGTAGAGGTTGTCGATGCCCGCCTGGGTGAGGCCGGAGCGCAGGACCCCGACCACCAGGGTCCCGATGAGCGTGCCGACGACGCTGCCCCGCCCGCCGAACAGGCTCGTCCCCCCGATGACGACGGCGGTGATGCTGTCGAGGTTGCCGGTCTGGTAGGCGTTGGGGTCCGCGTTGGGGATGCGCCCGAGCGCCTGCCAGGCGGCGATGCCGTAGAGCGCGCCGGCGGCGACGTAGACCGACAGGACCGTGCGCCGCGTCTTGATCCCGGTGAGCCGGGCCGCCTCGGGCGCGTTCCCCACGGCGTAGACGTGCCGGCCCCAGGCCGTTCGGCCGAGCATGAACCAGAAGAGGGCGAACAGCCCGAGGAGGAGGAAGGACCCCCACGTGACACGCACTCCTGCCACCGTCATCCCCTCACCCCAGAACCGCAGGACACGGTCGGCGACCGGGTAGCTGCGCGACTCGGCGTAGAGCCGGGCGAGCGCGTAGGTGACGGTGAGGATCCCGAGGGTGACGATGAACGGCGGCAGCCCGAGCCGCGTGACGAGCACCCCGCTCACCGCCCCGAGGAGGATGGTGACGGCGAGCCCGAGGACGAGCGCGAGCCACGGGTCCCCGCCGTTGACGACGTGCTTGGCCATGACGATCGTGCCGAGCACCGCGATCGCGCCGTTGGCGAGGTCGATGCCCGCGGTGAGGATGATGAGCGTCTGCCCCAGCGCCAGCGTCCCGATGACGATGGACTGCTGGAGGATGAGGGAGGCGTTGCCGACGGTGGCGAAGGTGTCGGTCGTCAGGGTGAAGACGACGATCGCGATGACCAGCGCGCCGAGCGGGCCGATGACCGGGTTGCGCAGCGCGCGCCCGAGCCTCTCACGTCTGACGACGGCGGCCGGCGCCTCCTCGACCGTCCCGCTGCTGGGTGGCATGGCCCCTCCCCTCTCCGGTCGGCCCGCTCAGCCCCAGCAGTTCTCCAGGCCCCACTCCGTGGTCTCCGACTCGATGCCCTCGACAGGGTCGTCGGTGATGACGACGGAGCCGGTGTCGACGAACCCGGACGGCGCCTCGCCACCGCCCGCGGCCTCGATGACCGCGTCCATGCCCTGGCGGACCATCTCGGCCGGGAACTGCATGACGGTCGCCGCGTACCGGCCGTCGGCGACGTCCTGCACGCCCTGGCAGCCGCCGTCGATCGAGCCGATGACCACCTGGTCGGTGAGGCCCTGCGCCTCGAGCGCGGCGTAGGCGCCGCGGGCGGCGGGCTCGTTGATCGTGTAGACGGCGTTGACGCCGGGGTTGCGCTGGAGCAGGTTCTCCATCGCGGTCTGGGCGTTGTTCTGGTCGCCCTGGGTGTTCTCCACGCCGAGGATCGCCGCGTCCCCCTCCTCGACCCCGAACCCCTCGAGGAACCCGTCGTGGCGGAAGGTGTCGACCGTGCCCCCGGCGGTGCCGTCGAGCATGATGAGCGCCGGCTCCTCCTCCCCGAGGGCGGCGCGGACGTAGGCGCCCTGCAGCCGCCCGGCCTCGAGGTTGTCGGTCGCGAAGGTCGCGTCGACCGCGTCCGCTGGCTCGGTGGCGGTGTCGAGCGCGATGACGACGATGCCCTGCGCCCGCGCCTGCTCGATCGCACTGAGGACGCCGGTGGAGTTGTTCGGGGTGATCATGATGCCGTCGACGCCCTGGGCGATGAGGTCCTCCATCGCTTGCACCTGGCCCTCGTTGTCCCCGTCGAACGCGCCGGCGAGCGCCGTGAGCTCGACACCCTGCTCGTCGGCGTAGTCGGCGGCGACCTCCCGCATGGTGACGAAGAACGGGTTCGTCTCGGTCTTGGTGATGAGCCCGATGCTCACGTCCTCGCCACCGGTCGCACCGCCCCCGGTGGTTGTCTCGCCGCCGTCGGGCTCGGCGTCGGAGCCGCACGCCGCGAGGAGGAGCGCGGCCGCCCCGATGGCGAGCAGTCCTCGGCCCTGCTGTCCTGTCGTCGGTCGGTTCGTCTTCACGGCACGCCCCCCTGCGTCCAATGTGGTGTACGTCACACCGACATGGCGCGAGTGAACCAGTGCGCTCCCCGCGTGGCAAGCACCGCGCGGGCGCGTCGCCGGGGCGTCGCAGCACCAGGCGCCCCGCTCGTCGTCCACGGGACGCGCGTGCCCTCCGGACTCCCCGCGCTCCCGGTCCGTGGCACCTACAGTGACCGGGTGCCCGCCCCGCATCCTCCCGGTGCGGGTCTGCGACCGGCGGACCCGCGGTTCCGCCGAGCCCTGCTCGCACTCGCGGCCACCGGCGTCGCCGCCTTCGCGATGATCTACGTCGTCCAGCCGCTGCTCCCGCTCGTCTCGCGCGACCTGGGCGTCGACGCGACCCGGGCGAGCCTGCTCGTCTCGGTCTCGACGCTCGCCATCGCGGTCGCCGTCCTGCCCTTCGCGCGGCTGTCCGAGCGGCTGGGGCGGGGCCGGCTCATGGTCCTGGGACTCGCTGCGGCCGCAGCCGCCGGGATCCTCGCCGCGTTCGCGCCGTCGTTCGCGCTCCTGCTCGTGGCCCGGGGTGTGCAGGGCGTGGCGCTGGCGGCCGTGCCCGCCGCCGCGGTGGCGTGGGTGGCGGAGAACATCGACCCGGGATCGGTGACGCGGGTGGCCGGGCTCTACATCGCGGGCACGACCGTGGGCGGGATGGGCGGGCGGGTGCTCGGCGGCGTCGTCGCCGACGTCGCCTCGTGGCGCACGGCGCTGCTCGTCGTCGCCGTCGTCGGTGCGGCGCTCACCGCGGCGGCGTTCCTCCTCCTGCCGGGCGGGATCACCGCCCGGACCCGCACCGTGCGTGATACGCCCGCCGGGCGGGGCCCGGCCGCCGGTCGCGCCGCACGGGTGCGTCTCTACGTCCTCGCCGGGCTCGCGATGGCGATGTTCGTCGGGATCTACAACGTCATCGGCTACCGGACGAGCGCCCCGCCGTTCCTCCTCGGCACCGGGATCGGCTCGATGTTCTACCTCACCTACCTCGCCGGGACGGCGACGTCCTCGCTCGCCGGGCGCCTCGAGCGGCGCGCCGGGCTGCGGACGACGGCGCTCGTCGGGCTGGCGGCGTGCCTGGCCGGGGTGGGGCTCACCGTCCCGGACTCGCTCGTCCTCGTGTGGGTGGGGCTGGCCGTCGTGGCCGCGGGCTTCTTCATGGTCCACGCGACCGCGTCGGCGAACGCCGCCCGCCTGAGCCCGCGGCCGTCGGACGGCTCCGGGCTCTACACGTTCGCCTACTACCTCGGCTCCTCGGTGGGCGGGGTGGTGCTCGGCCAGGCGTGGGAGCTCGGCGCGTGGGGCGGGACCGTGCTCGCGTCCGTGGCGCTCATCGGGGCGGCCACCGTCGTCGCTGTCGGGCTGCCGCGGCGGACCGTCGGCGCGCGCACCGCCTGAACTGGTGCCCCGCCCGGCATAGTGGACCCCGATGCGCCACATCGACGACGCCGAGCGCCGCGCCCGCCTCGCGGTGCGCCACGGCCTGCACCCCGCCCACCGGCTGGCCGACCCGGTGGCCGTCACGCGGGCGATGACCGTCCTGCACGCGACGGAACCGGCGACGGTCCACCTCGCGGTCCACGCCCGCACCGAGGGCGTGAGCCCGGAGGACGTCGACGCCGCGCTGTACGAGGACCGCTCGCTGGTCAAGCAGCTCGCGATGCGCCGGACCCTGTTCGTCTTCCCGCGTGACCTGCTGCCGGCCACGCTCGGCAGCGCGAGCGCGCGGGTGGCCGCCGAGCAGCGCCGGGTCATCGCCCGCGACATCGAGAAGCACGGGGTGGCCGACGACGGCGCCGCGTGGGTCGACGCGGCCGCGAGCGCCGTCCTGGCCCACCTCGCCCGGTCCGGCCCGCTGTCGGCGCGCGAGCTGCGGGAGCGGGTCCCCGAGCTCACCGGCTCCATGACGGTCAACCTCGACAAGAAGTACGGGGGCACGTTCCAGATCGGCCCCCGCGTCCTCACCATGCTCGGCGCGGAGGGGCGGATCTCCCGCGGTCCCAACGCGGGTCACTGGCGCATCAACCGCCCGACGTGGACGCTCGCGGACGCGTGGCTCGGCGAGCGTCCCGCTCCGCTGACCTCCGACGAGGGGTACGCCGAGCTCGTCCGCCGCTGGCTGACGACATTCGGCCCCGGCACCGTCGAGGACGTCCAGTGGTGGCTCGGCTCGACCAAGGCCGCCGTGCGGTCCGCGCTCGCCGCCCTCGACGCGGTGGAGGTGTCGCTCGACGGCGGGCAGGTCGGCTGGGTGCTGCCCGGTGACGAGGAGCCGGTCCCGGACCCCGGGCCCTGGGCGGCCCTCCTGCCCACCCTCGACCCCACGACGATGGGCTGGAAGGGCCGCGGCTTCTACCTCGACCCCGCCGACGTCCCGTACCTCTTCGACACCAACGGGAACGCTGGGAACACGGCCTGGTGGGGCGGGCGGATCGTCGGCGCCTGGGTGCAGGACGACGACGGCGCCGTCCGCGTCGTCCCGCACCGCGACGTCGGCGCCGAGGGCAGGGCCGCCCTCGACGCCGAGGCCGCCCGGCTCACCGCCTGGCTCGGCGGGACCCGCATCTCCAACGTCTACTCCAACGCGTTGATGAAGCAGGCCCGCCTCCCGTAGCCCCAGCCCCTAATCAAGCCCTCGCCCCCTCCCTCTCTCCCCCGCGACAGCCGAGTTCCGCACGACAGCCGACTTCCGCACGACAGCCGACTTCCGCGCGACAGCCGACTTCCGCACGAGAGCCGACTTCAGCGTGTCAGCGGACTTCCGCCCGAGAGCCGAGTTCCGCCCGGCCGAGAACAGGATTCTCGTATGCGTGGCCGTTACAGACCTGCCTGGTCCACCCCGTAGGTTGCCTGCTCCAGGGTGTAGCGGTCCCCGTGCTCTGACGTCAGTTGGTCGATGAGCCCGTCCCGCGAGAACGGCATGATCTCGAGGTAGTTCTCCGCCGCTCTTGCGGCCTGCTCGTTCCAATCCACTTGCACGTTGTCCGCTGCGAACGTCGCATCCTCGACCGAATACCCATCCCCGTACTCCGACGAGAGCTGTTCGATCAGTCCATCCCGTGAGAACGGCATGAACGAGAGATAGTTCTCGGCGGCACGCAGAGCGTTGGACTGGGCGGGGCTCATTTGCGGGGCCGCCGCAGCGGCCTCAGCTTCGGCCTGCGCCGCGGCTTCCGCTTCTGCCTCGGCCTGAGCCGCCGCTTCGGCTTCCGCCTCTGCCGCCGCTTCTGCCTCGGCCTGGGCAGCGGACTCGGCCTCCCTCTCGGCTGCGGCCTCAGCCTCAGCCTCGCCATCAGCGGTCTCGGTCTCGCGCTCGACGGCGTCTGTCGTGCTCTCCACCGATGCGGTTGGTGCGGGCTCATCCTGTCCACCGCCCAAGGCGGCGATCCCGAGGATGGCGACTAGCCCCGCAGCCGGTATCAGGAGGCGCTTCTTCCGGTACCACGGGCGGGACGGACTCGTGTGATGTGGCGCCGCGCTTTGGTCATGGACGGCCACCGGGTGATCGTCGTCGACCACATAATGCCAACCGGGAGGTGCGGTCGGCCATTCGGCCGGCGGTTGCCAGCCGTGAGGGGGAATCCACCCCTCCGGCGGATCCGGCCAGCCGGGAGCAGGATTGAAACGCTGAGCCATGTCGCGGCCCGTCCTATCTGATAGTGGAGGTGCTGCCAGAGGCAGTAAAGGGACCGTAACGCCGCGGCAGAACTGCCGTAGTCGTTTCGATCGTCCGGTTCGGGGCGCGGTCGGACGACATTGCCAAACCGGCCTGTTGCTCCGCTGGCTCTCGCAGGCAAGGCCCTGGGACGCCCATCTGGGGCGCTCCGACGCTGGGCGGGGTGTCCGCAGGGTTTGAGTCGCGCCCGAGGCTGGCTGCGCGGGGTCCTGCTCGAGCATTCCTCTGGGACACCGTATGGAGCGTCGCCGCGTGCGGTGAGAGGCGTCTCAGTCGCCAAAGGGGTGTCCCAGACGGCAGGCAGGGCGAAGGACTGGGCGTCAGTTCATCTGGGACACCCTTCCGGGGTGCCCAGGGGTGTTGCGAGGGGTTTCCCAGGGTCGTCAGGGGTGTCTCAGAGTGGGAGGGACGGGAGAGGGGGGATCAGGCGTCGTCGTGAGGCCGCGCGGGAGGTGGCAAAGTCGACCTCCACGCCGTGCGGGGCTGGACCGCCGACGTCGAGCTCTGCGCTTCGCCCTGTTCTGGCGCGGTCAGCGCTCCTGGAACCTCCGGATCCGCGTGACCGCCTCCGCGACGGCGTCCGCGCCGGCGGCGAATGACAGCCGCACGTACCCCTGCCCGTGCGCGCCGTCGAAGTCGACACCGGGCACGAGGGCCACACCCTCCTCCTCGAGCAGCGCCGCGCACCACTCGACCGAGGACGCGTACCCGCCCAGCCGCTCCCCCAGGCCCGCGTAGAGGTAGAAGGCGCCGTCGGCGGGAGCGAGCGGCCCCCAGCCGAGCGACGGGACGTCCTCGAGCAAAAGACTGCGGGTGCGGGCGAGGCCGGCGACGCGCCCGTCGGCCTCGGCGTAGCTCGCCTCGGAGAACGCCCCGAGCGCGGCGAGCTGTGCGGGGGCCGGCGGGCAGAGGGCGATGTTCCCGGCGAGCGCGTCGACCGACGCGACGAGGTCGGCGGGCAGCAGCGCCCACCCGAGCCGCCAGCCGGTCATCCCCCAGTACTTGGAGAACGACGAGACGACGACGGCGGACTCGGCGCCCGGCACGTCCCACGCGCACACCCCGCGCGCGTCGGGCGCCGCGGGGTCGGTCGGGTAGGTGATGCCGTGGTAGATCTCGTCGCTCACGAGGCGCACGTCGTGCTCGGCGCACCAGGCCGCCAGCGCCGTCATCCGCTCGCGGTCGATCATCGTGCCGGTGGGGTTGGCCGGGGAGGCGACGACGAGCCCGGCGATGCGCCCGTGCTCCGCGAGCGCGGCGTCGAGCACTTCGGGCGTGGGCTGGAAGCCGGTGTCCGCCCCGCAGTCGACCTCCACCACCCGGCAGCCGAGGGTCCGCAGGATGTTGCGGTAGGCGGGGTAGCCGGGCCGGGCGAGGACGACGACGTCGCCGACGTCGAACGCGGCGAGGAAGGTGAGCATGAACGCCCCGGAGGACCCGGTGGCGACGGCGACCTGCTCGGGGGCGACCTCGAGCCCGTACCAGCGCGCGTAGTGGCCGGCGATCGCCTCGCGCACCGACCACAGACCGACCGCGCTCGTGTACCCGAGCGCGGCACCGGAGGCGTGCGTGGCCGCTGCGAGCTCGCGCACCTCGCGCGGCGCGCCACCCGCGGGCTCACCGGCGCAGAGCGAGATGACGTCGCGGCCCTCCGCGCGCAGCCGGGCGACCCGGTCGAGGATCGACATGACCTGGAACGGCGGGACCGCCGAGCGGGCGGACGGCGTCACGACTGCACTCCCTCACCTGCCTGGGACATGCCCTCATGCTAGGCGGGCGTCGGCGCGTTGCCCGGCCGCGATGACTCCTGTGTCGCCCGCGGGTCTACACCCCATGAGCACTCCACTGTTCGAGCACACCAGCGCCTTCGCCGGCTTCTCCGTCGACCACATCGACGCCGCCACCCGGTTCTACCGGGACACCCTCGGTCTGGAGGTGAGCGAGGCGGGCGAGCCCGGCGTCGTCCTCATCGGGCTGCCCGGGGGCGCCCGGGTGGTCGCCTACGCCAAGTCCGACCACGTCCCCGCGACCTACACCGTCCTCAACTTCCCGGTGCCCGACGTCGAGGCGACGGTCGCCGAGCTGACGCGCCGCGGGGTGGTCTTCGAGCGCTACCCCGGCACCCCGATGGAGACGGACGCGGACGGCATCTTCCGCGGCGGCGGGCCGGTCATCGCCTGGTTCCCCGACCCGGCCGGCAACGTCCTGTCCGTGCTGGAGGAGGTCTGAGCGCCGCTCAGTCCTGGCGCTCCAGCAGGAGGATGGGGATGACCCGCTCGGTGCGCTCCTGGTAGTCGGCGTAGGGCGGGAACGCCGCGACGGCCCGCTCCCACCACACCTCGCGCTCCTCGCCGCTGAGCTCGCGGGCGGTCATGTCCCACTTCTCGGCGCCGTCCTGCAGCTCGACCTCGGGATGGGCGACGAGGTTGTGGTACCAGACGGGGTGCTTCGGCACACCGCCCATCGAGGCGACGACGAGGTAGGCGCCGTCGTGCTCGACCCGCATGAGCGGCGTCTTGCGCAGCTTGCCGGTCTTCGCGCCGCGGCTGGTGAGGATGACGACGGGCCGCCCGCCGAGCGTGCCGCCCTCCTTCCCGCCGGTCCGTTCGTAGAGCTCGGCCTGCTCGCGGGCGCGGGTGGCAGGGCTCGGGGCGTACTCACCGTCAAGAGGCATGACACCTGTCTAACACGGCGGTCGGGTCGCGGCAGCGGGGAGCGCTGCCGGAGCCGGCGTCCCAGGACGTCGTTACGCTCGGCCTCTGCCCGTGCGCCTGTCCCGACCGGTGAGGAGGACCGGATGACCTCGTCCCCCGACCACATCTCGGTGCGCGGCGCGCGCGTGCACAACCTCAAGCACATCGACGTCGACATCCCGCTGCGGGAGCTCGTGGCCGTCGCGGGGGTGTCTGGCTCGGGCAAGTCGTCCCTCGCGCTCGGGGTCCTGTACGCCGAGGGGTCGCGGCGGTACGTCGAGGCGCTGTCCACCTACACGCGGCGCCGGATGGCGCACGCCCCGCGGGCCGCCGTCGACTCCGTCGAGCACGTGCCGGCGGCCCTCGCGCTGCGGCAACGGCCCGGCGTCCCGGGCGTGCGCTCGACGTTCGGCACCTCGACCGAGCTGCTCAACGTGCTGCGGCTGATGTTCTCCCGGCTCGCCACGCACGTGTGCCCGAACGGCCACCGGGTGCCGCCGACGATCGACGTCGCCGCCGAGGTGCCCTTCACCTGCCCCGAGTGCGGCGCGACCGTCGCGGCGCCGGGTGCCGAGCAGCTCGCCTTCAACTCCGAGGGTGCCTGCCCGGAGTGCACGGGCACCGGCGTCGTGCGCGACGTCGACGACGCCACCCTCGTTCCCGACGAGTCCAAGACCATCGACGAGGGCGCTGTGCTGCCCTGGCAGATGTTCAACTTCAAGGTCCAGCCCGCCATCGCCCGGGAGTTCGGCGTGCGGACCGACGTGCCCTTCCGGGACCTGTCCGACTGGGAGCGCGAGATCGTCTTCGCCGGCCCGGAGGAGAAGAAGCACATCACCTTCCCGACGAAGACGTCGGTCTACGACCTCGACTTCACCTTCCGCAACGCCCGCCTCACGGTCACCGAGGAGCTCAAGCGGGCGACCGACGAGAAGCGCCTCAGCCGGGTCGCCCGATTCCTCACCGAACGCGTGTGCCCGGCGTGCAGCGGCACCCGGCTGAGCGAGCGCGCCCGCCTTCCCCGCATCGGTGAGCTCGGGCTGGCCGACGTCACCGCGATGACCCTCGACGACGTCGTTGCCTGGTCCGGCACCGTCACCGCGCCCCTCCCGCCGGACATGCACGAGATGGCCGACGGCCTCGTCCAGACGCTCCGGTCGATGGCCCGCCGGCTCGTCGAGCTCGGCCTGGGCTACCTCACCCTCGACCGCGCCGGCTCCACCCTGTCTACCGGCGAGCGCCAGCGTGTCCAGCTCGCACGCGCCGTGCGCAACCGGACGACCGGCGTCCTCTACGTGCTCGACGAGCCGTCCATCGGGCTGCACCCCTCGAACGTCGACGGCCTGCTCGGGGTCATGCGTGACCTCCTCGCCGACGGCAACTCGGTGGTCTTCGTCGACCACGACGTCCAGATCCTGCGCGAGGCGTCCTGGCTCATCGAGATCGGGCCGGGCTCGGGCGCCGCCGGCGGTCGGGTGGTCGCCCGGGGCACCGCGGCCGACCTCGCGGCCGAACCCGACTCCCTGCTCCAGGGCTTCCTCACCGGCGAGGAGCCCGTCGTCGTCCGCGAGCGCGCGACGGAGGCGGCGATGTTCGACGCCGGGCGCATCCGCCTCGCCACCGGCGCCATCCACACCGTGCACCCGCTGGAGGTGGAGCTGCCGACGGGGCGGCTGGTCGCCGTCACCGGGGTGTCCGGCTCGGGCAAGACGACGCTCGTCCTCGAGTCGCTCGTCCCGGCGCTCCTCGCCGTTTCCGGGGACGACGACGCGCACCGGGTCCCGGCCCACGTGCGCGAGATCGACGCCCCGGGGATCCGCCGGGTGCACACCGTCGACGCGACGCCGATCGGCGTCAACGTCCGCTCGACCGTCGCCACCTACTCCGGGGTGTACGACGACCTGCGCAAGGCCTACGCCCAGACCGACGACGCGCGCGGCCGTGGTCTCACCGCGTCGGACTTCTCCTACAACACCGGCTCGCTGGCCTGCCCGCGCTGCCAGGGCACCGGCCAGGTCTCCCTCGACGTGCAGTTCCTGCCCGACGTCGACATCGCCTGCCCCGACTGCGGCGGCTCCCGCTACGCACCGGCGGCCAGTGAGATCCGGCGCGGCGGGCTCTCCCTGCCCGACCTGCTCGGGCTGACCGTCGTCGAGTCGCTCGAGGCGGTCGGGGACATCGCCCCGGTGCGGCGCCGGCTGCAGGCGCTGGCCGACCTCGGTCTGGGCTACCTCACCCTCGGTGAGGACACCCCTGCGCTCTCGGGCGGGGAGGCGCAACGACTCAAGCTCGCCACCCAGCTCCACCGCGACCAGTCCGACGCCGTGTTCGTCCTCGACGAGCCGAGCGTCGGGCTCCACCCGCTCGACGTCCGCACGCTGCTCGCGGTGCTCCAGCGGCTCGCGGACCGCGGCGCCACGATCATCGTCATCGAGCACGACCTCGACCTCATCGCCAACTCCGACTGGGTCATCGACATGGGACCGGGCGGTGGCGAGGCCGGCGGCCGCGTCGTCGCCGTCGGTACCCCGGACCACATCGCCCGCGACGCCGCCAGCCTCACCGGCCACTACCTCGCCGCCCACCTGCGCTGACGAACCCTCCTGCGCCGAGCGCTGGATCGTGCACCGCGATTGAGGGTGGGTCAGCCTCTCCGGATGCCGCGACGCGCCGCGTACTCCGCGATGGGCACGCGGCCACCGGGCTCGACGCCGAGGGCGGCGGCGAGCTCCGGGTCGCGGATCGGCGTGGTGAGGTCGCCCAGCTGGAAGAGGAAGGCGACCTCGAGGACGTCGTAGCGGTACCGCCCGCCGGGCAGCCGTTCCTGGAAGCGCGACGTGCCCGGACCGAACGCGCACTCGGTGAAGGCAAAGCCGCGGGTTCGATTATCGGTGAGGTCGTGGGCGGTCACGGAGGCGACGACGTCGGCCACCGCCTGCCCGTCGGCCTCGGCGTTCTCGCGGACGACGTCGGCCACGGTGCCGCCGTACCCGCCCAGCCGCTCGACCCCGGGCCAGGCGGAGGCCACTGCCCGCTGCACGAGGTCGGCCCACGCGACGTCGCCCCCGACGGTGACCTCGACGCCGCCGCACGGCGCGAGGTCGTCGAGGTCGCACGCCGAGGTGTCGACGTCGAACCGCAGCCGGGGTGCTCCGGGCTGGGCGAAGAGGTCCATGACACCCATCCCACGCCCGCCCGCCGGAGCACGCAAGGCCGGGCGCGCCGACTACGGGGAGGCGGCGAAGGCTCATTGCGCGCAACGGGCACCAGCCCTTCGTGGCGACCGGGGAGGGCGCCAAGTGACCGACCGCCACGGCACTCCCTCGGCCCTCCGACGCCGCTTACAGGCCGGCCTCGGTGACGCCGTGCTCGGCCTGCTCCTGGGTGAAGCCCTCGGAGAGGAGCTGGTCGACCAACCCGTCGCGCGAGAAGGGCATGGTCTGGAGGTAGCCGGTGGCCGACCGGGTGGCCTCCTCCTCCCAGTCGATGTCGAGCTGGTCGACGGCCCAGGTCGCATCGCGCGCCGGGTAACCCTCGAACTCGAGCTGGGCGATGAGCCCACTGCGCGACGCCGGCCCGGCGGCGAGGAAGGCCTTGGCCGAGCGCTGTGCGCTGTGGACGTCGGGGGTCGCGTCCTGGTCGGGAGTCGGGATGGGGTCGGCGTCGGCGGTCGCCTCGGCAGCGGCCCAGCCGGCGTCCTTGAGCTCGGCCTTGTCCGTGCCGCGGACCGCGGCCTCGTCGGTCATGGCGCCGCAGCCGAGGACAGCGATGAGGAGAGCCGCGGACAGTGCCGGCGTGACCAGTCGCGCAGGCCCTCGCCGCGACCCGCCGCGGCGGGCGGCGTGGTGCTCCCGTGCGCGCGGCGACGCCGCTCCGGTCGCCTCGCGGTGCTCCGTCACGGCCTCTCCCTCCTCGGTGCCTCTCCCCGCACTATCGGCACGTGCGCGCAAGGCATGAGGACACGACGGGCGCGAGGACGGACAAACGCGGCACGGGGCCCTGCACCGTGGTGGTGCAGGACCCCGTGCCGTTCGAGCTCAGGAGCTCAGGCGTTCAGGTGTCAGGGGGTGCGGCGGATCCCGAGGGAGTCCTTGCCGTCCCCGTCCCAGTCACCCACGAAGATCTCGTCCCCGGCCCGGCCGTAGACCCGGGTGAAGTCCGCCTGGCCGGCGGTCAGGGAGTTCTTCACGAAGTACTGCGCCCCGCGGCGCACCGCGAAGGTGTCCTTCCCGTCCCCGTCCCAGTCACCCACGAGGGTGACGTCGGCGGGCCGACCGTAGGTGAAGACCTCATCGGCCCGACCCGCGGCGATCGAGTTCTTCACGTGGTAGGTCGCCCCGCGGCGCACCGCGAAGGAGTCGGCCCCGTCCCCGTCCCAGTCACCGACCAGGACGGAGTCACCGGCCCGGCCGTAGACCACGACCTGGTCCGCCGGGCCACCGGACAGGGAGTTCTTCACGTGGTACTCCGCCCCGCGGCGCACCGCCAGGGTGTCGGTCCCGTCCCCGTCCCAGTCACCCACGAGCACGACCTCACCGGGCCGCCCGTAGACGAACACCGCATCGGCTGCCCCGCCACGCGGGGCGTTGTTCACGTGGAACTCGTTGCCCCGCCGCACCGTGATGGTGTCGGTACCGTTGCCGTCCCAGTCACCGATGAGCACCTCGTCGGTGAACCGGCCGTAGGCGAACACGTGACCCGCCACCGGCGACCAGCCGTCGTTGAGGAAGAACCCGTACTCCGGCACCGCGGGCTGCTCCGGCTCGACCGGCTGCTCCGGCTCGAGCGGCGGCACCTGGCCGTCGCCGTCGCGGTCGATGACGAAGGCCGGGGTGGACCACGTCTCGACGTGCGCGGGGTTGGTCGGGTCGCCGAGCGCGCTGAGGGCGCGGACCTCGAGGACGTAGCGGCCGTCGGGCACCGCACTGCGGGCGGTGCCGGTGGTGGACCGGGTGCCGTCCCACGTCCACGCCGTGAATCCACCCGAGTCACGGCCCACGTGCTGCTCGAACCGGGCCACTGCCTGGCCGGGCGTCGCCGCGTTCGGGGCGGCGCCCTCGGGCATCGCCTGGAAGACCGTGAACGTCAGGGACTGTGCCGGGTGCTCGAGGTGGATGAGCACCGTGGGCACGTCGCCGTCGGCCATCGAGAAGAAGGTGTTGGCAGCGGCGAGGTCCCATTCGGCACCGGCCGTGCAGTCGATCCCGATGAGCCGGTCGCACTCGGTGAGCGTGGCGAGCGCCGGGAGGTCCACGTTGCCGAGGTTCTCCAGCAGCGGGAGCGCCTGGTAGTCACCCGCGAACCCGGCGAACGGCACGCTCAGCGGTTCGCCCTCGCCCTGCGGGGTGAGGACGACGTACCCGCCGTACTGCGCGAGCTCCAGGCTCGCGGCGGGGCTGATGGTGACCGGGAAGGTCACGCTCTCCCCCGCCGGGACGGTGACGAGGTCCGGCATGACGACGGTCGCCGCACCACCGAAGAAGCTCGGGTTGTCCGGGTTGCCCGCGGTGGCGAGGGCATCCGTGGACGACAGGTCGTAGGTCACCGCCGCGTCGCCGTCGTTCGTCACCGTGAGGTTCTTCGTCACGGGCCCGCCCTCGGACTCCCCGAGAGACAGCTTGCCCGGGGTCACCGTCGTGGTCGCGAGGATCGCGGCGTCGATGTCGAGCATGCCGGCACCCTGGCGGTGGACCGGCTCGAGGAGACCGGCGGTCGCGTTGCCCGACCACGCGGCGGCGTCGGCGGAGTTCTGCAGGATGTCCCGCACCTCGTGCGCGTCGAGGTCCGGTCGCGCCTGGAGCAGGAGCGCCGCGGCGCCGGCGACGTGCGGCGCTGCCATGGAGGTGCCGGAGGCGGTGGCGTAGCCGCCCTCCTTCTCCAGCGGGTAGGTCGAGTAGATGTTGCCGCCGGGGGCGCCGATGTCGGGCTTGAGGCTGAGGTCGGCGGCCAGCCCGTAGGAGCTGAACGAGGAGATCAGCCCGCCGGTCGGGTTCGGCGTCGTGCCCACCTCGTCGGTCCAGGTGAGGGTCGCGCCCCCGTCGAGCACCGCCGCGTCCGCGGCGAGGCCGGCGGACTGGGAGATGGCGATGACCGGGATGGTGATCGGCGTGGCGCCCTCGACGGTCGGGTTGATGAGCCCGGGGACGTTGTTGTAGATGAGCACGGCCGCCGCGCCCGCGGTCTGCGCCCGCAGCGCCTTGGCGTAGAAGCTCGCGTCACAGCCCGAGTCGGCCGGGTCAGCGCCGCGCTCGATGAGCACCGCCTGGCCGGCGACGGACGTCGGGACGTCCGGGCAGCCGCGCGCCGCGGGAGTGCCCGGGTCACCGAGCCGGGTCAGCGGCAGGGAGCCCTCGGTCGGCGGCTCGGGCGAGCCGGTGGCCGGGAAGTAGGGGTGCTGCTCGCCGTCGATGTCGACGACGTTGGCGGTCACCGAGACGTTGTCGAAGGAGGCGACGCCGATGACGTCCTCGCCCACACCGGGCGCTCCGGCCGACCACGTGCCGGAGGCGCCGCTGTTGCCGATGGAGGCGACCATGACGACGCCGGCGTCGACGAGGTTGTCGCTCGCCACGGCCGTGGGGTACTGCGGCCAGGTGGAGAAGGCCGAGCCGATGCTCTGGTTGACGACGTCCATGCCGTCGGCCAGGGCGCGCTCCATGGCGGCGACCATGATGTCGCTCTCTGTCGAGCCTTCGCAGCCGAAGACGCGGTAGGCGCCGATCTGGGCGTCGGGCGCGACGCCGCGCACGCCGCCGGCGGCGGTGTCGCCATCAGCGGCGACGATCCCGGCCACGTGCGTGCCGTGACCGCCGCAGTCGTCGGGGTCGGCGTCGGGGAAGCGCACGGGCTGGTAGCCGGCGCTCGTGGAGTCGGCGTTGAAGTCGTCGCCGACGAAGTCGTAGCCCGCGACGACCTTGTCGTTGGGGAAGGGGGTCTCGCCGTCGACGCCGGCGCCGCCGAAGTCGGGGTGGTCGTAGTCGACGCCGGTGTCGATGACGCCGACCTTGAGGCCCTCGCCGGTGAAGCCCAGCTCGCTCTGGGCGACGTCCGCGCCGCTCATCGTCAGCGCGGTGCGCAGCTCCGGCTCGGAGACCGGACGCTCCGGCGCGGCGACGGGCAGGACCGGGTAGACGGCCCGCACCTGCGGCAGGTCGGCCACGCGCTCGATGTCGGCGTCGTCGATGTCGGCCGAGATTCCGCTCCACAGGCTGGAGAAGGTGTGCCGGACCTCGAGGTCGATGCCGGCGTCCTGCGCCTCGGAGACGAAGTCGCGCTGGACGCGCTGGACAGAGGCGGTGCTCCCGCCCTGGGTGGTGGGCCGCGGTGCGAACTCCACGAAGTAGGCGCCCGTCGGCGAGGCGGCGAACTCACTGGTGAGCTCGGCGGCGTCGCCCGGGACGGAGACGCCCAGGTCGGCGGCCGTACCGAGGGACGTCACGCCGTCACCGGTGTCGGCGACGGCGGCGGGTCCGGCGAGCGTGAGGACGAGCGCGGTGGCGGCGCCCAGGCTCAGTCCGGCGCGGGCGCAACGGCGCGCTCCGCGGGGCGAGTGGATCGGTGGTGTCACGGAGGTTCCCCCATGGTGGTCGGCAAAGGGGGCATCGGTGTGGCCCCCGCACGAACGGTAACCGAGCGCACCGACACCGGGGAGGGCGGTCTCAGGTCGCGTGACATGTCGGTAACGCGCGAAACAGAGCGGCAACCTCCGGCGGCTTCACTCGTCGTGTCCACCACGACGCAGAGAGGACCTCGCATGCGCACAGGATCACGACAGGCGGTCCGGGCGGTGACGGCGGCAGCGCTCGGCGCCGCCCTCGCGCTCGGCGGGGCGGGCTCCGCCTCCGCCCAGCCGACGCACGACTGGGACAGGCTGCAGGCCGGGCTCGACGCCGTCGTCGCCGACGCGGCAGCGGCCGGGGTCACGCTGAGCGTGGCCGTCACCGGTCTCGCCGGCGACCACGACGGCGCGAGCCTGGTGGCCGGGACGGACGAGCGGGTCAAGGCGGCGAGCATCATCAAGCTGCCGCTGCTCGCCACCCTGATGGCCGACGTCGACGCCGGGGACCTCGACCTAGCGGAGGTCGTCACCATCCCCGCCGGCGACCCCAACATCGTGGGCGGCTCGGGCACCCTCCAGGACCGCTCCTTCCCCCTGGACATCACCGTCGGCGAGCTCATGGAGCTCATGGTCCAGGTCAGCGACAACACCGCCACCAACGTCCTCATCGACCTCGCGGGCGGGTTCGACGCCGTCAACGAGTACACCGCCGACCTCGGTCTGGAGGACCTCCGGCTCGGCCGCAAGATGATCCACCCGGCCTCCCCTCCCCTCCAGGAGAACTACATCTCCGCCGCGGAGGTCACCGAGCTCGTCACGCTGCTGTGGGACGGGGGCATCCTCAGCGAGAGCTCGAGCGAGTACGTCCTCGACCTCATGCGCGGACAGCTCGTCGACACGAAGTTCGGCGCCGTCGTGCCCCGGGCGCACCTGGCGAACAAGACCGGTGAGCTCTCCGACGTGTCGCACGACTCCGGCGTCATTCTCCTGCCGGGCCGCGAGCTCGCACTCACCGCGACGTCGTCCTTCACCGGCATGCCCCGGGAGGAGGCCGACGTCTTCGTCCAGGAGGCGGCGCGCGTCGTCTACGACTTCGCCCGCGTCACGGGCGACGTGGCCGACGACGTCGAGACGGTGGTCCAGCCCTTCCTCGACCGCGCGGAGGCGCGCGGAATCCGGGCCTCGGTCGGGTTCACCGACCTCGCCGGCGACGGCGGCGCGCTGCTGCTCGGCTCCCCCGCGCCGTACAACCCGGCGAGCGTCATCAAGCTCTCCCTGCTCGCCACGGTGATGCGCCAGGCCGAGCGCGGCATGCTCAACCTCGACGCGCCGGTGACCATCTCGCCGTACATGGTGGTGGCGGGCTCGGGCAGCCTGCAGCACGAGCAGATGCCGTACACGACGACGGTGCGTGAGCTGACCCGGCTCATGGTGGTGCAGAGCGACAACACCGCGACCAACGTGCTGCTCTACTACACGGGCATCCCGACCACGCGCGAGCTGCTCGACGACCTCGGCCTGGAGGTCATGCGCTTCAACCGGCAGATGTTCCCCGGCGACCGGATCAGCGACCCGGCCAACGTCCTCGACCTCGCCGACACCATGGGTCTGCTCGAGGCGATGTACGGCGATGACCTGCTCGCCGCCGGCTCGCGGGACCAGATCCTCACCTGGATGGGCGACCAGGAGGTCGACACGAAGTTCGGCGCCGTCCTCGACGACGCGCCCGTCGCCCACAAGACCGGGGAGACCGGGAACGTCACCCACGACGTCGGCTACTTCCTCGTGCCCGGTCACGAGGCCGCCGTCGCGGTGCTCACCGAGGTGACGACGACGTCCTCCTTCGCCGAGGCCCAGGAGATCGGCAACCCCGTGGTCCAGGAGATCGGGCTGGCGATCTACGAGTACCTCGTGGCGCTCGCCGCCGCCGAGGTGCCCGGTCCGGGTGTGCCGACCAAGGAGCCCACCGCCCCGCCGACCACCGGCGCCCCGGACCCGGCGCCCGCGCCGGGCGGTGGCGAGGGGCCGACGGCGGGAGGCGGCAGCCTCCCGGTGACGGGCGCGCCGGCCGCGGCGCTGCTCGGCCTCCTGATTGTCCTGCTCGCCGGAGGGACGGCGGCGGTGTCCACTCGCCGCCGGGCGGCGTCGTTCCGCTAACCGCGGGCAGGGCACGGGGCGGGGAGGTCGCGAGGGGGCGGCCTCCCCGCCCGCGCGAGCGGCGAGGGAGTCCCGGGTGACGGTGGGCAGGCCGGCCCACGACAGGACGCGGTCACCGTCCGGATTGCCGAACGTGAGCATCGCGATCCCCCACGCCACGGGCACGAGGGCCGCGACCACCACGCCCAGGTGCCTCCTGAGGAGTAGACCGGCACCCGTCATCCCGGCGAGGTTGCGCGTGAACAGTCCGAGGTCGCCGGAGGCGGTGAGCAGCGTGAGGATCTCGGCCACGAGCCCGGACAGCAGGATGAACCGCGTCCCGAGCCTGGACGTCTCCGCCCAGCCGAAGTCCGAGCGGGGCCACCTGTGGGGCGGCCCCGCTCGCGCTCAGTCCCCGATCCGGGCGACGAGGCGGCCGGTGACCTCGTGGCGCGCAAGCCTGCCGAGGCCCTCGCCGATCTCCTCGAAGCCGATGACCTCGTACGCGGGCTGAATCTCCCCGCGGCGCAGGAGCTCGTAGACCTCCTCGATATCCTCGACGGTGCCGCCGAGCGAGCCGGTGATGGTCTTGCCGAGGATGGTGTTGGCGTTGATCGTGAACGTCGGCTGCCCGAGCCCCACCTGGACCACCGTCCCCCCGCGACGGACGGCGTCGAGGGCGCGCTGGGTGGTGTCGTAGCCCGCGTAGTCGACGACGAGGTCGAAGCTCTGGCCGGCCCACTCCGCGGCATCGGCGACCACGCCGCTGACTCCCGCCGCCCTGGCGAGGTCCCAGACCGACTCCTTCGTCTCCGCGACGTGCACCTCGGCACCCTTGAGGACCGCGGCACGCGCGCCGACCTGGCCCAGACCCCCGTAGCCGATGACGCCGACCTTCATGCCCTCGCGCGCACCGCCCACCTTGATGATCGCGTGGTAGGAGGTCATGCCGGCGTCGGTGGCGAGGGCGGCGAGCGCCCAGTCCATGCCCTCGGGCACGCGCGCGAGGTCGGCGGAGTGCGCGACCATCTTGCCGGCGAACCCGCCGGGGGTGAACATGCCCGCCGGCGGCCTGACGCCGGAGGGGCATACCCCGACGGCGTCGCCCACCTCCCACCCGGTGACCCCCTCGCCGATCGCACTGATGACGCCGGCGTTCTCGTGGCCCTGGGTCATCGGCAGGAAGGGCATCGCCCGCTCACCGATCTGCATGTACATGACGTCGCTGTGGCACAGCCCGGCGGCGCGCATGTCGATGACGACCTCGCCCGGCCCCGGCTGGGGGTCAGGGATCTCGTTGAGCGCGATCGGCCTTCCGGTGCCCTCGAACTGCCATGCCTTCATCGCATACCTCCTTGCTCGGATGTCGTGGGGTGGTACGGGAAACGTAGTCACTTAATCGTTTAAGTGTTAGCGTCGGAGCGTGACTCGCGAGTCCTTGGCGCGCCGTCCGACCATCCGCGACGTCGCGGACCTCGCCGGCGTCTCGACGGCGACGGTGAGCTACGTGCTCAACGGCACGGCCGGGCAGACGATCACCCCGAGCACCCGGGAACGGGTGCGCCGCGCGGCCGACTCGGTCGGGTACGTCCCCCACCGGATCGCCCGTGCACTGCGCGAGGGCCGATCCCCCGTCGTCCTCCTCAACGTCGGCGCGATGATCGGCGGGAGCACCGTCGCGACGCTGGTCGAGGGGATGTCCGCGGAGCTGCGCCGCCACGGCCACTCGCTCCTCGTCACCGCGGAGCCGGGCGGGATCATCGCGGACGTCATCGACGCCGTCGCCCCGCGGGCCACCCTCGACCTCACCGTGGTGACGACGGGCGGGGAGGAGGACGACGTCGTCTCGGGGGTGGCCGCCGGCGACCATGCCGGGTTCGCCTTTCACACCCTCGCCCAGCTGCGGCACCTCGTCGAGCGCGGCCACCGCCGGATCGCGTTCGTCGGGCCGGCGGAGGACGTTCCGTTCGCGCGCACGCGACGCGCACACGCCCGCAGTGCCGCGCGGCAGCTGGGCCTGCCACCGCTCGTGGAGACGGTCATCGGGGGCGACGAGGCGCGACGAGCCGAGACCGTCGAGCGCCTCGTCCGGGAGGAGGGGGTCTCCGCGGTGGCAGCCCACAGCGACGACGTCGCTCTCGCCGTGCTCGCCGGGATGGCGACCCTGGGGCTACGCGCGCCGCAGGATCTGGCAGTCATCGGCTTCGACGAGGACGCGGCTGCCCGGCTCTGGCGGCCGTCGCTGACGACGGTCCGGATCGACGGCGCCGCCTACGGTCGGCGGGCGGCCCGGGTGGTCCTCGGCCTACCGGTCCCGGAGTGGGACAGTGCGCCGTCGCAGGTGGTCCTCGGCGAGTCGACGTGAGCGCAGTCTGCGTCCCCGGCGAGCGTGCCGGCGGCGCGACGGCGCTGCTCCCTCCCTCCTGGCCCGCGAGGCTTGCCCTGGTGCCGGGCCGGCCGCACAGTGTCGCCATGGCCGACCCCGCCCCGCACCAGCACGACGACCACGCCTTCGACCGGCCCTACTGGGACCGGCACTGGGCCGAGGCGTCCCACGACCGGCTTGCGGCCAGCCCCTACCTCGCGGAGGAGACCGCCCACCTGACGCCCGGGACGGCGTTGGACGCCGGGTGCGGCGCCGGAGCGGAGGCCATCTGGCTCGCGACTCACGGCTGGGACGTCACCGGGGTGGACATCTCCGCCGCCGCGCTCGCCGCCGCGCGCGAGAACGCCCGCCGCGCGTCCGTGACGGGCCGGTTGTCCTGGGTCGAGGCCGACCTCCTCGCCTGGGAGCCGGCGCAGCGATGGGACCTCGTCGTCACGTGCTACGCGCACGCCGCGATCCCCCAGCTCGACCTCTACCAGCGCCTGTCCGACCTCGTCGCTCCCGGCGGCACGCTGCTCGTCATCGCCCACGGCTCGGGCGACGCCGAGCACCACTACCCCCGGGAGGCTGAGGTGAGCGCGGCCGACGTCGCGGCCCTGTTCGCGGCGTCGTCGTGGACGGTGCGGACCGCCGCCGAGCGCGCTCGCACGGTCACGACGCGGGAGGGTGAGCTCCCGCTGCACGACGTCGTCGTGCGCGTCGAACGGACAGCCTGACCCCCGTTCCCCGTCGTCGCGGGTCGCGACGGCGGACTGTTCAGGACCGGACGGTCTCGACCGGGAAGGTCGTGCCGGTGAGCTGCTCGGAGACCGCCCACAGCCTGCGGGCGGTCTCGGCGTCCCGCGCCCGCCGTGAGCGGCCGACGAGGGCGGGGGCGCCGCGGTCGAACCGGCCACCCGGCCCGGCGTAGCTGCCACCGGGGACGTCGGCGACGGCCGCGTAGAGCACCGGCAGCGCACCGTCCTCGTCGGTCTGGGCGAACGCCGTGATGAGGCGGTCCCGCACGGCCTGCAGCCGGCCACCCGGCCCGCGCAGGAGGTTGGTCGCCGCGAGACCGGGGTGGGCGGCGACCGCACGAACCGGAGAGCCGGCCTCCTCCAGGCGGCGCTGCAGCTCGGTGGTGAAGAGGAGGTTGGCGAGCTTGGACTGGGCGTAGGCGCCCATCGGGCGGTACCGCCGGCGCTCCCAGTTGAGGTCGGAGAAGTCGATCGCTCCGGCGCGGTGGGCGTTGGAGGACACGGTGACCACGCGCCCGCGGATCTTCGGGAGCAGGAGGTTGGTGAGCGCGAAGTGGCCGAGGTGGTTGGTGCCGAGCTGCAGCTCGAAGCCCTGCGCCGTGCGGCCCAGCGGCGGGATCATGACGCCGGCGTTGTTGACGAGGACGTCGACCGGCTCGTCGACGCCCGCGGCGAAGGCCCGCACGGAGGTGAGGTCGGCGAGGTCGAGGCGGCGGACGTCGACGTCGCCGGGCATCTGCCGCGCCGCTTCCTCCCCCTTGGCGACGTCGCGCACGGCGAGGACGACGCTCGCCCCGCGACCGGCGAGCACCTGCGCGGTCACCCGGCCGAGACCGCTGTTCGCTCCGGTGACGACGACGGTACGGCCGGTGAGGTCGGGCACGCTCGCGGCTGAGAAGGGCTCCATCGGGCCAATGTAGGCAGCGTCCGGCGGACCTGCCCGGGCGCGGGGTCCTGGGAGCTTCTCGCCTGACGCGGTGTCAGCGGTGGAGGTGCTCGGGCCAGTCGGGCGGCACGGCTCCGGCCGGGCCCGGCGTGGGCTGGTCGAGCGGGTGGCTCTGCGGCGGGGCGAGCTCCGGGCCGGCGGTGACGGACTCGGTCTCGTAGTCCCACCACCACGACTGCCCTGGCTCGAAGGTGCGCATGTACCGGTGCCCCGTCTCCCGGTAGTGCGCTGTTGCGTGGGTGCCCGGCGAGCTGTCGCAGCAGCCGATGTGCCCGCACGCGGCGCACCGGCGCAGCTCGGCCCACCACCCGCCGTCGCGCAGGCACTCGGCGCAGCCGGTGCCGCTGGGAGGAACGCTGACGTCGATGCCTGCCTCGGTCATCGTGACCATCTCCTCGGGTCCGGTCGCCCCCACGGCGGCCCCGGCTCCACTGTACGACCAGCGCTCGCACTCGGGCAGGGGCACCGTCCGGGCCCACGCGCCCGAGATGTCCGACTAGCCTGGCGGGATGACGCAGACCTCGACCACCACGTCCCCCGCCGAGCGGGCGCGCGCGCTCTCCGCGCTGCACGCCGCCCCCGAGATCCTCCGGGTGGTGAACGTCTGGGACGTCGTCTCGGCGAAGGCCGTCCTCGCGCTGCCGGAGACCAGGGCGATCGCCACGGCCGGCCACTCGATCGCCGCGACCTTCGGCTACCCGGACGGCACCATCCCCTTCGACCTCACGCTCGACATGGTCGGTCGAATCGTCGAGGCTGCCGGCGACGTGCCCGTCACCGCCGACCTCGACGACGGCTACGAGGACACCGGCGAGACCACCCGCCGCGCCATCGGCGTCGGCATCGTCGGGGCGAACATGGAGGACCGGCTGCGTCCGGTCGCCGAGGCAGCCGCGCGGGTCGAGGCCGTCGTCGCCGCCGGCGAGGCCGAGGGCGTGCCCTTCTCGCTGAACGCCCGCACGGACGCGTTCGTGCGCGGCGGTGGCCGTCCCGTCGAGGAGTCGATCGCCGACGCCGTCGAGCGCGGCCGCGCCTACCTCGCGGCAGGGGCCGACATCGTCTTCGTCCCCGGAGTGCTCGACGCCGACGTCACCCGCCGGCTCGTCGAGGGCATCGGCGAGCGCAAGGTCAGCGTCATCGGCCTGCCCGGCGCGCTCACCGCGGCGGAGTACGAGGCCCTCGGCGTCGCCCGGATCTCCTACGGGCCCCTGACCCAGCGGGTCGCGCTCACCGCACTCCAGGACGTCGCGAAGAGCCTGTACGCCGACGGCGTGATCCCGGAGTCGACGCGGGCGCTGAACTAGCGTCCTTCAGGCCCGGGCAACCCAGCCTCGACTGACGGCGGCTCGTCCACTTCCCGCAGCGTCTCCTCCACGATCGAGATGACATCAATCGTGCCTTCGTCCTCGCCGGCTGCTGCGTCTTCCGCTGAGATGTCCTCAAATTCCACCGCTGGGAGCGAGAGCGAGAAGTCCTCCGCCTTCTCCCGCAGGAACCGCTCGCGATATGCCCAATAGGCCGCGTCGCCAACGCTGTCGAGCAGGTGAAAGTTGAGTCCGGCGCCGATGGCGATGCCCGCGACGGGGACGAGAGTTCCGAGCTTGCGCTGCGTGATCTTGAACCCGAACTTTGCGCCGAACTTTGCTGCGATTCGCGGAAGGATTCGCTCATTCAGCTGCCGCCAAGTAGCGCGGCGCGCCAGCTGCTGGGTCAACTGAGACAGTTCCTGGTAGGCCGCCGTCTTGGCAGCGCTCGTCGTCGCGCTTCCAAGGTTCATGACGGACATCGCGAAGATCGCCTCGCTCGGCTCCGAGGTGTCGTATCCGTAGTAGAGCGCCGTGTGCGTGATGGCGCGGTTCATGAGCGCCAGAGTGAACGCCGTGTCTGCCGCTATCGCCGTGGCGACGGTCCCCACACCAGGCACACCGCCAGCACCGGCTCCGGCAACGGACCCGGCTGCGAACAGCGCCTCGCCCCCGGTGATCACTCCGCCAGAAACGGCCCCTCCTGCGAAGGCAGTGGTTGAGTACGCGAGGTTCTTGCGGCGCGGGTGAACTCTGCGCTCGACCACCTCAAGGTCCAGCGCGCGGATGTCCTCCAGGCAGTCGACCGCGTACCCGCGCCGCTTGTACGCCCGGACAACTCGGTCCGGGGTGATAGTGGCTTGCCCAGCCTTCGATGCAGCCCTTGTGAGTCCCTCAGCAGCTCTCATGTAAGCGCCCTGCACGCGTTCGGCGCCCGGCACGTTCCTGGCAACCGTCGCTGCACGGTCCGACACCTTGCGTACCTGCGCTGGGACGAGGCGCCGCGGCGACCGGGCAAGCTGGGCTCGACGGTGTTCCTCAACTTCCCCCATTGCCCACTCTTCGTACCTGGAGAGACTGCGTTCCACGGATTCCTCTTTTCAGATGCGTCGCGTCAGCGTAGGGCAGTTGGCGCCGTACTTCTACGGATCGGGGTCAATACGTTGCGCACGTCGCCATCGACGCAGGTCGTCGAGAAGGAGCAGTTCACCGTCCAGTTTCGCTTGACGATGGAGCCCAGGAAACGCGCTCGAACGCCACAAGCCCGTGTGAGCTCGCCCTATCCTGTCGCCCCAGGTCTCATCCACACCGGTTGATCACCGACGTCGCAGCGGCTGCCAGTGCTTGGTCCACCTGATGTTGCGCGCAAGCGACCTGTCCCGCGGCGAACGCTGCGTCCTGTCCGCGAACGCGTGGCGGTCGGCGTTGACGTCCTGCCAACTGACAGGCAGGTGCGGATCGCAGTTACGGGCTGAGTGACCCTATCGTCGTCGCATCTTGAGGCGTTCGACCTCGAGGCCAGTCAGCGCGACCCGCTCCCGTCGCCCTGTGGCGTAGCGGCGCCACCGCTGGCGCCATCCGGTGCCGGAGAGCGGGTACGGGTCGGGAAGTCCCGCGCCCGGGTCGTGCCTGAGCGTTCGAAGGTGTTCCCAGGGGCGGTCGGATTCATCGACGTGGGCTTCATCCAGCCCCTGCTCGATGAGATCGTAGAACGCCTCGTAGGGGTAGCGACTGACCGTGCCCGCGATCGAGCTGCTCCAGACGGCCCACGCCTCGTCGGTGACGTTGCCGCTCTTCCGCAGGTCAATTTGGTCCTCGCATAGCGCCAGGTAGTCCCACATGGCGAGGTACTGCGCGTCCTTGTCCTCAGCATCGGCTAATTCGGCGAAGTCACCGCCGCTGTAGCTGCCGATCCGGAGGTCGAGGTTCAGCCGGTTGGAGATCTCCCAGTAGCGCTGGACGTAGATGTCTTCGAACTCACGCCTGCGTACGTACAGTGACGCCCGCAGCTGGTGCCAGGCCAGGAGGCCTGCGAGTATCACACCGCCTAGGGTCACCCAGACCTCGACGCTCATCGCAACCTCTCTGTCTGCCTCGACCCACATCGGACCGCGGCTGACGGTATCTCGCCCGGAGCGATGAGGTCACGTGGAGGGGCGCGCGTCTACACCAGTGTCCGTTCGGGTTCGCCGAGTTGAATCTCGAACGACTGGCGGATCAGGCCCATGATGTAGGGCAGGTCGGCCAGGCCGGTAAGTCCCACTTCGACGTCGCCGTTCCCCCAGCGCCCAACACCGCTGACGTCGGTGGCGACGCCGCGTGGGTCGTGCAGTTCATGAAACGGCATGTTCAGCGATAGCCGGAGCCGGGAGACCTGCGGGACGATGTCGACGAAGTTGGTCTCGGCCTTGTAGGCGACGTAGTGCTTGAGGAACTCCTCAGTGATGCCCGCGTCCAGAGCGAGGATCTCGGTACGGAGCGACTCGAAGAGCATGCGGGACTGTGTCCCTTCGGCCAGGTGCCGGTGGTCGTCGATGGTGTACGTCGTAGCCGGGCGCTGTGTGGAAGGGCGATACAGCGCGAGGACCTCGGCAGGCAGGTGGGGTGCCGGCCAGACCTTGGTGGCTATTGAGCGAGGCGGTGGGCGCGGGCGTCGATTGCGCCCTCGTGCCAGACCTCGACGGATGCAAGGCCGTCGTTCAGATGCAGTGGACTGTGCTTGAACCCTCCCTGCATGTCACGCTTCTCAGCAAAGGGCCGGTCGGAGTACTCGCTGTTGTAGCCAGTCAGGGTGAGGTTGCCAAGTGTGTGCAACTTGGTCTGATGGACCCGCTCCCAGTCCTCGCCGAGTGCTGTCCGCCACTCGTTCGAGAGGTTGGGGTTCTGCGGAAGGATGTGCTCGATTGTGTATTCGTCGACCGCGACGCGTTCCTTGCGGCCGTGGTTCTCCAGCCGACGAAGCCAGTAACTGCGGCGTGGGAAGCTGTACAGGTCCCGCGTGCGGAACTCGCGCATGAACTCCTCATCGTTGGGGAAGCGCCGGTAGGAAGGCAGCAGGAGCAGTGCTGCCTTCATGCTCTCGAGGTACGCCTCCGGCCGCAGGTTCTTGTGGAAGTTTGCAAAGGTCTTGTTCAACGAGTTCGTCGGAATTGCACAGATTGCCCGCCGGAAGACGTATGCGTCGACCAGGCGCACCGCCGTGACGAAGTCATCCCTGGACAAGATCCCGGCAGAGTAGTCGCGGTAGAGGGCCAGCAGCAGCGGGAATGCAACGTCGACCTTAAGTTCACGAAGGTCCTGGAACGCCTCGCCGAGAGCCTGGTCGGACTCCTTCCCGAGTGCCATCGCGCAGTAGTAGCGGGCGAACGTGTGGATGTCAGCCACCAGGGCATCAACGCCCGCGGCTGCAACGCTCGGCGTCCTCGAGTAAGACTTGAACGCCTCATACACCGCACCGACGTTGGGGATCTCGCCGGTCTTCAGGGTGAGGTAATGGCGCATGAACTTGTCGAAGTGAGCGCCGTACCCTTCCTGGCCGAAGTCGAGCTCCATGGGCCGCCAGTGGTGCCGGTATAGCTCAGTCTGGTGTCCGGGCTCCAGGCCCATGAGGACGAAGTTCCGGATCAGGTCCGCCTGGCTGAGCTCGCGCCCCGTGGAGTTCATGCTCTCGAAGATGAGCTGCGGGTTGTCCAGCACCCGATCCAGCGAGACGTCCACCACGAGGAGCTTGTTTAAACCCGCGCACAGGGCGCTTACGTCCTCACCCAGGTCAGCCACAAAGTTCTCGAAGAGGGCGAAGTTCTCCTCAACTCGGTGAGATCGAATGGCGGGCAACTCACGCTGCCCGACCAGGGCCGTAAGCGTGTCCCTATCAGTCTGGGTCAGCAGCAACTTGAACCGGAGTTCGCCCTCTTCGAGCGGGTTCTGCAGGTAGTAGCTGCGGATCTTCTTGGCACTGAACCCCTCCACCGGCTCGGTCTCGGCGATGTGACGGGCGAGCACCTCGAGCAGCAGCATGACGGTCGTGAGTCGCTGCTGGCCGTCGATCACAAGGAGGGGGGTCTGAGAGGAGACCTGGTAGAGCCCCTTCTCGATGTAGACCACTGAACCGATGAAGTGGGCACGAACGTCTTCGTTGCGCCCCGCGCGGAGGATGTCATTCCACAGCTGCCGGCACTCCTTGGTCGTCCAGCTATAGGTGCGCTGATAGATCGGGATGACGAACTGAGGGGATTTCTTCAGGAACGGCAGCAGGACAGCCTCTGTCGCTTTCACAGGCACATGACCTTCCGTACATCGAGGACACCTTGGCGTGCGGGGGAATGGCTGGAGGCTAGGGCAGAGCGGGCACCAACGCGGCTGGTCGGCGGCACCGCCCTGCCTCGCTGATTCTCAACCACCATTCGGCGAACTCATGACCGTGGCTCGACCGCTGCGTAGTGCCGATGCAAGCCCTTCACTTGTGCGGCCCAGAAAGTCAAGCGTTCGTCCGCGCTGGCGGAGATCGACAGCAGCCCGAGCTGCTTCGCGAGAGCGTAGAAGCCGCTGCCAGGGTCGTTACCGCCAAGGTAGATCACGAGGGCTGAGAGCATGCAGCCCGACTCTGGTCGTGTGTGCTCGACGACCCGTCCGAGCAAGTACCCCATAGCGGCGCGCTCGGCCTGACTATCGAAGTTGAAGCCGGGACGGCCCGTCCGCTCAGTTAGCTCGCGGTTGAGTTCGGTGTAGGTCGTCTGCCCTTCTCGCCGGGCGACGGAGCTGAGGAACGCTGTCGCAGCCCCCACAAAATCGTCCCAAACGGCCGGCGATCGACCATGCATCGTTCCGTGATCGCTCATGTTCTCCTCGCCGTTTGCCCGCATCGCCAACAGCTTGTCGGTGCCCACTGTCTGCCACCACCACGCCGAGAGTCACCAACGCCACGGGCCTCGGTAGGTATGCCCCATGTCTACCAGTCGCCACTGACACGGACGGCTCAAATCGGAAGGCGGTTCCCGCGCCTGATCGGAGATCGTAACGTCGGCGCTTCGGTCGACCGGCGCGCTCACCGCCGTCGATACGAAGCCCTCGGCCAGCCAGTGATGGGTCAACTGTTCGACGCCTCTATCGGGTGTACCTAATCCCGAAGTCGGCGCGGGCGCTCAACTGCGCGAGCGATACCCCGGCGGCCGGACTGGCCCTACCTGATTCCGAAGTCGTACGCGTCTTGCTGCCGGTCCCCGTACTTCTCGCGCAGGAAGTTGCCGGTGGTGGTGAGCTGGGCGGGGATGCGGCTGTCGCGGGTCGCCTTGAGCGAGCGCGCCTGCTCGGCGATCAGCCCGAGCTGCTCGGTGAGCTCCTCGTTGGGGGTGCGCCCGTTGGGCTGGCGCTGGTCGACCAGAGCGGGCGGGATGGCGAGGTAGCCGCGCAGCACGCCGGGGACGTACTGGCGGACCATGGCGTCGAGCTCGTACTCCAGGCGCGCGTCGCGGGAGGGCGCGCGCGCCTCCGCCTCGACGACGCTGCCGAGCAGCCGGCACGTCTCGTGGACGGTGGTGTACGCCGTCGCCGGCAGGCGCATCCGGTACTGCGTGGCGTAGGCACCCACCCAGGTGAGCGCGGCGACGCGTCCCTCGGTGCCCTCGAGCGCGGCTTCTGCCGGCGGGGCGTCCGGGACGGGGCCGATCGCGTTCTGCTCGCCGGTGAAGCGGTGCCACCAGCGGCGCCGCTTGGGCAGCCACAGGTCGCGCAGGTGCCAGGCCCGTACGCCGGAGGCCCCCATCGAGGCGAGGCCGAGGAGGAAGCCGGGGCCGCCCCAGCCGAGCCAGAACACGGCCACGGAGAACCCGGCCGCGTAGACCAGGCCCTCGAGGACGGCGCGAAGGTTCTTCTTCACCGCGCCGATGAACAGGACGAGGTAGGCGACGAGCGGCAGGAACAGGACGGCGAGGCCGACCTTGACGACGTTGCCCAGCGTCCAGCGGGACATGGCTCAGCTCCCTCCCGTGGTGTCGGGGGTGTCGGAGGACCGGCTGCGCTCGAGCTGCATCCGGGCGCGGCTCACCTGGCCCTCGAGCACGTGGACCGTCTGCTTCATCGCCTGGGTGGCCTCGGCCTTGTACCGGTCGATCTCGTCCATCGCCTGGAAGACGTTGTCGAACGCCTGCTGGAGCATGGCCGGGTCCACCGTGGCCTGGGCGGCCTGGCGCTGGATGTCGGCGCCCTGGGAGCGCAGCAGCTCCGACGTCGCGAGGATCATGTCCGACGTCGTGGAGTTCAGCGCGTCGACCTGCGCGAGGACGATCTTCTGCTGCCCGAGCGCCTGGGAGACGATGACGGCCACGCGTAGGGCCGAGAGGGTCGTGTCGAGCGCGCGGTCGACGCCCTTGATGAGCTCGGTGTTGTTCTTCTTCACGACGTCGAGGGCGAGGTAGCCCTGGATGGACACGGCCATCTGGGTCATGAGGTCCTGGTGGCGCTGGCGCACGTAGAAGAGCGCGTCGGACTCCAGGGCGGCGGCGTCCTCGCCCCTGCCCTCCGCGCGCAGGCCGGCGATGCGCTGCTCGAGGCCGTCGCCGAGGTGGCGGGCGAGGACGGCGTAGTTGGCGAGCTGCTCGAGGGAGGCCCACAGGGCGTCGCGCTCGGTCTGGATCGCGGCGTTGTCCATCCGCAGCTCGTCCTGACCACCCTTGAGCGCCTTGGTGATGGCGTCGAGCTGGGTCTGGGCGGACTCGTACTTCTGGAAGTACCGCTGGATGCCGCTGCCCCCGGGGAGGAACTTGAAGACCTTGCGCGCGCCGGTGAGGTCGTGGCGCTTGGGGTCGAGCTCAGTGACGATCTGGCGTAGCTCGGCGAGCGAGGCACCTGTGCGCGACGCCGGGTCGGCGCCGGTGGCGGCCAGGGCGGAGGCGGGGCGCTGCAGCATGCGGTTGGTGGAGTCCGCCGCCTGCCGCATCGTCCCCTCCCCCAGCGAGGTGAGCTGGGCGAGCTTGGTCTGGAACTCCGGGCTGTGCAGCGGCGTGGCGAGCAGGTCGTCGAGGAACTTCTGCGCAGTCTCGGCGTGCTTCTGCTGGGTCTCGGCGTCCACGAGGATGTAGCCGCCCACCTTCTCCGGCTCGTGGACGACGACGTCGGTGGTCGGCTCCGGCGCCTCGAGGTGCAGCGGGTTCTCGACGGCGGTGGGCTCATTGCGGCTCAGGTCGAGCGGGTTCGTCATGCGTGCACTCCTCGGGCAGGGGGCTGAGGTCCATTGTCTCAGCCTTCGGGCCGTCGGTCAGGGGCATAGTCCTTGACATACGCCGCGACGCGCACGGTCAGGTGGTCCCCGACCGGGCGAAGGCGAGAAGATCTTCACTCGTCGCCGTCTCCGTGGCAGACAGGCCGGCGCTCCCCTACCCTCCCTCGTAAACCGGAACAAATCCGGGGGGCGGCGCCCCCGGCGTCGGCTTCGGCTCCGACCTCGTTAACGCCCTGGGACCGGGGCTGCTTGCGCTCCCCGGTGCCGGGGCCGTCACCGCCGCAGGTCATCTTGACCGTGTGGTCCCACCCGGGCGCATCCGTAGCCGAGGCCGCCTTCATCCAGATCCTCTGGACATGCCCATCCCCACCTCATCGGGCAACACCCCGCCAAGAAGCGTGCCGAGATCCGGGAAAAGTTGCAGAAATTCCTGGCCAAGATCCCCGTGTTCATGTACGCCACCGACTACCGGGAAGAAGCTCTCAAGCACGTCATCGAGTCCCTCGACGCGGAGCTGTTCGAGCGGGTCACCGGCCTGACCGTCGCAGACTTCAGGACTCTCAACAACCTTGGTCTGTTCAACGCGCAGCACATGAACCACGCCATCTACCAGTTCAAGCGCTTCGAGTCGGCCTGAACCGCCCCGGGTTTCGTGGAGGCTCGGCTACGTGGAACCAGCCCCGATCGGGACGGGTGTTTTCAGGGTAGTGCTCGGGTGTGACGCTCGCCCAGTGGTTGGCCTCGAACTCCGAGGGGGCAAGCCCGATCTCGCCGTGCAGGCGTCGGTGGTTGAACCAGTCGACGTTCTCGGGGGACGGCGATCTCGACGTCGGTCACGTTCTTCCAGCCGCCCTTCGGGCGCATGACCGGGCTGGGGACGCACTCGGCCTTGAACGGGGAGTTCAGTGCCTCGGCCATCATTTCTCCCCTGTTCATCACGTAGGACTCAACGAGTTTGCCGTCGAAGATGAGCCATGTTCGACCCGCGCCACGGCGTCGAGCGCTCGTTGCGCCGTCGGGGACAGGGCCATCCACGGCGCACGGTCGATGCGAGCGCTTTGCTCCAGCTCGCGGTTGCTCGCTATGGCGACCGGATCGACGAGGCGTGTCAGCCGGTAGGTCTTGTAGACGGTTCGCTGTCCGATACTTGTGACGTGGGTCAGCGTGTCGTCGTGACGGATGAGCGTCGACCTGTCGCTCCGTCCCACAGCGTCGACCGCTACAGTCGGGAGTCCGTCGACGAGCGTGATTGCCTGTGCCGCGATCTTCACCGTGTTGGTGAAGTCGCCCCGGATCTCGAATGTGAGCGGGCCGAGCGCTTTGACGTCCGACGTGGGAAAGTTCCGCTGCAGCTTATTCAGGGCGTCGGCATGGCTGTCCGCACGGAGGATCGCGTTGCGGTGTTCCCAGACCGCTGCAGGGGCGACGTGGAGGACCGCCGTGCCAGTGCGTCCGCCGGCGCCGAGGGATTCGCAATTCGCCGCGACAGCGTCCGGGTCGGCGCGGGCGATGAGGTCGCGGAGCTCATCGCGCGTGTCGTCGAAGACCTGGTTCTGGTGCGTGCGCCCGTTGGCCGGCTGGGCTTCGTCGAGGCGGAAGAGGCAGACCGCGGCAAGCGAGCCGAGCTGAGACGTGAGCGGCTCCGGTACGTCGTCACCGGGTAGGGCGCGGACAGCATCGGCGAATAGGTCGAACCAACCGGGCGTCTCAGTGGCAGAGTCCCAGATGTCGAGGTTAGTGGCGATCAGGATGAGTCCAACCATGGCGGACCGGTCGATGGCGGGTGCCGTTTTCATCAGGTCGGCGAGGGTGTGCAGCCAGCGCCGGTACCGGGCCTTCTCCCGCTCGCTGAGTTTGCGATGATCGACGGATGGTGCCGCATTGGCCTCGAGCTGATCCTCGAGGGCATCGATCTCCTCGGCGTTGTGCTCGTCGTCGGCGGCCGTGGGGTCAATGTCTGCGAAGCGGTCGAACCAGATCGGTGCGGCGCCGCCGCCCTGAACAGCATTCGTGCTCGTCAGCTTGGGAAGTCCACCGATGGCGAAGTCCGCTATCTGGTTCCCCAGCCGCACGGTCGCGTCATCGGTGTACCTGGCCCACGCGTCAGGCGCGTCGACTGTGTGCCAGCCCTCCGCCGGGCGGACTCGGATCTCACCCGGCCCGGTGGTGGCATGCTGGCCCATTGCGGCACGTGGGAGGGCCACTCGTCCCCGGCTGGAGAGCAACTGGGTCAGTGCCTTCTGCCAGGCTTCGGCCACGCCCGGGTCACCGAAGAGGTCGCCCGGGTGGACGTCGACGTTGGTACGTCCGCTTGAGGATGGGCTGACGCGTTTGAGGACCCCTACCGGGTCGGTGACGTGGATGTCCGGGCCCCAGACCGGTCCATCCGCCGTTGAGACGAGCACGTGTAGCCGCGTGCCGGGCTGGAACTGTTCGGGGATGGGGAGCTGGACGCTGGCGCGCCCCGCGGGGAGTACGCCCAGGCTTACATACTGCTCGGGCAGGTCATCGAACCGGCTTGCCTCGAGCACGACTCCGGCGGGCAGCGGTTTCGCGAACTGGAGGTCGAGCTGGTTGCCGTTGAGGACAGCGCCGAGGAGCACAGGAAGCCCCTGACCGAACCGCTCGCGCTCGGATTTCTCCTCGCCGGGTGCGTCGATCCGGACCGTCGGTACGTTGTCCAGGGGTATCGCGTCGTCTTGGCCGGGGTACAGGGAGCCTGCTAACGGCGCCAGGACGCCGACTTCGCAGTTGCCAAGCTGCTCGACGGGGCGCAGAAGAGCCGCCGCGGTGAGGTTGGGGCTTCCGGTGAGCGTCCATCCGGTGCCGTCGGAGAATACGGCCTGAAGCAGTTTCCCATGGCGATACACGTCGCCAGCCGGCTGGAAGGTGAGGGCGGCGCCGTGGCTGGCCGCAGCTCGCTGAAGCGCGTGGGGATCGATCACGGTGAGGCCGGGCTGGACCGCTACGAGTAACTCCTTGGGACGATACCGGGTCAGCAAGGCTTCAAGCGCCGCTCCCTGGGGGTCATGGAAGGGGGCATACAGGTCGAGGCGTTCCGCGTGCCCGACTGGGAGCTGGTCGATGATCGAGGCACCGCTCGTAGTGACGAGGCGGTGGCCGGTGTCTAGCGGGGGTGCCACGGACGTGAGCCTCGCTAGCTCCGCGGCGGTTCGCTGGATGCCGTCTGCCGCGAGGCGGGTGATGGGCACGAGGTCGGGTAGGCCGCGAAGCCAGGCGATCACTTCCGTGACGATCGCGGGGCAGCCATGCTCACGGTCTGCGGTGACCAGGGTGAGCGTCTCCTCGTTGCGGTGCCACCCGTTGACCGTGAGGTTTCCCGATCCGATGCCGATGAGCGCGCGCTCTGGACCCGCGAGAACGGTCACCTTCGGATGGAACGCCCCGGGTATGGCGGCCAGACCGGAGACGTAGGACCTCCCGGCTCCACTGATGGCGCGCGAGTTCGGTGCGTAGTGGTTCGCATCCGCGATAACGGTGACGGCCGCGCCTGCTGCCCTGCTGATGCCGAGAAGCCTGGTCTCGAAGAACTCGAGGCTGACATTGAAAGTCAGGTATAGCGCTTCGCTTGCCTGCCGGTCAGGACGTGAGGCCTCGTCCCACAGGTGAGCAAGTAGTCCGGGAACGGTCTCTGCGGAGACAGCCGCCTCAGGAGCCGTCGCCAAGAAGCTCACCCCGCTGCCCCAGGGTCCACACGCCGTCGGCGCGGTCGAAGAGTCCCACCTGACGCCCCATGGAAAGCAGCTGCCGCCATCGCAGCCCTGGGCGACGCGGAGTTTCCCCATAGACGCGAAAAACCAAGTCATCGCGAACGTTGACGCGTGCCGGGATGGTGAACCTGCCTGACTTGGCGTGGTAGCGGGACTTACGGAGCGCCACCCGTTGCGAACGGTTAAGCATGGTGTCGACAAGGTATGAACTGAAGTCGCGGAGCGACCTGTTGGCCCAGTTTCGGGTGACCGCCCGGACCCAGTACGGCGAGAGCTCTTCCACGGCTTCGGGTCTGTCGGGGGGCCCTTGGAAGCCGAGGAGTTCGGCGCCGGTGAGCTCGTCGAGCCTGCGGGCTCCCAGGAGGATAACGGCGATCCGGCGAATCGGTTCCGGTAGATGATCGAGTGATGGGTCGCGCTCAGCGGGCAGCGGAACCCCCGCTGCGTCGCGGGTGGCCGGCAGTAACGACGCGAAGTCAGCGACAGTGCCGACAGGAGCGTGGTCGGCGAGCCACTGCCGGAGTTCATGGACCGGCATCGCCCCTTGGGCAGGCAGGAGCGAGCAGAGGTCGGCCCACAGGTAGCGCCACGCGGTGACTGATTCAGCACGCATGACGATGCCGCGCCAGCGGCGCCGTATCTGACGATCGTCGGGTTCTGGCAAATCAAGGTGTGCGGGGTGATACATCGCGAAGCGATAGAGGTCGTCCTCGTCATCGATGCGGGCGGTCCCGATCGCGTTGGCGAACATCGCCATGGTCTCGCCGAGGATGTGGCCCACGCCTTCGCCGTGTCGGTCGCCCGCGAATAGGTTAGCGAGCCAGTCTCCGTCGCTCCCGTATCGGGTCTGACACAGGCACGCGGAACCAAGGTGGGCGACGTCGTCTGCGCTGACCTGGCCACGTTCGGCGACATCGAGCACGCCAGAGAGGGCGCCCCGCACGGCGGCATCGTCGTACCGGTCGCCCGGGCATAGGCCCTTGGTGTCCAAGACCTTCAACGTCATCTCCGAGCCCCTGTATGGGCCCCAAAACCCCCACGAAGCCTTCGCGTACGTGCCCGTACCCACCCCGGCGGCCTGATCCAGGTACACCGGTCCTTCGTTGAGGCGAGCGCGTAGGAAGTCGGCGCCGTGGGCCTCGACGTTCCAGTCCTCTGGGTGCTGATCGGAATGGGCATGCACGAGGCAGGCCAGGCCAAAGACCACCTCGATGCGTCGCATCAGGTCCTGGGCTTGGGCATCGCTCAGGCCCTTCGACGCCTTTTCATGAGCCGCGAGTCCGTGCAGGGCGTAGTAGCGGGCCCCCGTGGTAACCGTCGTCACGCCCGGCGCGTGAACGGCTACGGCCGCATTGAGGTACCGCTCGACTGCGAGCGGGAACAGGCCCATGATCGGGCTGACCTTCGTGTCGACCCAACCCGGGCCCACCACCGGTGGTGATTCGGAGCCGACGGTCACTCTCAACTGTCGCCACACGAGAGTAGAACGGGCGGGACTCCTTCTCTGGACTCGTCGTGCATCGAAGCTCCTTCGCTATTAGGTGCCATGCCCGACGCTATCCTGAGCAGACATCGATGGGGCCCACTTTGGGCCGGCGTGGCATCGGCTCCGTCCGTGCCACGACGCACACTCGCTCAGCGAACCGACGAGTCGGGAGAGCACCCTACGAGGTCCATTAGCACCTCGCGCCGACACCTTTCTTCAATTGCGCGGTCCGGGATCTGGATGAACTCAACCGCACTGAAGCCGTCACCTTGACGCCGATTCTGCGGCGGCTCCAGCCCTTCAATGAGAAGGGCCTCCATCGTGGCGATTAGAGCCGCCAGCCCGATGGCAGCGGTCGGTGTGGGCGAGAGAATACCGTCATCCTGTACACCTCTCACGCGAACCAGGAGAAGCGCTCCCAACGCCCGGTTAGCAGGTCTCGGGTGTGTTCCCACAGCCTGGCACCGAGGCGAGGGTGGGTCACACGCCCGACGTATACGACGCGGTTTCCGTCGTAGAGAAGGTGAACGCCGACCTGATCGCCGAAGTCAACCTTTTGAGGACCCGATTACTGGACGCCAGTCAGGCGCGAGGAGCGAACGCTCCAGTCGATCTCGCTGCGGCGCCAGAACATGCCGAACGCATTGATAAGACCCATCTCTTCGGCGTCCTCGAGAGCGTCGTCGGTCGCCGACGCCGCTGGGGCAGAGATGATGCTGGGAGCACCCGCTGACGCGAGGGCGGCATCCGATTTGAGCGCGTAGACGCCCTACCGGCCTTGTGCAGCAGTCCCGCTCGCCTAAGCTCGAGGTAGATATCTCGGCTGATGACAGCCCACGAGGAACGTGAGACACCACCGTGCACGACGGGCTTTACGAATCGCTCATCACCACATCGCTGCAACAGACGCTCAACTCACTCCCGCCTCACCGCGTCATTGACGAGCAGGAGGTCGATGAGGCAGATGCTCCGAGCATCTTGGCGCGGCATGTTGCGGAGGAGCTCGAGCGGGCTCTACGCGAGACGAAGAACGCCCAGACGCGGCTGACCCTCATCAACGACGTCCTCGAGCACATCGAGGCAGCGCAGGCGAGCGTGCAGTCGCCCGTGCGCCAACTCCATGCGGTTCGCCCCAAACCTCAGGCGCACGTGGCAGAGGTTCTGCACTCCCGCCCGCGCACCCCGCTGTCTGACGCCGCGCTGCTGACGAATGCCAAGGGTGACCCGAACCTGGGAGCGGAGCTGCGGTCTGAGTTCGACTCAGCGGAGCAGGTCGATCTGCTCTGCGCCTTCGTCAAGTGGAGCGGGCTGCGCGTCCTCGAAGAGCCACTGCGCGCGTTCACCGCTCGGGGCGGCCGGTTGCGGGTCATTACGACGACGTACGTCGGGGCGACCGAGCGACGGGCGCTCGACCGTCTCGTCAACGACTTCGGCGCGCAGGTCAAGGTCCAGTACGAGATCGCGCGGACCCGACTCCACGCGAAGTCCTGGATGTTCCGTCGCAGTACCGGATTCGATACCGCCTACGTCGGGTCCTCCAACCTCTCGACCGCCGCCCTGCTCGATGGCGTGGAGTGGAACGTCCGGCTTTCCGCAGTCGCCACTCCCGCCCTCCTGCACAAGTTCGACGCGACTTTCGAGACCTACTGGAACGACCCGTCCTACATCGACTACGACCCTGACCGGGACGGAGACCGCCTCGACGCCGCACTCGCCGCCGCGTCAGGACGCAAGCCCTCGACTTCGACGCTCAACCTCTCGGGGCTGGAGGTGCGGCCGTTCCCGCACCAGGTGAAGATCCTCGAGCAGTTGGACGCCGAACGCACCGTCCACGACCGCCACCGAAACCTCGTCGTCGCCGCAACGGGGACCGGAAAGACAGTCGTGGCGGCATTGGACTACCGCAATCTCGCTGCTGGCGCACCGCAGGAGTGGCGGCTGTTGTTCGTCGCGCACCGCATCGAGATCCTCGAGCAGGCGCAGCGCACCTACCGAGAAGTCCTGGCCGATGGATCGTTCGGAGAGCTGTGGGGCCAGGGACAGCGGCCTCAGCACGGGCAGCACGTCTTCGCGACCATCCAGTCCGTGACGAACGAGCTGGCTTCGATCCCGCCCGACGCCTTTGACATCCTCGTGGTCGATGAGTTCCACCACGCCCACGCCGCGTCGTACCGGCGACTCCTCGACCACTTCGCACCCCGTGAGCTCCTTGGTCTGACCGCCACCCCGGAACGCACCGACGGCATCGACGTCAGCGAGGCGTTCTTCGGCGGGAGAACAGCTGCCGAGATGCGACTGTGGGACGCGCTCGAAGCAGAGCTCCTCAGCCCGTTCCACTATTTCGCCGTCTCGGACAACGTCGACCTCCGGGATGTGAGCTGGAAGCGCGGTCGTTACGACCAGGCGGAGCTGGAGAACGTCTACACCGGCAACGACGCGAGAGCGCGGATCATCCTCAAGGAGCTGCAGGACAAGGTCGGCGACGTCAGCCAGATGCGCGCCCTGGGCTTCTGCGTCGGGGTCCGGCACGCGGAATACATGGCCCAGACGTTCACCGCTGCGGGTATCCCCGCGCGTGCCGTGTCCGGCGGGACGCCATCCGATGCCCGCGCGCAGGCGCTCAGGGACCTCCGGTCGCGTGAGGTGAACGTCCTTTTCACCGCTGACCTCTACAACGAGGGGATCGACCTGCCGGAGGTCGACACCGTCCTCTTCCTGCGTCCCACCGAGAGCGCCACGATCTTCCTGCAGCAGCTCGGCCGCGGACTGCGCGCCGCACCGACCAAGGCCGTGCTGACGGCGCTCGACTTCGTCGGTCATCAGCGCAGGGAGTTCCGGTTCGACCGCAAGTTCCGTTCCCTGACGGGAGCCACTCGAAAGGGCCTGCGCGAGCAGATCGAGAAGGGGTTCCCGTTCTTGCCGTCGGGGTGCCAGATCGTGCTCGACCGGCAGAGCCAGCAGATCGTGCTCGATGGCATCAAGGCCCAGGTGCAGCCGCGGTGGGCTGCACTCGTCAACGAGCTCAGGTCGCTCAAGCGAGAGCACGACGACGTCTCGCTCGCGACGTTCCTGCGCGAGACCGACGCAGAGCTCGCCGACGTTCTCAAGCCCAAGCGCGGCTGGACACAGCTGCGAGCGGACGCCGGCCTGGCCATTCCCGAGCGGGGACCGCGTCACGAGGAGCTCGTTCGCAGAGCCACGGCCCTGGCGCACGTCGATGACCTGGAGCGCGGGGCCGCCTACCTGGCGTTCCTCGCGGAGGACGCACCCGACTACGACGCCGTCGACGAGCTCCAGCAGCGGTACGCCCGCATGCTCTTCTTCAGCCTCTGGCCGGACCGAGGCGGCTTCGGGTCCTACGCCGAGGGACTCGCGGCACTGCGCCCCGAGCGAGCGGCCCGGGGCGAGCTCAGCGAGGTCATCAATCTCGGGCTCGACTCCATCACCCACGTCCCGGCGGGGATCGACGGACCGCTCACCAGGCTCGGGCTGAGGACGCACGCCCACTACAGCCGAGACGAGATCGTGGCGGCACTCGATCACGCAAGCCTGGAGCGGCGGGCTGACAGCTTCCGTGAGGGCGTCCTCTACTCGAAGCCATGGAATACCGACGCCTTGTTCGTGACGCTGAAGAAGTCCGAACGCGACTACTCCCCCACGACGATGTACAACGACTACGCGATCAGCCCGCGCCTCTTCCACTGGGAGTCCCAGTCCCGCACCACCGTGGCATCACCGACTGGCCAGCGGTATCTCAACCACCGTGAACTGGGCTCGCACGTGCTGCTCCTCGCCCGCGCGCGGAAGGTTGGGCCGCTCGGCACGGCGCCCTACCTGCTCCTCGGACCCGCTGACTACGTCAACCACCGGGGTGAGCGGCCCATCGCCATCACGTGGAAACTGCGCCGGCCGCTGCCGATGGACTTCTTCCAGGAGGCGTCGGTCGCGTCCGCATGATCCGCGAAGGAAGGGCTTACGTCCCGTCGACCCACGCGAGGAAGTCGGCCACCGAGAACACCGGGTGACCGTACTCCTTTGCCTTCCGGGCCTTCCCCGACTGCGTGCCGACCTCAGCGACGACCAATACGTCGCACTTCTTCTTCGTCACCGTGTTTACCGGCACCAGGCCGCGCTCCTCGGCCAGGGCGGTCATCTCCTCCCGGCTGAGCGTCCGCCCGTCCGGCAAGCACGCCGTCCCGGTGAAGCAGACCCGAGTGCCCGGTGTGAGGACGGCGCCGATGGCCGAGCCGTCGTCATCACCGAGCAGAGTGCTCACGACGTCGATCCCGAGGATCTGCTCCAGCCCACGTAGCCGGTCCGCGAGCACAGGGGGCAGCGATGAGGCACGCTCCACCACGGCGTGGAGTCGGTCAGAGACAATGCCGCGCAGCGCCGAGCCGACCTCAGGATCGCTGAGGAACACCGCGCGGTCACGGACCTCAGCTGCCCCTGCCCCGCGCAGCAGCACGTCGCTCACCGCGCGGCTGGTCTCCACCAGCGCAGACAAGGTCGGCAGGACCGCGCTCGACGGCGTGGGCTCGTCGGGGTCTCGCGTCAGCAGGTAGCTGGCTCCTGCCTCCGCGCCATCGACGGCGGTGAAGGCACTCGCGCTCTCGTCCTCCGGCTGGAGCCGGGCATACGCCGACAGTGCAGCACGTGCGCGTGCCAGAGCGGTGCCGGCGGAGAGACCCCGACGCTCGTCGTCGTTGAGTCGCTCCCGTGGCACGTCGATGCCCAAGGGGAGTGAGGACACGGTGCCGAGCCGCTTGAGCTCGAAGTCAATGAGCCCCAGTGTCCTGTCCGTCTCCACGCCGACCGGCGTGTGGCCGTCGAGCAGCGGCAGCAGGACGGACCAGACTTCAGCCAGCGTCGGTGCCATCAGGACGTCATCGACGCTGATCCCGTACGTCGTGCGCGCATCTGCCAGGTCGCGCTCCGGGTTGACGAGGGTGCTGAGCGCGGTGCCGTCCTCGAACGCGACGGCGATCTCCACCGGCCGCGGGCGTGACATCCGCCCCTCGTCTCCGACCGTGAGGATCGCGAGCGCGCACCGCCCCGTCGCGGCGTCTGACGCGGTGGCGGAATGGAGGAAGCGCAGGATTCTCCGGTCGGTCTTGAGGTCCTTGGGCAGCACCGGTCGAGTGAGCACCAGGCCGTCGAAAGAGGTGCACCGGCTCAGCGCGACGTACACCTGCCCGTAGTCGAAGGCGCCGCCGCTGAGGTCGACGACGAGCCGGTCGAGGGTCTGGCCCTGGCTCTTGTGGATGGTGATCGCCCACGCGAGCTTGAACGGCAGTTGGGTGTAGGAACCCACCACCTCGTGCCGCAGCCCGCCGGCCTCCACCACTGGGCGCGTCGCCTCCCAGGTGTACGGACCGACCATCGCTGCCGAGCCATCACGGAACTCAACCGCCACCTGCAGTCCCTGCTCGCCGTTCTCGATCCCGGCAATGCGACCGAGGGTGCCGTTGACCCAACGACCTGCTCCGTCGTTGGTGACCATCATGATCTGGGCGCCCACCTTGATCTGGAGCATTCGCTCCACGGGCGGGTCAAACAGGCCGAGATCGCCGCGCTCGGTGGCACGGTGCTCGATGACGTCGCCCGGGAGCCGCTCGAGGTGGCGGCGGTTGCGGGCGTCGACCACTCGGTTGGTGGGCGCCAACGTCAACCAGAACTCGTCGTCGCCAGGGACGAAGTCGGGATTGGTCCGGGAGTTGAGCTCGCGGCGGGACTCCTCGATGAGCACTCCTTCGCGGACGGCGTTGAGGAGGGCGGTGAGCCGCTGGTCGCCCCGCTGGCGGAAGACCGTGGTGAGGGCGACAGTCGGGAAGTCAGCCCGCTCGAACTGGTCTGCGGAGAAGAAGTACGGCGTCTCGTACCGGGTACTGAAGTACTCCTCCTCGCCGGTCGTGACGACGGGCGGCAGCTGGAACAGGTCCCCGACGAGAACCAGCTGAACTCCCCCGTATCGTTCCCCGGGCTGCGGGCCGAACCGCTCGAGAGCGGTGACCACCATGTCGAAGATGTCGGCCCGCACCATGGAGGCCTCGTCGATGATGAGCGTGTCGAGCTGGCGCAGCGTGGTGGCGAAACGACCGGGCCGATACGTTCCCGAGCGGACGTCGTCCAGGCTCGTGGTGGTCTGGAAGCTGAACAACCGATGGATCGTGTAGCCCTCGACGTTGAGCGCCGCGATCCCTGTGGGGGCGGCGACGACGACGCGCCGTTTGGTGCGCTCGAGGTAGTGCCGGATCAGCGTGGACTTACCGGTGCCGGCTTTCCCGGTGAGGAAGAGGTTGCCACCTCCTTCGAGGATCTGCAGCGCTGCGGCAAACTCCTCGGTGAGCACGATTTCGCCGGTCAGCCGGGCCTCAGCTGCAACGGTCGGGCTGTGCTGTTGTTCGATGATGACCTCCTGCTGGGACCCCTCGCGCTCAGGCTAGCGCTGGACGAGCCCGTGACTGGCACCGCCGCTGCCAGACGCCGGCGTCTGTTCTCAGGTGCCGGTGAACAGCAATGTCCGAGCTCCCCCCTAGGCTCACGACCAAGGGGGGCACAACCTGTGTGTGAGCCTCTAAAGGAGTATGAGTGGAACTGTTCATCGGCCTCGCCGTCATTGCCTTAGCGCTGTTGTTGTTCCGGCCGCGACGCCCCGCGAAGCCCACTCGCCGTCGCCCTGAAGCCGCGCCTGCGCCCGCTCCCGCGCCGGTCACCGTGACGCCGCGGCCAAAGGCCGACTCGAGCTCCCGCGTGCCGTTCGCCGAGCCGGGCCGGGTCGGTCCGCTCTTCTCCTACGCGGAGCTCGGCCGGAAGGGAGGGATTCGGCATGACGGCCCCTTCGCCGTCATTGACGTCGAGACGACTGGTTTCTCCCCGCGCAATGGGGACCGCGTCATCGAGATCGCGATCGCGCGCGTCGACGCCTCTGGCCGGATCGAGGACGAGTACTCCACACTCCTCAACCCTGAGGGGCGAGACACCGGAGCAGTCTTCATCCACCAGATCACCAACGAGATGGTCAGGAACGCTCCGCTCTTCGGCGATGTCGCCGGCGAGATCCTCAGCCGCCTCGACGGGGCGGTGGTCGTCGCTCACAATGCGGCCTTCGAGGAGCGGTTCCTGGCAGCGGAGCTCAGCCGGGTCGGCGCACGAACCTCGACCATGCCGGCCCTGTGCTCTCTGTGGCTCGGCAAGCAGACCTTCAACACCCCGAACTACAAGCTCGCCACTCTGGCGGAGCATGCGGGAATCGCCATGCCTGACGCGCATGCCGCCTTGGGTGATGTGCGGGCGGTGGCGGGTCTCCTAAACAGGATGATGGACCGTCACGCCGGATCCCTCACCTACCCCTGCGCACCCGGACGCGATCTGCGGGGACCGTTCCCTGTCGGTGGTTGCCGCCCCGTGACCCGCGCAGTCAGCCTGCGCAAGGGCCAGGACGGCTGGATGAGCTCACTTCTCGCCCGTCTGCCTATGTCGACCCAGGAGCTCGACGACGCCGCCGCCGCTGCGTATCTCGAAGTTCTGGGCGAGGCACTGGCGGACGGCAAGATCATCGGTGATGAGGCACGCGCGCTTGCCCGGATCGCAGGCTCGGCCGGCATGGGAGCGGCGCAGGTCGCGGCACTCAACGAGCGCTTCCTGGAGCTCATGCGGGAGGTGGCACTCTCCGACGGCGTCCTCACGACCACGGAGCTGCGCCAGCTCAACCGCGCAGCCGACGCCCTCAGCGTGTCGGACTACTTCGATGACCTGGTTCCGACCAGCGCCCCGGCGGCTGTGAGCGGTGCGCCCGTCGCCACCGTGACGGCGACGCGGACGCCAGCCGTGCGGCGGTGCGGGCACTGCCGCACTCCCGGGCATTATCGGACCAGGTGTCCTGAGGTGAACTGACCTGACTGCCCGATCGCAAAGTTGGCCGAGTGACTCCTGCGATTGGCCTAGCTGAATCGCCCCGGGTCTGGTGGAGGCTCTCAATCCATGGAGGATGAGAGTCCTGGCAGCACCTAGGAAGTACCCCGATGAGCTGCGTGAGCGCGCCACGAGGATGGCCGTGGATCTCCGGCAGGACCCTGCCACGAAGCAGGGAGCGATCCAGCGAGTGGCTGAGCAGCTTGGTATGCATCCGGAGACCCTGCGTAACTGGGTCCGGCAGGCCGAGATTGACGGCGGCACGCGTCAGGGCACCACGAGCGCCGAGGCCGAGCGGATCGCCAAGCTCGAGCAGGAGAACCGTGAGTTGCGGCGCGCGAACCACATGGCTTGAATCCGCCATGTGGTTGGCCCGCCGCAGCTCACAGACCTCCTGCTCAAGTTTCGCGATCCGGTCCGCATCCACAGTGGTGGTGCCCGGCCGGACACCGACGTCGATCTCAGCCTGCCGGACCCAGTTGCGCAGGGTCTCGGGATGCATGCCGAGCTGCTCGGCCACGCGCTGGATCGCACCGTTCTTCGTCGCCAGGCCTGCCGCAGTTCGACGACCATCCTCGTGGCCCGCTCACGCAGCTCATCGGGATACTCCCTGGGTGCTGCCATAACTCTCATCCTCCATGGATTGCGAGCCTCCACCAGACCCGGGGCGATTCAGGCCGACCACGCCCTAGACAACGAGCCGACCACTATGACTTCATCCACGTCGGCGCCATCCACGATGGTCTCACCGACATCCTGTTCCCTGGCGCGTCCACGCTTCGCACCCCCTACTTCCCAGATCTGGGTCCTGGTGCCCGGCACATGGATCACTTGGGACCCGGCGAGGTTTGCGTCCGACCGGGACACGCGCGCCTCCTCTTGCGGACGAGGTTGCTAAACATCGCCGTGCCCAACGCCCCCGCCCGTGGCGAGACACGGCCCTTGTCATTTGACGTGATCGTCGACCTCAGATGCGAAGATCACGCCCCAACCGGCGGCGACTCCGTACCGAGCGAACGGTTCGGGAGTGAAGCTCGAAGAAGCTCCCAGTCACTCGATCGCGTACCGGGCGCCGTTCCGGCCGTGGCGCGATACTGTGCACTCGGGAGGGATAGACATGGCCGAAAGCAAGTCGCATAGCGGCAGCCCCAAGGAACCAATCGTCCGCAAGGACGGCCCATCGGCGAAAACGCCGGCGCGCAAAGGGGGCCCATCCACGAACGCGCCGGGAAGCAATTCACAAAAGGTGGCCAAGAAGCATGGACGGCCGCCCACTAAGCAAGAGCCGAAGGAGGGCACACTGCCTATCGGATGGCTCCGCAACACAGCCGCGACGTTCGCGGGAGTTCTCGCCGTAGTACAATTTTTCTTGGTCGACCTACCGCTTATACATAGAGTATTCATAGCCCTACTATGCGTAATCGTCGCATCCTTCCTCGCACTTCGGTTTTCTCATAAACTAGCGCACAGCACCGGAGCGGTCGCGCTAGTTGTTGCATGGATAATCGCAGTAATGGCATTGCAACCAACAGAAGAGCAGAGGGAAGTCGGCGAGCTCTTTGCCGAAGTAGAAGACGCTAACATCTGGGTCGGCGCCGAGCCGGTGATGTTTTCCGACGAGTTTATCGTCGAGCATTTCGACGCTTTCGACTACGAGGAATGGCACAGCTGGGAGGAGTTGCCAGCATCAGAGGTCGCGGGCCTACCAGACCTTGTGACTCAGGCGGCGGGATACGCGGGGAAAGGCGTCGTGTCGCTCGGGCGCGTAGTGGCCGCCCAGCCCATGGGCGGCATTGACTGGCTCGTCCAGATCGGGCCACTAAGCGATGAAGTTGCGAGCCAAACCGCCACGCGCGACGCCACGATAAGTATCGTGGGTGAAGATTCTGCGATAGAACTTCTTAGCCATGCAGTACCCGACCCCGACGAGGCACTCTCTCTGGTCTATTGCCGCACCACGCTCCCTCCATTACGGCACCTACAGGAGGAGGAGACAGTTCTCTTCAAGGGCACACCAGTAGCCTATGGCCAGACCTTGCGAAACGACAATCGACTCTCACGGGTGAACTATATGCTGTGCTCTAGCATTGAACGCTTTTTTGACGGCGGTGAATAACCGGGCGCCGCCGCGACCATCGGAAAGTCCTCGGCATACCCCGGACGACGACGCGTCGGCCCTCTCTATCCTTATCTGAAGAGGTCGTCGCGACATCGGCGTGGTTCTTCCAGGCTGGTCCACCGTCGATGATCCTCGGTTCTTGAACAGCCCGATCGCCGACTCCCACAGCGCGTCCGGCAGCGCGTCTCCCACTGTGCCGATGGATCCGGCGATGCCGGCCCGGGCCAGCTCGGCGGTCAGCGGCAGCGACGCGGATTGGCGACCCGGCATCAGAGGTGGACGAGCCGGCCGCACTCCCAGAGCGTGACCGCCCCTCAATCCCCCCGCCCCCCGTAGGTTCGCACCCCTACCGCCGGTCCGGGGCCCACCTCCTGGGCGCCGGCGGCGATGATGTCGCCGTCCGAGCCGGCGTCCTCGTTCGTCACGAGCACCACGGGACCACGGGGCTGCCTTGGGTACGTGCACTGTGCCGAAGCCGTATCCCAAGGAGTTCCGCGACGACGTGGTCCGGTGTCGCAAGGAACCTGCGCCGGGTCTCCATCTGAAGGAGATCACTGCTGAGGTCGGCATCAGCAAGTGGTGCCTGACGAACTGGATGAACAGCGCGATGTGGAGGACGGGGTGAAGCCCGGCACGACTGTCAACGACGGCTGAAAGTGGACGGCACTGCTGCACGGATAGGTGACAGGTTGGGTCACGCTGCCTGAGTGGCTGGCGTGGTCATGATGGTCTCGTACTCGATGGGGGTCAACCGTCCGAGAGCGTCCTGCCGTCGGCGGCGGTGGAAGGTCCGTTCGATCCAGGTGACGATCGCGATCCTGAGCTCGTCGCGGGTAGCCCATGAGCGGCGGTCCAGGACGTTTCTTCTGGAGCAGGCTGAAGAAGCTCTCCATGGCGGCGTTGTCCCCGGCTGCGCCGACTCTGCCCATCGATCCGACCATGTCGTGGCGGTTGAGGGCGTGGACGAATTTCCGGCTGCGGAATTGCGACCCGCGGTCCGAGTGCACGATGCAGCCGGCGATGTCACCGCGCCTGGCGACGGCGTTGTCGAGCGCGGTCACCGCGAGGCGTGACTTCATCCGTGAGTCGATGGAGTATCCAACGATCCGGTTGGAGTAGACGTCCTTGATCGCGCACAGGTAGAGCTTGCCTTCACCGGTGCGGTGCTCGGTGATGTCGGTGAGCCACAGCTGGTTGGGACCCTCGGCGGTGAACTCGTGCCGCTGCCGGCCCTTGTCGTCGGTCACGACGCACAGGTCGTCGTGGACCGGCGGGCCGGGCCTCTTGCCGTTCTTGCCGCGCTTCTTGCCGAACGCGCTCCACCAGCCCTGCTGGGAGCAGATCCGCCATGCGGTCCGCTCGGCCATGGGCTGACCGGCTTCACGCGCTTCGTCGACCAGGAAGCGGTAGCCGAACTCCGGGTCATCGCGGTGGGCGTCGAACAGGGCGCCTGCGCGGTAGGCCTGCTCGAGCTCGGAGTCGGTGACCGGGTTGGCGAGCCAGCGGTAGTAGGGCTGGCGAGCGGTCTTGAGCACCCGGCACGTCACCGTGACGGGGATCCCGTCTTCGGCCAGCTCGCGGACGAGCGGGTACATCTGTAATGGACAGCGGCTGGCCCGTGGCTGGCTGGGAGGCTGGCCCTCGGCCCACGCGTGTGACTCCGGGTATATCCGACTCGCTCCAGGGCGGTGTCTTGAAAATGACGTGTCCACGCACCGGGTCGAGGGTCGGTCCCTGCGCCCAGATGTCTTGATTAGAAGCCTGTCCGCCCGGGGCGCTCCACTTCCGGGCGTGACTCATTACAGATGTGGCTCTGAGCGACCTCACGGGACCGAGCTGGCCATGTTCCGCTCAACCTGTCAGGAGTCCCATGACCATCGTTGCTGAACTCTTCGAGCACGTCGTCGGCATCGACACCCACGCTCGCAACCACACCTACTGTCTCGTGCACGCCCGCAGCGGCGCAGTCCTTGATACGGCGTCCTTTCCGACAAGCAAAGCCGGCACCGCGCGAGCGATCACGTGGATCTTGCGCCGGACCCAGGGCAGCCTCCTGGCAGCCGTCGAAGGCACCTCGTCCTACGGCGCCGGGATCACCGCCGCACTGACCGAGGAAGGCTTCGACGTTGCTGAGGTCCGTCCCGGCGCCCGCGTAACCCACGCCCACACAGGAAAGTCCGACGCCCTGGACGCCGAGGCAGCCGCCAGGTCTGTCTTGGGACGTCACTACGACCAGCTCGCCCGGCCGCGGCAGACCGGACGGCGAGCAGCTCTCCGCGTGCTCCTCGCCGCCCGCTCGATCATCGACCAGCAGCGCACCGCCAACCGCAACGCACTCAACGCGCTGCTGCGCAGTGTCGACCTCGGCATCGACGCCAGGAAGGCAGTCAGCGACGCGCAGATCCGTACGATCGCCGCCTGGCGCATTACCCGCAGCAAGCGACCAGCCGACCCGCTAGTAGTCGCACGGCGCGAGGCGCGCCGGCTGGCAACTGCTGTGCTCGAGCAGACCACGGCACTGCGCGAGAATCACAACGAGCTCCGGCTCCTCGCCGACGAACTCGCCCCCGGGCTCCAAGAGCACCCGGGCATCGGGCCGGTGACAGCAGCCATCATCGTCTGCGCATACTCCCACCACGGACGTGTCAGGTCCGAGGCTGCCTTCGCCGCGCTCGGCGGAATCGCACCGCTGCCCGCATCCTCAGGCAACACCCAACGCCATCGTCTGTCCCGATCCGGAGACCGTCAGCTCAACCGCGCCTTCGACGTCATCGTGCGCACCCGCATGAGCTACGACCCCACCACCCGCGACTACGTCGCCCGGCGCCGCGGCGAAGGTCGAAGCAACCGCGAGATCCGACGATGCCTCAAGCGCTACGTCTGCCGCTCCATCTTCCGTGAACTGCAGGTCCGCATGACTTGACCAAAGGCATAGAAGCGTCATTTCCCGGCAGGTTCGCCCGCGACAGATACGCCGCCGCCCGGCGCAGGACCTCGTTCTCCTGCTCCAGCAGCCGGATCCGCTTCCGCGCCTCCCGCAGCTCGGCGTTCTCGGTTGACGTCGTGCCGGGCTTCTTGCCGTCCTCGACGTCGGCGGTCTTCATCCAGTTCGTCAGGCACGACTCGCTGATGCCGAAGTCGGCAGCGATCTGCTTCAGATGGACACCCGGCTCACGGTTCCTCGCGACACGAACGACGTCGTCGCGGAACTCCTGGGGATACGGCTTCGGCACAGTGCACATCTTTCCAGTGGCACCTGCCGGCACCACAGATCAGATGTCACGTATCCGTGCAGCAGACCCGGTACATTGTATGAGGCCTTGCAGTCCCGGGATGCTGGACGGCACTGCTGCAACGGCTCCCAACGATGTAGAGTGAGCGTGACGACAACGACATGGATGCGTTCAAGGTCCACGAAGCGCTAATCGACGACTACCGGAAGTTCACCGAGGGGTTCGTCGACCTTCGTGACGAACGCATCGTTGACTCCGTGCGCGAGCAGGCTGCCCGCGGCGCCCAGTGGCCGGACCCATGGCTCTCCCTGAATCCGTCGTTCGAGAGCGGGGGCACGGTCGACGAGCTTGTCGCATCGGGCGTGTTGCATGCCGCCGCCGGTGACATCTTCCGGGTGGGTAAGAACGAGCCGTCGACCTCGCGCCCGCTGACGCTCCACCGACACCAGCGCGAAGCGATCGAGGTCGCGGCGACGGGGGCTTCCTACGCCTTGACGACGGGGACCGGGTCGGGCAAGTCCCTGGCCTACATCGTCCCGATCGTGGACCGGGTCCTGCGCCAGGGCAGCGGTAAGGGCGTCAAGGCGATCGTCGTGTACCCGATGAACGCCCTGGCGAACAGCCAGCGCGAGGAGCTTCGCAAGTTCCTTCACGAAGGCTTCGGGGACGGCAACGAGCCGGTGACGTTCGAGCGGTATACCGGCCAGGAGTCCGAGGAGGACCGGATGCGGATCCTCGCCGATCCACCGGACATCCTGCTCACCAACTACGTCATGCTGGAACTGGTCCTCACTCGCCCGAAGGAGCGCGAGAAGCTCCTCGGCGCGGCACGCGGGCTCCAGTTCCTCGTCCTGGACGAGCTGCACACCTACCGGGGGCGGCAAGGAGCCGACGTCTCCATGCTGGTACGCCGTGTCCGACAGGCGACAGGCGCCGGGGATGCCCTCCAGTGCATCGGTACCTCCGCGACGATGTCCACGGCCCAGACCGTCGCCGAGCAGCGCCGCGAGGTTGCGGAGGTCGCCTCGCGAATCTTTGGCAGCGCGGTGGCCGCGGAGCACATCATCACCGAGACCCTGGTGCGTGCGACCACCGACCGCACGCCTCACCCAGGCGCCCTGGCGGCCGCCGTCGATGCCCGCGGCGACGCGGAGGCGTCCGACGCGGCCCTGAGCGCTGGCTATGGGTCGCTGAGGTCGGATCCGCTCGCCTCGTGGATTGAGGACACCTTTGGCCTGACCGCTGAGCCGGAATCTGGTGTCCTAGTCCGCAGTACACCCCGCACCGTCGAGCAGGCTGGAGCAGCGCTTGCCGAATTAACCGGCCGACGCCCGGTGGCGTGCCAGATCGCCATCCGCCAGACCCTGTTGGCCGGCTCACGCGCCAAGGACCCAGCGACCGGCCGGCCATTGTTCGCCTTCCGCCTGCACCAGTTCATTTCGAAGGGTGCCTCCGTCTACGTCACCGCCGAGCCAGAGGCCACTCGGGCCATCGAGCACGAGTACCAGGTGGTCGTGCCTTCGCCGGAGCGGCGCCTGTACCCGCTGGCCTTCTGTCGTGAGTGCGGCCAGGAGTACCTCATGGCCCGCCACGACGAGAGGCGCCAGCGGTTCGTCGCGCGCACCGGGCTCCAGCTGACCGACGAGTACGACGGCTACCTGTTCGTCGACACCGCCGACCCCTGGCCGGCCGACCCGATCGACCGGCTCCCCACGTCATGGCTGGAAGAGACGACGTCGGGGACCAAGGTGATCGCCTCCCGACGCAAGAAGGTCCCTCGCCCGGTGCGGGTGGGCCCCATGGGTGAAGCCACGCTTCCACAAGACCTGAACGAGGCCACCTCGGACCTTCTGGCGACCTGGATTCCAGGCGCGTTGCTCTTTTGCTTGCGTTGCGGGGTGACGTACAACCAGCCCCGCACCTCTGAGCTCTCCAAGGTCGTGGCCCTGGACCAGGAGGGCAGGTCCTCGGCGATGACCGTGCTGTCGACCAGCATCGTCCGGTCGCTCGACGCCGCCGAAGGACTTCCGACCGAGGTGCGGAAGCTACTCACGTTCGTCGACAACCGTCAGGACGCGAGCCTGCAGGCCGGTCACGTCAACGACTTTGCCCTGGTCGGGCAGCTGCGTTCCGCGGTGTTCGCGGCGGCCACAGCCGCGGAGGGAGCAGGAGGGCTGGACCCACTGGAGTTCGCCGAGACCCTGCCGAAGGTCCTCTCCCTGGACCCGCGCCACTACGCCCAGATTCCGAACGCGTTCGACCTGTCCCAGGCACAGCGAGCACTGCGTCAGGTGGTCGCCTTTCGGGCGATGCTGGACCTCAAGCGCGGTTGGCGCATCACCCTTCCCAACCTCGAACAGACCGGGCTGATCCGCGTCCACTACCCGATCGCTGAACGCTTCTGCAAGGCCGAGGAGTACTGGACCAGTACGCACGAGCTCCTGCGTTCAGCGGCACCAGGTCTGCGCTACGAGATCGTCCAAGTCCTGCTGGACGAGTTCCGCCGGGTTATGGCGATCGACACCGATCTGTTCAGCCAGGAACACATCGACCGCCTGCGCACCCTGAGCCGCGAGCACCTGACCGGGGTCTGGACGGTCGAAGAGAACGAGCAGGTCCCTTACGTAGGCATCGCCGCGATCGGGTCCCAGACCCAGGGAAGTCCCCGCAATGTGCTGTCCCTGTCCGCCAGGGGCGCCTTCGGTCGCTGGCTCGCCCGGGAGTTTCCCGACGCCGGCAGGCTGGACCTCACCACCACGAACGAGGTCATCGAGTCCCTCGTCCCGTTCCTGGCCGACAACGGCTTCCTCGCCCGGGCCAAGGACGGTCCGGTCGACGGGTTCCGTCTCAAGGCCCACCAGATCCGCCTGCTGCCCTCCGACGGCGAGCACGGTGCCCCGGACCCCGTTCGCCGGACCCTCGCCGCGGAGAAGGCTCCTCGGGTCGTCCCGTTCTTTCGGGACCTCTACCGCGATGCCGGTCGTGAACTCGCCGGACTCGTCGCCCGCGAACACACCGCCCAGGTCCGCGCCGAGGACCGGCAGGACCGCGAGAACCGCTTCCGGACCGGCGAGCTCAAGCTGCTGTACTGCTCGCCCACAATGGAGCTCGGGGTCGACATCGCCTCGCTCAACACCGTCGCGATGCGCAACGTTCCGCCCACCCCGGCCAACTACGCCCAGCGTTCCGGACGGGCGGGTCGCTCTGGACAGCCCGCTGTCGTGGTCACCTACTGCGCCAGCGGCAACGCCCATGACTCGTATTACTTCAAGCGCAGCGACCAGATGGTCGCCGGACGCGTCCTTCCGCCGAGGATCGACCTGGCGAACGAGGACCTCCTCCGCTCCCACGTGCACGCCATCTGGCTCGCATGCACCCCGGCCAGCCTTGGCCGGTCGATGAAGGACGTCGTCGAGGTCGACCAGCCGGGCTACCCCGTCACACCCGACCTACTCGCGGCCTTTGCCGACCCGGACCTACCGGCCAGGGCCTCCGCTGCGGCCCGTGCTGTCCTGCACCCTCTGGTGCCCGAGCTACAAGCGGCCGCCTGGTGGACCCCGCAGTGGGTCGACGACGTCGTGGCCCGCGCCGCCGCGAGCTTCGACACTGCATGCGACCGCTGGCGCACGCTGGACCAGACCGCGCGAGCCGAGATGGACGCGGCGTACAGAATGGCCTCCGACGCCGGACTGCCGAAAAGGGACCGGCAGAACGCCGAGGCCCGCCAGAGCGAGGCGCGTCGGCAGCGCGACCTCCTGCTCAACGAGATGGACACGTTTGGTCAGGGCGACTTCTACCCCTACCGGTACTTCGCCTCGGAGGGTTTCCTTCCCGGCTACTCCTTCCCCCGCCTGCCCCTGGCCGCCTACGTGCCCGGGCAACGTGGAGCAGGCTCAACCTGGCTGCAGCGACCCAGGTTCCTGGCGCTGCGGGAGTTCGGGCCCAACGCGCTGATCTACCACGAGGGGGCGCGCTACCAGGTCTTCCGCGTCAATCTCCCCCGCCCCGAGAGCGGTCAGGATGCGGGTGCTGGCCACGGCGGCAACGTGGCCCTCACGGCGGTGCGACTGTGCCTCCATTGCGGGTACCACCACGACCGTCAGCCTGGGATCGACGTATGCGACAGCTGCGGACGCCCGCTGGAGGACGCGCTGAACAACCTGCTCCCGATGCAGACAGTCATCACGCGCCGACGTGACCGCATCAGTGCCGATGAGGAAGAACGTCAACGCGCCGGGTTCGAGATGATCACGACCTACCGGTTCCTGCCCCGGGGCGCAGCACCGGGCAGTGTCGGTGCCCAGGCTCGCGAAGGGGGAACCCCGGTCCTGGACCTGCGCTACGGGGATGCCGCAGAGCTTCGCGTCACCAACGTCGGCCCACGAAAGCGGGCGACGACTACCGACCGAGGGTTCTGGCTCGACACCGTCAAGGGCCAGTGGCTGTCCGACACCAAGGCAGCCGAACTGGATAAGGACGCCCCCGACGACGACATTCCTGCTGCGGCCGACGTCAAGCGCAAGGCACGCGTGATCCCCTACGTCGAGGACCGCCGCAACATCGCCGTGGTCCGGTGGGCCGAGACCCTCACCGACACCGAGCGGTACACCTTGATGTTCGCCGTGGAGCGCGGCATCGAGGCGACCTTCCAGCTCGAGGACTCTGAGCTGACCAGCGAACAGCTGCCCGACGACGACGAGCAGGGCCGGTTCCTGCTGGTCGAGGCTGCCGAAGGCGGCGCGGGCGTGCTGCGCCGCCTCCACTCCGAGGACGATGCGCTGGCCCGGGTTGCCGCGGAGGCTCTGCGGATCATCCACGTCGACCCGATCACGGGCCAGGACGAACCCGACGCATGCGTGCGGGGCTGCTATCGGTGCCTGCTTACCTACGGAAACCAGAGCCACCACGAGCAGATCGACCGCCGGCAGGCCACTTCCGTCCTTTTGCGTCTGGCCCGCTCGCGCACTTTCCCTGATCCGACCGAGGAGGGCGGCAAGCGGCAGGGTCCGGGCGGCCCCGACGGACCCGACGACTCTGACACGCCCACGCACCTTGAGCGCGTACTCACGGGCCGAGCCGCCGAGTTGGTCGAGCTGCTGGCCCTCCGCGGGCTGCGCAGCCCGACCCGCACCGACACCCAGGTCGAGGGCGTCAGCGTGGACCTGGTCTTCGATAGTGCTCACGCTGTCGTGCTTTTCGAGAATGGTCACGCCCGTGATGTCACCCCACTTGTCTTCGGTGGGTGGCACGTCGTGCGTGTGGGTCCCGCCGACTCCCTCGAGGCGGCGATTACGAAAAACCCCAGTGTCTTTGGAGGGACAGCCTGATGGTCGGCTTCGCCCCCGGTACGCTCGTCCGCGCCCGTGGCCGTGAATGGGTCGTCCTACCGGACAGCGTCGAGGACTTTCTTGTCCTGCGTCCTCTGGCAGGCGGCGACGCCGACTTGGCCGGGGTCCTCCCGGCGGTCGAGACCGTCGAAGCGGCCACTTTTCCCCCTCCGAGCCCGGATGACCTCGGTGATGCCCGCTCCGCCGCCCTGCTGCGCGACGCCCTGCGGATCGGTTTCCGCTCCACCGGGGGACCGTTCCGTTCGCTGGCATCCCTAGCGGTCGACCCGCGGCCGTACCAGTACGTCCCACTGCTGATGGCACTGCGCCAAGAGACAGTCCGGCTTCTCATCGCCGACGACGTCGGCATCGGCAAGACCATCGAGGCCGGCCTGGTCGGTGCCGAGCTCCTCGCCCAGGGCACCGCGAGGGGTTTGACGGTCCTGTGCCCCCCGTCCCTGGCCGAGCAATGGCAAGGCGAGCTGCGGGAGAAGTTCGGGCTCCACGCCGAGCTTGTCCTGGGCTCGACGGTCACCCGCCTGCAGCGCGGTCTGGCCTACGGGGAGTCCATCTTCGAACGTCATCCCATCACCATCGTCTCCACCGACTTCATCAAAGCCGATCGCCGTCGCGACGACTTCCTGCGGGCAGCCCCGGACCTGGTCATCGTCGACGAGGCACACACCTGCGTGGTGGACGACGCCGGCGCCGCTGGGCGAGGCCGCACCCAGCGCTACCGTCTCCTGCAGCAGCTTGCCGCCGACCCTGACCGACACCTCGTCCTGGTCACCGCGACCCCCCACTCCGGCAACGAGGGCGCCTTCCGCAACATGCTCGGCCTCCTCGACCCTGGCCTGGCCGCCATTGACCTGTCCAGCGACAACGCGCGGCAACGCCTGGCGCGGCACCTTGTGCAGCGGCGCCGCGGTGACGTGCGCAAATACCTCAACGAGGGAACCACGTTCCCCAGCGACCGCCAGAGCCGCGAGGTCCCCTACACCCTGTCCAACGCATACCGGGCCCTGTTCGACGACGCCGTCGCCTACGCCCGCGGTCAGGTGCAGGACCGATCCGGCACGACCCTCCAACAGCGGGTCCGATGGTGGTCGGCCCTGTCGCTGCTCCGATCGTTGGCCTCCTCGCCGGCGGCCGCGGCCGCAACACTGCGCGCCCGATCCGCATCTGCCGCTGCAGACACCCCGGACGGCGCCGATCTCATCGGCCGGGCGGCAGTCCTGGACCAGGTCGAGGACGACACCACCGACGCCGACGACACCGCACCGGGCGCGATCCCAGCTCAGGCCGCCTCTCCCGAGGCCGTACTGCTGGCCGACCTCGCCAGCCGCGCGGAGGCCCTCACGCCTGCTGAGGATGGCAAGCTGACGGCCCTGGTCACCCAGGTGAAGGGCCTGCTGCGGAAGGGCATCTCCCCGATCGTCTTCTGCCGCTTCATCCCCACCGCTCACTACGTCGCCGAGCATCTGCGGACTCAACTCGCACGGGTCCCCATCGAGGTGGTCACCGGCGAGCTCGCACCAGAGGATCGCGCCGCCCGCGTCCGCGGCCTGCTGGACCAGGACACCGCAGGCGGACGGGTCCTGGTAGCCACCGACTGCCTGTCGGAGGGCGTCAACCTGCAAGAGGGCTTCCAGGCCGTCGTCCACTACGACCTGGCATGGAACCCGACCCGCCACGAGCAGCGCGAGGGACGCGTCGACCGGTTCGGACAGACCGCCGACATCGTGCACGCCGTGACGATGTACGGAGACGACAACGGCATCGACGGCATCGTCCTGGACGTACTCCTGCGTAAACACGCCCAGATCCGCAAGGACCTGGGCATCAGCGTCCCCGTACCCAGCGACACCAACGACCGCGTCCTGGCCGCCCTCCTGGAGGGCATCCTGCTGCGAGGGGGCCAAGGCGAACAGCTCACGCTTGACCTTGACCTTCACCCGGAAGTCGCCGACCTGGACGAGCAGTGGACCTCCGCTGCCGAGAAGGAGACCGCCTCACGCAGCCGGTACGCGCAGGCCTCCATCCACCCGTCCGACGTCGCCCGAGAGGTTGAGGCCGCACGCTCGCGCCTGGGACGGCCGCATGACGTCGAGCGCTTCGTCCGGACCGCGCTCGCCGATGTCGGTGGCAGCGTCGACTCGCGACCCGACGGTCTGCTCCTGCACACCCACTCGGTGCCCGTCGGCCTGCGAGACGTGCTGAGCGCACCCGACAGACTGGCGTGGGTCCGTGACCTGCCCGCCCCACGGGGTGCCGCCGTGATGGTCCGCACCGACGAGCGCGTCGGAGCACTGGCCCGCTTCGTGCTGGACGGCGCCCTGGACCCCCGCCTGGAACACCACCTTCGCCCCGCCCGTCGAGCCGGGGTGATCACCACGACCGACGTCACGGGCGTGACCGTCCTGCTGCTGGCACGCTTCCGCGTCCACCTCACCCTGCCCGGACGCCACGGCACCCGTACAGAGGTCGCCGAGGAAGCACGCACGCTCGCCTTCCGCGGAGTCCCGACCAACCCCACCTGGCTCACCGCCGACGAGGTCACCGCCCTGATGAGTGCCCGACCCACCGCCAACACCCCGCCCGACCGCGCCCGCGCCATGATCGACGGCGTACTGGGCGCCCTGCCCCACCTGGACGCCGAGCTCAAGGCGGAGGCGCACCGCACCGCCGACCAGCTGCACGAGGCCCATACCCGTGTGCGTCAGACCGCCCGCGGCCGCGAGAGCGCCGGCGCCCTCACACTGCGGGGCCTGTCGGTGGAACCTCAGCTGCCAGTCGACCTGCTGGGCGTGTTCGTCTACCTCCCGGCAGGTGCGGCATGAGCAGCCTGCAGGCCATCCGCCTCGAGGGCGGCATCGTCCCCCCGACTCTCTTCCAGCACCTCCAGGCCGGAGACATCGGCGACCCCACATCAAGGTCCGCCGCCTCGTACCACCTGCCGGGAAGGGAGAGCATCCGCGATGCCGCCAACCGCTCCTGGACCTACCTCACCGGCGCCTGGGAAGCGTGGCGTGAGGCACAGGCCCGCGAACCGGGCGGGATGTCCAGCACCAGTGCCGCCGCGGTCCGTGAGCGCTGGCTGCTGGTCCTTTTGCAGGAACTGGGCTACGGGCGTCTAGCCGCCCACACCGGCGGGATCGACGTCGAGGACCATCACTACCCCGTCTCCCACCTGTGGCAGCACGTACCCATCCACCTGCTCGCCCCCGGGGTCGACCTGGACCGTCGCAACCCCGGCGTCCAAGGAGCGACCCGGGCCCCCCAGGCGATGGTCCAGGAGCTGCTCAACCGCACCGACGAACACCTGTGGGCCATCGTGTCCAACGGGCTGCGCCTGCGGTTGCTGCGCGACTCCACCGCCCTTGCCGGGTCGGCGTTCATCGAGTTCGACCTCGAGGCCATCTTCGACGGGGAGCTCTTCGCCGAGTTCCTCCTGTTCTGGCAGACCTGTCATCAGTCCCGCCTCGAAGCCCGCGCAGTCGACGGCGGCGAGCCCTCCATCACCGAGTGCTGGCTCGAGCTGTGGCGCGCCGACTCGGTCAAGGCCGGTGCGCGCGCCCTGGACAAGCTCCGCTCGGGTGTCGAGGACGCCTTGACCCACCTGGGAACCGGGTTCCTGGCCCATCCGGGCAACAGCGCCCTACGGGCCGACCTGAGCAGCGGTGCGATGCGCAGCGAGGACTTCCACCGCCACCTGCTGCGGCTGGTCTACCGCCTGCTCTTCCTCTTCGTGACCGAGGACCGTGGTGTCCTGCTGGACCCGGCCGCACCCGCCGCTGCCCGCCAGCGCTACACCGACTACCTGTCCACCCAGCGCCTGCGCACTCAGGCCCGCCAGCGCCAAGGATCGGCCTCGTACGCCGACCTGTGGCAAGCCCAACGCCTGGTGCTGCGCGCCCTCGGCGGGGACGGGCAAGCCGACCTTGCCCTGCCCGCTCTCGGCGGGCTGTTCGACCCTGAGGACGGTCAGGGCGAGCCGCTGCTGGGCGCCGAACTGGCCAACGACGCGTTCCTGGCGGCGGTCCGCGATCTCGCCTGGCTACCGACGACCGGCCAGCGTCTGCAGCCGGTCGACTACCGCAACCTAGGGGCCGAGGAACTCGGCAGCGTCTACGAGGCTCTCCTGGAGCTAGTGCCCCGGGTCTCCGTGGAGGACCACCGCTTCACCCTGGAGCACCTGAGCGGCAACGAGCGCAAGACCACAGGGTCCTACTACACCCCTCCGGGGCTGGTCTCCGCACTCCTGGACACCGCCCTGGACCCCGTCCTGGACGACGCGGTCGCCGGCGCGCGCACCGCGCAAGAAGCCGAACAACGGCTGCTCGCTCTGACCGTCTGCGACCCGGCGTGCGGCTCGGGGCACTTCATCGTCGCTGCCGCTCGCCGGATCGCCCAGCGCCTGGCGTCGGCGCGCTCCGGGGAGGACGAGCCCACCCCGGCCGACGTGCGCCATGCCCTCCGAGACGTGGTCGGCCGCTGCGTGTACGGAGTGGACCTCAACCCGCTCGCCGCCGAGCTCGCCAAGGTCTCCCTCTGGCTCGAAGCGGTCGAACCCGGCAAGGCGCTCAGCTTCCTCGACGCCCGCATCCGTGTCGGCAACTCCCTCCTCGGCACCACCCCGGCTCTGCTGGCCGCCGGTGTCCCCGACGAAGCTTTCAAGCCGCTGGAGGGCGACGACAAGCAGGTCGCCACCGCTGTCCGCAAACGCAACAGCGCTGAACGTGGCGCCCACGGGCGCGGCCAGGACCAGCTCGACCTCGACCTCGATGCCACAACACCCACGCACACCCTGACCCGGGCTCGGGCAGCGCTACTCCAGCCCCAGGACGACGCCGCCGCCGTGCGCGCCCTCGCTCGCCGGTGGCGCGACTACGAGCACTCCACCGACTACCTGGACCGCAAGGTCCACGCCGACGCCTGGGCGGCCGCGTTCGCCTGGTCCCTGGTACCTGCACCTGCGCGTACGGTCGAGACCGAAGCCGCTCACCACGCGCAGCCACCGACAAGCGCCATCGTGCGGCGCCTGGGCAGCGAGCCGCACGCGCCGACCCTCGCCCCCGTACGCGCAGAGGTCGAACGCCTCGCAGACGAGTACCGGTTCTTCCACTGGCACCTGGAGTTTCCGGAGATCTTCGATCGACTGGCCGACGGCATCGGCACCGAGGGATGGGGAGGCGGTTTCGATGCCGTCGTCGGCAACCCCCCCTGGGAGCGCGTGAAGCTCCAGGAGCAGGAATTCTTCGCCGCGCGCGACCCACAGATCGCCACCGCACCGAACGCTGCTGCGCGACGCCGCCTCATCGCTGCACTTGCGACGAGCGAGTCTGCGGCCGACCGTGCGCTCCACGCTGACTTCCTGGCCGCGCGGCGCCGTGCAGAGGGCGAGAGTGCCCTCCTGAGGACCTCCGGCCGGTACCCCCTGGCTGGCCGGGGCGACGTCAACACCTACGCGGTCTTCGCCGAGCTCTTCCGCTCCCTGACGGGACCACGGGGCCAGGCCGGGATCATCGTCCCCACCGGCATCGCCACCGACGCCACCACCCAGTATTTCTTCAAAGACCTGGTTGAGACCCGATCCCTGGCCGCGCTCTTCGATTTTGAGAACCGGGCACCGCTCTTCGAGGGCGTCGACTCACGGACCAAGTTCTGCCTGTTGACCATGGCTGGCCGCGAACGCCCCGTCGACGCGGCCACCTTCGCGTTCTTCCTGCACGACCCCCTGGACATCGACGGCACCCGCTTCGCCCTCACCCCGGAGGAAATCACCCTCCTCAACCCCAACACCGGCACCCTGCCCATCTTCCGGACGCGCCGGGACGCCGTATTGAACGTGTCGTTGGCCCGAGGCAATCCGGTCGTGTGGTCGGAGCGTGTCGCGTCGATCTCACAGCGGACGACGAGATTCAGCGTCCTCAGCGACCTAGACCGCGCAGAGTCGACCGGTGCCATGGTTCGCCTCGATCCGCATTCCCGCGACTGGCTCCCCGTGTATGAAGCAAAACTATTTGCGCGCTACAACCACACCTTCGCAACCTACTCGACCACTACCGTCACCCCGCACTCAGTGGAAGAGCGCGACGCCAATACACGCGTCACGCCGAGAGCATGGTTGAAGCGCACTCTTGTAGAGGAGCACTACGGCGCCGATTGGCCGGGCTGGGTCGTCGCCTACCGCGACATCGCGCGAAACACCGATGCGCGGACGATGATTGCGGCCGCACTCCCCGCGGCTGCAGCCGACTACACGGTCCGCCATCTGGTCGGCAATTGGTCGATCCAGCCATTCGTGCTAGCGAACTACAACTCCCTGGTCTTTGACTTCATCATACGGGCCCGCAACAATGGAACCCACCTTTCCGATTACCTCGTGTATCAAGCACCAGTTGTTGTGGACGGGCGCCTCGATGAGCAAGCTCCGTGGTCATCCGACTCGCTGCGCGATTGGCTGGCGCCCCGCATCCTCGAACTCACCTACTTCACGACAGACCTCGCGCCGTTCGCGCATGCCCTTGGCGACTACGGGCAGCCATTCCTGGTGGCCCCGGAACGACGACGGGCCCTCGAAGTTGAGCTCGACGCCGCCTTTTTTTGCCTCTATAGTGTGGAGCCTGTAGCGGTCGTCGAGATTCTCGACTCCTTTCCTGGACTCGCTCGGGCAGACGTCTCAGCACACGGGGAGTACCGCACCAAGCGCGTGATCCTCGAGGTCTACGACGGTATGCAGAAGGCGATCGACACGGCCACCGAGTACCAGACGATCCTCGATCCCCCGCCAGGGAAGGGACCTCGCCATCCCGCGTCGACTCAACCGTCCGGCACGTCGAGAGGCACGCCATGAGCGAGAGCACCGTCCAGATGACGCCGCGCGCCGTACCGGGCAGCCGCCGCCGGTTCGACGGCGTGGATTACCAGCTCGCCCACGCTCCGAGGGGCTACGTCTACAAGCGTGACTCCGACCTTCTCCACGCCGCCGACTGCGGGCACGAACCGGCACAGAACATTGAGCCATGGGACCGGGAGCGAGTGCTCGCCGCGTGGCGTGACGCCGGGGACGTGCCGGTGGTGGACGTGAGGAACCCTCGGTGGTGCCGGACGTGCCTGGCGCTCCCTGTGGACCTGACGCCGGCCACCCGCCCATACCAACGGCATGACCGCATCGTGGCGGTGGCGAAGGCAGCCGCCGTGGTCCTCGAGCATCTCCTGGGTGACAGGCGGTCGGTGGTGGATCCGTCGTGCGTGATCTGGACGCCTGAGCACGCCGAGCGCCTGCGGTCCGCGATCGACGACCATCTCGACACCGGTCCGGGGACGTTCTTCGAGAAGCTTGAGCATCAGCTCCGCGGTGCACCCCGTGAGGTCGTGCTGCTAGCGGCCGAGGTGATCTACCTGCGTGGCGTGCCGCTCTCGAACATCACGGCGGTGAAGAAGCGCGAGCACGTCCAGACGGTGCTGGGGTGGTTGCCGGACGGCCCACCGGTACCTGAGGCGATGGTCATCGGGGCGGAGTCCGGCGGCAGCTTCAACGGCGGGCAAGGGTTCAACCAGCAGCTGTGGCTGCAGGTCCTCTGGCTGGCCCGCTTCACCATCCGCTGGGGCACCACATCTGACGCGGGTCGTGCCGCGGCGTTGCGCGACCCGTGGCTGTTCCGATCCATCGTCGCCGACGACCCGAACGACCTCCCAGCGATGCGGAACGCGTTCCTGTTCATGGCCTTCCCCGACGTCTTCGAGAGCATCGTCAACGACGACCACAAGGTGCACATCCGCGACGCGTTCGCCCTCGTGATCGGTGGACCCAGCGGGACCGACGGCGAAGCAATGGACCGGGACCTCTTGGCGATCCGGCGTCGGCTCGAGGAGGACGCCACGGAGCGCCTCGACTGGTACGCCGAGCCGTGGGTGAGCCAGTGGCGCAAGGTGAAGGACGCCGGGGATCGCGCCTGGGCAGTCCGCACCAAGCCGGCAGGGATCGAGCTCATCGATCAGTGGCGAGCCGACGGCTTCGTCTCCCTCGCCGCCACACACCTCGGCGAGGTGCCCCCGGGCGCCGATCGGGCCGACGTCCGTGAACGCATCAACACGGGGTACGACCACCTGGACTACGCCCAGCGGATGTACCTCACCGACGACTACTACGCCTTCCTCTCCCGGATGCGCGAAGGCGACGTGGTGCTCGCACGGCATGACGACCACGTGTGGCTCGGCCGCCTCGCAGGGCCAGCCACCTACGCCGATGAGGCGCCCCGCCTGCGGCGCGCAGTTCAATGGCGACCGGAGACCCTGACGCTGCCCGAGCTGCCCGCGCCCGTGCCGTCACTCCTCGGGAGCTCCCGCACGGTCATCGACCTCACCGAGGCGCGCGAGGTCCTTGAGGCGCTCGTCGCCGACCAGGCCGAGCCCGCACCGGCAGTCACCGAACCGGTGACGCCTGCGGACCCCGACGTCACTCCGAGCCTGCGTCCAGTGACGGCCGAGTTCGCGGCGGCCCTCCACCTCGACCTCGCCTGGCTCGACGAGTTCGTCGGTGTGCTCCAGGCCAGGCGCCAGGTGATCGTCCACGGCCCCCCGGGAACGGGCAAGACCTACCTCGCCCGGAAGATCGCCCGTCACGTCGCCGGGGACGACGCGGTGCAGATCGTCCAGTTCCACCCGTCGTACGCCTACGAGGACTTCTTCGAGGGGTACCGGCCCACCCGCCTAGCAGACGGTGGCGTCGGCTTCGAGCTGCAGGCAGGGCCCTTGCGACGGATCGCTTCCCTTGCCGAGCGTGACCCAGGCACGCCGTACGTCCTGATCATCGACGAGATCAACCGCGGCAACATCGCGAAGGTCTTCGGAGAGCTGTACTTCCTCTTGGAGTACCGCGGGGAGCGGATCGGCCTGCAGTACTCCCCAGAAGAGCGGTTCAGCCTGCCGAACAACCTCTTCATCATCGGGACGATGAACACCGCAGACCGGTCCATCGCCTTGGTGGACGCCGCCATCCGCCGCCGCTTCTCCTTCATCGAGATGCACCCGGACAGCGAGCCCGTGGCCGGCCTGCTTCGTCGTTGGCTGGAGTCGAATCACCGCTCCGTGGACCGAGCGGACCTGCTCAGTGCGCTCAACCGCGAGCTAGGCGAGGCCAACCGCGACTTCCAGATCGGCCCCTCGTACCTCATGCGCGAGGAGGCGGACACCGACGAAGGACTGGCCCGGGTCTGGCGACACGACATCCTGCCCCTCCTGGAGGAGCACTTCTACGGTCAGCACTCGCCGCGGGAAGTCGCCGACCGTTTCGGTCTGGCACGATTGCGACGCCTCGCACATCTGAACGACACAGTCATCTCTCCGCCTGTGGAGTCGGCGACCCCGAACCTGCCCGCGGTCGGCTCGGACGAAGAAGGCGGCAGAGCTGCGCCGTGAGACGCATCGAGCTCGCCGAGAACGACCCGACCGGTCGGGTGGTCGCGCTCTCCTCTGAAGTCGCGACGGAGCTGGCCGGACGAGGTCTCCTCGACGTCGCGCCCGTCCCCGAGGACCGGTGGCGGTTGACTCCGCTCCCCAACAAGATTGGGGCCGTACGCGTTGGTCAGCACGACGTCGTTGTGCAACCGAAGGCACGGTTCGCCTCGATCATGTTCATGCTCGGCTACGCACGCGACCCCGGGCTGTCCCCGGAGGAGTTCAGCGGCGCGACCGAGGATGACGTGTGGCCCCTAGTTGGCGAGACGCTGGCGCGGCTCGCCTCCCAGGCCGTTCTGCGCGGCGTGCTGCAGGGCTACGTCACCGAGGATGCGAGCCTGACGGTGCTCCGCGGGAGGGTACGTGTCGCAGACCAGATCGCTCGTCGCCCCGGACTGCCCCTCCCTCTAGAGGTCCGCTACGACGAGTACGCCGTCGACATCCCGGAGAACCGCATCCTGCGTACCGCGCTGCACAGGATGGCGCTGGTGCCCGGTCTACAAGAAGGTCTGCGGCGACGGCTGATCCACCTGACCGGCCGTCTCGAGGGCGCGAGCGTGCTGCCCGCCGGTGCACCCATCCCCGGCTGGCGCCCCTCTCGACTGAACGCCCGGTATCACTCCGCGCTCCGGCTCTCCGAACTCGTGCTGCGCACGATCGGGCTCGGCACTGCCGAGGGCGGTGAGCCGGTGGCGTCCTTCGCAGTAGACATGGCGACGACCTTCGAAGACTTCGTCGCCGCCGCCCTCAGGGAGGCCCTGTCCAGGGTCAGTACAGGCCGCACAGAATGCCAGTACTCCGTGTTCCTCGATACCGAGAAACGGGTGGCGGTCAAGCCGGACGTCGTCCACATTGCTTCGAACGCTCCCCGCTCCGTCTTTGACGCCAAATATAAGCTGGCTTCCCGAGCAGACGTGTACCCGACTCCGGACCTGTACCAGATGCACGCTTACTGCACGATCCTCGGCCTGCCTCGGGGGTACCTGGTGTACGCGGGGTCCAAAGCGGAGGGTGTCCGCCCTAGCACTCACAGGATCGCTCGGACACAGATCGACGTCGTCACCTGGCCGCTCGACGTTACAACCAGCCCGACTGCGCTTCTCGCCCAGGTCGGCGATCTCGCAGCCACTGCGGTCGAATGGCCAGCTGCCGTGACAATCCCGGCGTGACCCGTGCCGTCGCCATGGCGCACTCCTGCGTTCGCTCACCCTGCGTAAACATCGGCGGGCACGAGATCGGTTCCGCACTTCGATCGGGACTGGTGCACGGACAGGTGACATGTTGAGTCACGCCGCCTGAGTGGCCGGCGCGGTCGTGATGGTCTCGAACTCGATGTGGGCAGCCGAGAGCGGCCTGTCGGTGACGGCGGTGATAGGTCCGCTCGATCCGGTCACGATCGCGATCCGAAGTTCTTCGTGAGTGGTCCACGAGCGGCGGTCAAGGACGTTCTTCTCGAGCAGGCTGAACACGCTCTCCATCGCAGCGGTGGCGCCCGCTGCACCGACTCCGCCCAAGCAGTGGCGCTTGAGGGCGTGGACGAATCTTCGGCTGCGGAACTGACTGCCGCGGTCGATGTCGACCACGCAACCGCCGACGTCGCTGCGGCGGTCGAGGGCACTGTAGAGCGCTGCGACGGCCAGCCGGGACTTCATCCGGGAGTCGGTCGAGTAGCCCACGATGCGGTTGGGTAGACGTCCTTCTCGACGCAGACGCAGTGCCTGCCCTCAGCCGTGCGGTGTTCGGTGATGTCGGTGAGCCGCAGCTCGTTCGGGGCAGCGGCGGTGAACTCGTGCCGGACCCGGCCCGTAACATCGACTACGGCGCGCACAGGTCGTCGTGGACCAGCGGGCCGGGCTTCGTGGCCTTACCACGCCTGGGCTTTCCGAACATGCTCCACCAGCCCTGCTGCGAGCAGATCCGCCACGCCGCCCGCTCAGCCATGGGCTCGCCGGCCTCACGGGCCTCGTCGACCAAGAACCGGTAGCCGAACTCAGGGTCGTCCCGATGGGCGTCGAACAGGGCGCCTGCGCGGTAGGCCCGCTCGAGGTCGGAGTCGGTGACCGGGTTGGCGAGCCAGCGGTAGTGGGGCTGGCGCGCGATCTTGAGCACCCGGCACGTCACCGTGACGGGAAGCCTAAACCGTCCCAGGTTCTCTGCCGCTCTCGTACGGGTTGCGGCTCTCGGCCGGGAGCCGCGGATTGGGCTTGCTCGTACTCGGTGGGCGTGAGGTCGCCGAAGCCACTGTGCAAGCGGGCGTCGTTGTACCACTCGACCCATCCGGCGGTGGCGAACTCGACCTCGGCGATCGTCTCGAACGGCCCGGAGTGGAAGACCACGGTGCGCACGCACTCGGTCTTGAAAAGCCCGATGACGCACTCCATCAGGGCGTTGTCGTACGCGTAACCGACGCTGGCGACCGAGGGCTTGATGCCCTCCAGGGCCAGGTGCTCGGTGAAGCGCACGCTCGTATCTTGCGAGCCCGCATCGGAGTGCACGACGAGCTCCCCGGCGGTGGCGCGGTCGCCGTCGCGTTCGCGCTACCAGCAGCGCCATGCGCAGCAGCAGGACCATCAGGGCTGGCCCTCTCACCTACTGCTCGGTCGCCTCCACCGCCGCCCGCACAACTTCCTGCCACACCGCCGTGATGCTCCCCGGCCCTCGGTCCGGGTGCAGCCGGTTGGTCAGCAATACGACCACCAGCTCCCGCTCCGGGTCGAAGAGGAACTCCGTCCCGGTGAACCCGTTGTGCCCGTACCCGCCGGTCAGGCCGGCGAAGGACAGCCGGTCGGACCAGAACCCCAGCACCTGCCCGCCGTCGTATTGCGGCGCGAGGAACTGGGCCAGCGTGGTCTCGGAGACCAGCCGGGCATCGCCATAGCCGCCGCCGTTCACCAGCGTCTGCCCGTAGATCGCCAGGTCCCGCGCCGTCGAGAACAGACCCGCGTGCCCGGCCACGCCCTCCCAGCCGTACCAGGCGTTCCCGTCGTTGACCTCCCCCACCAGCGTGTAGTCCCGCCAGTCCGTGAACTCCGCCGGTGAGAGGTCCCCGACGATCGGGTACGGGCTGCCCGTCTCGATCATCGTGTACTCGTAGGAGTTGCCCAGCGACGTCGCGGCGATCCGGTCACGCAGTCCCGCCTCGGGCAGGAACGATGTGTCGGTCATCCCGAGCGGCTCGTGGACGTGCTCGCGCACGTACTCGTGCAGCGGCTGCCCGCTGACCCGCTCGACGATGACGCCGAGCAGCATGAACCCGATGTCGGAGTACCGCCGCTGGCTGCCGGTCTCGTAGCGCAGGTCAAGGTCGGTGAGGAACTCGAGCACCTCCTCCTGGTTGCGCCCGTGCAGGTACGTCGGCTGCCACTCCCACAGGCCGGACCGGTGGGTGATGAGCTGGCGGACGGTGATCGCACCCTTCTCGTCGCCGAACTCGGGCAGGTGCTCGTCCAGCCGTGAGTCCAGGTCGAGTCGGCCCTCGTCGACGAGCCGCATGACGGCCGCCGTCGTCGCCTCCACCTTGGTGATCGAGGCCATGTCGAAGATCGTGTCCACGGTCGCGGGCCGCGGCTCGGCCAGCAGGTCAGCGCCGTCGTGCGTCTGCGCGTCCCCGAACGCCTTCTCGTAGACCACCTGCCCCCGGTGCGCCACGAGCGCGACCGCTCCGGTGTACCGGTCGGTGTCCTCCACCCCGAGCCGGCTCTCCACCGCCGCGTCGATCCGGGCGAGCACCGCCGGGTCCACCCCCACGTCCGCAGGATCGACGTCGACGAGCTCGGGGAAGTCGACGCTCACGTACGCCTCCCCGCGCACCAGCCGCACCTCCACCGTGTTCTCCCCCGCCTCGACCAGCTCCGAGACATCGACGACGACGTCCCTCCCGCGGGCGAGCGCGGCCGCCGCCCCCGGCACCACCTCGCCGTTGACGCGCACCTGGCCAGCCGCCCGGCCCTCGGCCGTCACCCGCAGCGTCGCGTGGCCGTGCGGGGAGTAGAACATCGCGCTCTGCTCGTCCTTCTCCTGCGGCTCCGCGGACAGGTCGAGCACCACCTGCCCCTCGGGCGGCGCGTCGGCCTCAGCCACCGCAGGCACCCCTGCCGCTACGAGTACCTGCACGGCGAGCAGCGCCACCGCGGCCCGGACCGTCGTCGTCCTCAGCTCCATCGCGTCCCCCTCGCTCAAGGCAGCCGCCGGTCGGCGGCGCCGTCATCTCAACGCGCCGGCTCTCAGCACCAGCGGCATCCGCCCGCCCTCGCGCTGCGCCACGTGGCACGCCACCGGGTGCGGCGTCCCCGCGTCGGTCAGCGGCGGCACCTGCGCCACGCACACCTCCTCGCGCAGCGGGCAACGCGGGTGGAACGTGCAGCCGCTCGGCGGGTCGGCCGGGTTGGGCACCTCCCCCACCACGGTCGCGGAGATCGGCTGCGCGACGCTCGGGTCCGGCACCGGCACCGCGCCGCGCAGGCCGTGGGTGTAGGGGTGGAGCGGCTCGTCCAGCACCGGCTTCCACGGCCCGATCTCCACCACCTTGCCCAGGTACATGACGCCGACGTCGTCGCTGATCTGCCGCACCATCGCGACGTCGTGGCTGATGAACACGTAGGACAGGTCGAGCTCGTCGCGCAGCCGCACGAGCAGGTTCATCACCTCCGCCCGCACCGACACGTCGAGCGCGGAGACCGGCTCGTCGAGCAGCACAATCTGCGGCTCCACCGCGAGCGCCCGCGCGATTCCCACCCGCTGCCGCTGCCCGCCGGACATCTGGTGCGGGTAGCGCTCGGCGAACACGTCGCTCAGCCCCACCATGTCGAGCAGCTCCCGTACCCGCCGCTGCCGGTTGCGGGACGTGCCGATGCGGTGCACCTCGAGCACCTCGGTGAGCGTCTGCCCCACGGTGCGGCGCGGGTTGAGCGAGCCGTTCGGGTCCTGGAAGACCATCTGGATCCGCCGCCGCTGCTCCCGCAGGGCGGCGCCGCGCAGCACGGTGAGGTCGGTGCCGTCGAGCAGCACCTGCCCCGACGTCGGGTCCTCGAGCCGCACGAGCAGCTTGGCCAGCGTCGACTTCCCGCACCCGGACTCTCCGACGATCCCCAGCGTCCGCCCCGGCCGCAGGGTGAGGGACACGCCGTCGAGCGCGTGGACGACGGCGCCCGGGTCACGTGAGCCACGGACCGGGTAGTGCTTGACGAGGTCGACCGCTTCGAGCATCAGGTCCACTCCTCCGGGGGCACCCAGCAGCGAGTGAGGCTGTCCCCGCGCCGGATGAGCGGCGGTTCCTCCAGGCACACGTCGCGCGCCTGCGGGCAGCGCGGGCGGAACGGGCAGCCCTCGATGCGGTCCGTGGGCAGCGCCGGCCGGCCGGGGATCTGCGCGAGGGCGGGGCGCTCGTCGTCGGCGGGGTTGGGCAGGGAGGCGAGGAGCCGCTCGGTGTAGGGGTGCTGCGGGGCGGCGAACAGCCGCTCCACCGGCGCGTCCTCCACCACCCGCCCCGCGTACATGACGACGACGCGCTGCACGAGCCGCGCGACCACGCCGAGGTCGTGGGTCACCCAGATCGTCATCATCCCCAGCTCGGCCTGCAGCTCGGCGACGAGCGCGAGGATCTGCTGCTGGATGGTGACGTCGAGCGCCGTCGTCGGCTCGTCGGCGATGAGCAGGGTGGGCCGCAGCGCGAGCGCCATCGCGATGACGACGCGCTGGCGCATCCCGCCGGAGAACTCGTGCGGGTAGGCACGCACGGTGCGCGCCGGGTCCGGGATGCCGACCCGGGCGAAGAGCTCGACGCAGCGTTCGCGCGCCTGCGCCTTGGGCACCCCGTGCGCGCGCAACGCCTCGACCACCTGGTCCCCCACCCGCATGAGCGGGTTGAGGGAGGTCATCGGGTCCTGGTAGACCATGGCGATCTCGCGGCCGCGCAGGTCGCGGATCTCCTCCTCGCGCAGGCCGGCGAGGTCGCGGCCCTGGAAGGTCACGCTGCCGCCGCTGATCTCCAGCGGCCGGGACAGCAGCCGCATGAGCGCGAGCATGGTGAGCGACTTGCCGGAGCCGCTCTCCCCCACGACGCCGACGATCTCCCCCCGCCGCAGCTGCAGGTCGACGCCGTGGACGATCTCGACGTCGTCCCGCCCGCGGGCGCTCACCCGCAGGCCCTGCACGTCGAGCGGCACGTCAGCGGTCATGGCCGCCTCGCCGCACGTGCGCGCTCCAGTTCTCGCCCGAGGGTGGCGAGTCCACCGCCCCGCTCTCGCCCGGGCGGGCGGTGCCCTCCACCCCTCTGCCGCCGAGCGCTGGATCCTGCACACCCTCGTCACCGTGCGCGATCCAGCTCTCGGCGGAAGGGGTGTGGGTGATGAGGCGGAGGGTTCGGAGGGCCACCGCGGCGGGCTCGGGCAGGCGCAAGGGGCCGGCGCCCGGGGTGATGCTGCCGAGGATCCGGGCTCCGCGCGCGCCGGTCGCGGACGGCACGGTGGCGGGCAGGCCGTGGGCGGTGCACCAGCCGAACAGGGCGAAGGCGATGGCCTCCTTCGCGTCGGGCGGCACGCCGATCGTGTCGGTCGTGGCGACCTCGACGCCGGGCAGCTCCTCCGCGAGCATCCGCAGCATCGTCGGGTTGGCGGCCCCGCCCCCGGACGCGAGCACGCGGGTGACGCCGTGGCCGCGCAGCCGGTCCGCCACCGTCCGCGCCGTGAGCGCGGTGAGTGTGGCGAGCAGGTCCGGGGTGCTGACCTCGCGGCCGTGCTCCTCCAGCGCTGCCCGCAGGTAGCCGGCGTGGAAGAGCTCCTTGCCGGTGCTCTTCGGCGCCGGCTGGGCGTAGTAGTCCTCGCGCAGCAGCAGCGCGAGCAGGTCGGTGTCCACCGTGCCAGTCGCGGCGATCGCGCCGTCGACGTCGTACCCGGCCGGGTGGGCGTCGCGGTCGAGCACGGCGACGTCGAGCAGCGCGTTGGCCGGCCCGGTGTCGTAGGCCAGCACATCGTGTCCGACGACGGTTATGTTCGCGATCCCGCCGAGGTTGAGCAGCGCCGTGGTCCCGGGACCACCGGCGACGACGAGCGCGTCGAGGTACGACACGAGCGGCGCGCCGTGGCCGCCGGCCGCGACGTCCCGCGCCCGCACGTCCGCCACGACGGGCACGCCGGTGGCCTCGGCGATCCACGCCGGCTGCCCGAGCTGCAGCGTCCCGAGCGCCCGCCCGCCCTCCACCCAGTGGTAGACGGTCTGCCCGTGGGAGCAGATGAGGTCCACCGGCCCGGCCGCCGCGATCGCCTGCGAAGCTGCGGCGGCGAAGGCCTGCCCGATGAGCGTGTCGAGCTCGCACACCTCCGCGAGCGTCGTCCCGGCGGGGGGCAGCGCGGCGAGCAGCCGGGCCCGCAGCCCGGGCTCGTACGGCACGCTCCCCGTGTGGCGGACGGTGCCGACGAGCGCCGTCCCGTCGTCGTCGACGTCGAGCTCGACGACGGCGGTGTCGATGCCGTCGTGGGAGGTGCCGGAGATCATGCCGAGGACTCTCATCGGTTCCCTTCCTTGGGGTCGAGGGCGTCGCGCAGGCCGTCGCCGAGGAGGTTGAGGCCGACGACGAGGAGCACGATGACGGCGCCCGGCGCGGCCATCGTCCACCACGCCGTCGTCACCAGGGAGCGGGCCTCGAGGACCATCGACCCGAGCGACGGCGTCGGCGGCGGGGTGCCGAGCCCGAGGAAGCTGAGCGAGGCCTCGGTGAGCACGGCCCAGGACAGCGAGAGCGTCACCTGGACGATGACGATCGCGGTGATGCTCGGCAGCACGTGCCGCAGCAGGATCCGCCACGTCGGGAAGCCGAGCACGGTGCCCGCCTTGACGAACTCCGCCTCGCGCAGCGAGAGCACCGGCCCGCGGGTGACGCGCACGAAGATCGGGGTGTAGACGATGGCGATCGCGACGGCGATGGTGAGCCAGCTGCGGGAGACCGCGGCGGCGAGCGCGAGCGCGAGGAGCAGCGGCGGGAAGGCGAAGAGCACGTTCGTCATCCCGAGGATCGCCCGGCCCGACCACCCGCCGAAGTAGCCGGCTACCAGTCCCGCCGTCGTCCCCACGAGGGTGGCGAGCGCGACGGCGACGACGGCGATGCGCAGCGAGTTCGCGGCCCCGGCGGCGGCGCGGGCGAAGACGTCACGGCCGAACTGGTCGGTGCCGAACCAGTGCGCGGCGGACGGCCCCTGCATCCGCACGGCCGGGTCCTGCGCGACGGGGTCGCCGAGCATGCCGAGGGTGGCGGCGAGCGCGACGCCGACGACGAGCACGGTGAGGAACGCGCCGACCAGCCCGTTGCGGCTGGCGAGAACGCGCCGCACCGCGGCGCCGAGGCGGCGGCTGCGGACGGGGACGTCGGCGGTGATCTCGGCGGTCATGTCTGCCTCACCCGGGGGTCGACGACGCGGTAGAGCATGTCGGTGAGGAGGTTGACGAGCACGAAGGACAGCGCGATGACCAGCACCGTGCTCTGCACCAGGGCGAACTCCTGCTGGTGCATGCCGGTGAGGACCTGGCGCCCGATGCCCGGCACGGAGAAGACCTGCTCGACGACGACCGCCCCGCCGAGCAGGTAGCCGAACTGGATGCCGGTCATCGTGAGGATGGGGACGGTCGCGTTGCGCAGCACATGGCGCAGCTGGACTACGCGCGGTCGCACGCCCTTGCCGCGGGCAGTGCGGACGAAGTCCTGGGTCTGGACCTCGAGGATCGCCGAGCGGGCGGTGCGCATGATCGGCGCGGCGAGCCCGAAGCCGAGCACGAGCGCGGGCATGAGCATCTGCTGCAGGTTGAGCCACGGGTCGCTCGCGAGGGTGGCGAAGCGCTCGGCGTTGGGGTTGTAGCCGAGGAACCGGGCCGACGTCGCGAGCAGCACGGAGGCGAGGAGGAAGGCGGGGATCGACAGGCCGGCGAGGCCGACGAGCTGGCCGCTCGCGTCACGCACCGAGTTCGGCTTGGAGGCGGACCAGATCGCCAGCGGGACCCCGATCGCGATCCCGAGGATCGTGGAGATGACCGCGAGCTCGATCGTCACCGGCAGCGCCGCCGCCGTCATCTCCAGCACCGACTGGCCCGTCCGGGTCGACACGCCGAGGTTCCCGGTGAGGACGTTGCCGAGCCAGGTGAAGAACTGGACGACGAGCGGCTGGTCGAGCCCGTAGTACGCCTCCAGCGCCTCCCGCTGCGCGGGGGTGAGCGCCGCGGCCTCGGTGCCGAGGGAGGCGGTGATCTGGTCCCCCGGCAGCGCCCGCATCATGATGAAGACGAGGACGGCGACGCCGAGCAGCGTGCCCAGGGCCTCGAGGACCCGGCGCAGGACGGGGTGACGGACGACGACGCGCATGCCGGCGGTCAGCCGAGGGTGGTCTCGCGCAGGCTCTGCAGCGACCCGTTCGCCATCGGGACGAAGCCCTCGACGCCGGACTGGGTGGCGGTGAAGCCGTAGGAGCTGAAGAGCCAGACCCACGCGGCGTTGTCCTCGAGCTCGCGGGACACCTCGTCGTAGATCGCGCGGCGCTCCTCCGGGTCGGCGGTCTGCCGGCCCCGGGCGAAGAGCTCGTCGAGGGTGTCGGAGCTGTACCCGGCCACCTGGTTGAGGTTGCCCGTCGAGGGGAAGTAGCGCCCGTACATGCCCTCGGGGTCGGGCCGCCCGCCGTTGAGGGCGACGGCGGCGGTGAAGTCCGCGGCCACCCACCGGTCGACGTAGGCGCCGATCTCGAGGACCTCGAGGTTGACGGTGATGCCGGCCTCGGCGAGCTGGGCCTGGATGTTCTGCGCCTCGTTGACCGAGGTGGCGTACTCGCCCTGGGAGACGATGACGTCGAGCTCGAGGCCGTCGGGGTAGCCGGCCTCGGCGAGGTACGCGCGAGCCTGGTCGTAGTCCCGCTCGGGGCAGGGGCGGGCGTCCGGGTCGGAGAGGTAGGCCGGGGACGTGATCGGTCCGACGACCTCGCCGGCGCCCTGCGCGGCGGTGTCGAGGACCTCCTGCCGGTCGATCGCGCACTGGATCGCCAGGCGCACGTTGACGTCGTCGAGCGGCGCCTGCCGGGCGTTGAGCTGGAGCGCGTGGTAGGCGAGCTGCGGCGTCTCGGTGATCTCGACGCTGCCGCTCTCGGCGCTCTGGGCGACGAGCGGGTCGTCGAAGACGGCGAGGTGGACGTTGCCGGACTGCAGCGCCGAGACGATCGACGTCTCGTCGGGGATGACGCGGAACTCGACGGCGTCGATCTCGGGCGCGCCGCCCCAGTAGTCGGCGAACGACGTCACGGTGAGTGACTGGTTCGGGACGCGCTCGCCGAGCTCGAAGGGCCCGGTGCCGTTGGCGGCGGTGGTGAGCGTCTCCTCGGTGTCCTCCGAGGAGAGGATCGCGAGGTTGACGCTCGCCAGGCCGGCGAGGACCGAGGAGTCCGGCGCGGACAGGGTGAGGACGACCGTGCGGGCGTCGGGCGCCTCGACGGACTCGACGGAGCCGAGGGTCGCGGCGGCGACGGCGGCGGTCTCCTCGGCCATGACCGACTCAAGGGAGTGGACGACGTCGGCGGAGTCGAGCTCCGAGCCGTCGTGGAAGGTCACGCCCTCACGGAGCGTGAACGTCATGGTGAGGCCGTCCTCGGAGACCTCCCACTCCTCGGCGAGGCCGGGGACCACCTCGAGGTCGGCGTCGAGCTCGGTGAGCGTGCCGTAGAGGTTGGTGAGGACGTCGATGGCCTGGAACTGGGTGGCCTTCCACGGGAAGAGGGTGTCCGGGTCGGAGGTGACGCCGACGACGAGGGTCTCGCCCCCGCCGTCGCCGGTCGACCCGCCGTCGTCGCTTCCACCGGAGCAGGCGGCGAGCGCGAGACCCACCGCTGCGAGCACCGCCGCAGCCCGGACCGGTGACCTGTGGACCTTCATGCTGACCTCCCCGTCAGGCGGCTCCGACGCCGCTCGCACGCCTCCCGGCCTGGCCGGGACCAGGTGCCACTGTCCCGCGACCACCCAGGTGCGTCAAGTTCTTCCGCCTCTCATTCTTCGGCGAAACTCATTTGTCCGCGCTCCTGCTCCAGCGCGGGGGGACCATGGGGCGATGGAGAGCCTGCCGCTCCGCTCGGCGCGGGGCCGCTGGGTGGTGCTCGCCGCGACGCTCGCGTCGGCGATCGCCTTCCTCGACGGCAGCGTCGTCAACGTCGCGCTGCGTCCCATCGCGCTCGACCTCGACGCCACGCTCACCGACCTGCAGTGGGTGGTCAACGCCTACATGTTCGCCCTCGCCTCGCTCATCCTCGTCGGCGGCTCCCTCGGGGACCGGCTGGGGCGGCGTCGGGTGTTCGTCGTCGGGATCGCGTGGTTCGGGCTCGCGTCGGTCGTGTGCGGGCTGGCGCAGGGGGTCGAGCAGCTCGTCGCGGCGCGCGGGCTGCAGGGCGTCGGGGCGGCGCTGCTGACGCCGGGCAGCCTCGCCCTCATCCAGTCCCTCATCGCCGAGGAGGACCGGGCCCGCGCCATCGGCTACTGGTCGGCGTGGTCGGGCGTGGCCGGCGCCGTCGGGCCGCTGCTCGGCGGCTGGCTGGTGGAGACGCTCTCGTGGCGCTGGGTCTTCTTCGTCAACGTGCCGGTGGCGGCCGTCGTCATCGCGATCGCGGTGCTGCGGGTGCCGGAGTCGGTGCCGGCGGCCGGGCAGGGACGCTTCGACGTGCCCGGCGCGGCACTGGGCGTCCTCGCGCTCGGTGGGATCACCGTGGCGCTCACCCAGGGCGCGTGGCCCGCGGCCGTGGTGGGCGCGGTGGCCGCCGTCGTCTTCGTCGTCGTCGAGGCCCGCTCCGCACACCCGATGGTGCCGCTGGGGATGTTCGCCGACCGGACGTTCTCGGTGGTCAACGTCGCGACCTTCCTCATCTACGCGGCGCTCACCGCCGTGACGTTCTTCCTCGTCCTCCAGCTCCAGGTGGTCGCCGGGTACGGCCCGCTCGCCGCCGGGGCCGCGACGATCCCGTTCACACTGCTCCTGCTCGTCTTCTCCCCGCGCGTCGGCACCCTCCTCACGCGCACCGGCGCCAGGCCGCTCATGACGCTCGGCCCTGCCCTGGCCGCCGTCGGTGTCGCGCTGCTCGCCGGAATCCCCGACGACGCCGCGTACCTCACCGACGTCCTGCCCGGCGTCCTCGTCTTCGGCGCGGGCATCACCCTGCTCGTCACGCCGCTGACGGCCACCGTCCTCGCCGCCGCGCCCGCCGAGCACGTGGGACTGGCCAGCGGCGTCAACAACGCCGTCGCCCGCGCCGCGGGGCTGCTCGCGGTGGCCGCACTCCCGGCGCTCGTCGGGCTCGACGGCGAGCTCGCGGCCGACCCCTTCGGCGCGGGCTACGCGCGGGCGATGTGGTGGTGCGCGGGGCTGCTGGTCCTCGGCGCGGTGGTCTCCGGGGCGCTCCTACCCGGGAGACGCAGCCGCGCCGGGTAGGAGCGCTCCCGTGTCAGGCCGCGCCGGCCTGGTCGGCGTAGTGGTTCACGAACACCACCATGTCCTCGAGGCTGATCTGCTCGGGGGTCGCGGTGACGGTGATGACGCCGTCGGCCGTGCGCTGGTAGCAGGTGATCGAGCTACCCGACTCGTTGGTGCCACAGCTCCCGGTGCCGGCGGCCGTGTTGTCGGTCTCGATGTACTCCACCAGCGACTCGTACGGCGAGCTGAGCACGTTGCTGTCGACGGCGATCATCACGGTGAAGCTCTCGTCGTTGTACATGCGGGCGGGGCCGGTGGACTCGTCGAGCGTGTAGGGACCGATGGCCTGCGGGGGCGTGGCCAGGGCCTCGGCGGGGATGACCGCGCCCTCGGCGGCCGGGCCGGGGTCGCTCGCGCCGAGGTCGGCGCCCGCGGCACTGTCGGTCTCGCTCTCGGCGGTGTCCTCCTCGGCCGGGGTCGTCTCCTCCGGCTCCGGGGTCGTCGGCTGCTCCGGCGTCGTCGTCTCCTCGGCCGCCGTCGTGGGCTCGGTGGCCTCACCGTCGGCCGAGTCGTCGCCGCAGCCGGTGAGGCCGATCGTGGCAAGGGCGAGGGTGGAGAGGAACACGACGTGCTTGCGGCGCATGGGGGGATATTCCTTCGGTGTCAGAGCAGGTGGGCCCGCAGTCGTCTACGGGAGTAGTGCAGACCTTGGCGCATCACTCGGAGGTCCGCCACTCGGAGCCGGCGCCGGGCGATGTCGGTGCCTGCCGCTACCGTCCTGCCCAGGTCACGAGGACCAGCGCCACGCCCTCCGGCGTGCTGGTCCGGCAACCGCGCCCCGCGCACGGTGCCCCCGGAGGAAGACCCGCCCGCGCCGACCGGCGTGGGAAGAGCGAGACGAGGAGACACCTTGACCACCCCTGCCCCGTGCACCGTCGGCGCCTGCTGCCGCAGCTACAGCCCCGGGCACCTCATGCACCACATCCACACCGGGAAGGTCCAGAGCGCGCCGGAGGGGTGGCGCGACGGCGTCGTCCGTTCGGTCGACGAGGGCAACGTCGCCGTCGTCGACCACCCCGGCGGCGAGGGGTCGTGCGCCGTGTGGCACCACCACGACCTGTCGGTCATGTGCCCGCCCGGCACCACCGTCATGGTCAACGAGCGGTGGCACGCCCTCGCCGTCGGGCGCGTCGTCGTCAACATGCTCGTGCACGACGGCGCGGGCCCGGTCCCGTCCGTCCCGGCACGCTCCGCGCCCGGCGTCATCGTCACGCACCTCGGCACCGGCCACGGGGTCATCGCGACCTGACGCGGCTCCCCCGGCTCGCCGTGTCGGCCCCGGCCGATAGCATCCGGGTCTCAGCCCGCCCCGGCGGCCAGGACGGCCGCCGCGGGCGAAGGCTGGGTTCCGATGAGGGAAGCACATGAAACCGGGGGGTTCAACGATGAAGTCAGCCCATGCGGTCCTTGCCGCACTCGTCCTGGCCGGTCTGCCGGCCGCAGCCCACGCCGACCCGCCGGAAGGCCGCGACGGTCCGCCGCTGCGTGCGCTGGAGATCGAGGTGGTCTCCAGCCTGCCGGAGTTCGTCAGCGGCGGTGACGCGCTGATCGAGATCTCGGCGCCGCCGGGAGTTGCGCCACCGCACGTGCGGATCTCGGTGGACGGAGAGCGCCGCGACGTCGACCTCGAGTGGTCCGGCGACCGGCGCACGCTCGTCGGCGTCGTCGACGGGCTCGAGCTCGGCGCGCAGACGATCACGGCCTCCGCACCGCGCGGGCGGGAGGCGAGCGTCGAGGTGGTCAACCACCCCGCCGAGGGCCCGCTGTTCTCCGGCCCGCACGAGCAGCCGTTCATCTGCCAGACGCAGGACTTCACGCTCCCGGTGATCGGGGGCAACCTCGGCGCGGCGCTCGACGAGAACTGCTCGACGACCACCCGCGTCGACCACTTCTACCGGACCACGGGCGGTGAGTACGTGCCGTGGCCGGTGGACGCGCGCCGCTACCCCGCCGACCTCGCCCGCACGACGACGTCGGACGGCGAGCGCGTCCCGTTCATCGTCCGGATGGAGACCGGCACCGCCAACCGCGGGATCTACCAGCACACGGTGCTGCACGACCCGCTCCGCGAGAAGGACCCCTCCCCCGCGCACCGACCCAAGGGCTGGAACGGACGGGCGATCTACACCCTCGGCGGCGGCTGCACCGGCGGCTGGTTCCGCCAGGGCGAGACGACCGGCGGGGTGACCGACGCGTGGATGCTCGGCCAGGGGTACGCCGTCGTCTCCTCGAGCCTCAACGTCTTCGGGCAGAACTGCAGCGACCTGCTCGCCTCGGAGACGGCCGCGATGACCAAGGAGAAGTTCATCGAGGTCTACGGGCGCGAAGACTTCACCATCGGGTTCGGCTGCTCGGGCGGCAGCTACCAGGCCCACCAGACGGCCGACAACTACCCGGGCATCTTCGACGGGATCGTCGTGGGCTGCTCCTTCCCCGAGGTCGGGTTCGGCACCGTCAACTTCATCACCGACGCCCGGCTGCTCAACAACTACTTCACCGACCCCGCGCTCGCGTGGACCGACGAGCAGAAGCGCGCCGTCACCGGCTTCGCCAACCTCGCGACCATGCCGAACGTCGCGGGCGGCGCCCAGCGGATCGACCCGACGGCGTTCTGCCCCAGCGTGCTGCCCGTTGAGCTGCGCTACCACCCGACCGACAACCCCGGCGGGGCGCGCTGCGACGTCTACGACCACACCGTCAACGCCTACGGACGCGACCCCGAGACCGGGTTCGCGCTGCGGCCGCTGGACAACGAGGGCATCCAGTACGGGCTGCAGGCCCTGGAGGACGGTGTCATCACGCCCGAGCAGTTCCTCGACCTCAACGAGCAGGTCGGCGGGTACGACCACGACGGCAAGTTCCGCGCCGAGCGCTCCGAGGCCGACATGCCGGCCGTCGAGGCGGCCTACCGCACCGGGCGGCTCACCAGCGGCGGCGGCGGGCTGGCGAGCACGCCGATCATCGACTACCGCGCCTACAGCGACGACCTGCCGAACGGGGACATCCACGTCCGCTACCACTCCAACTCCATGCGCGAGCGGCTGCGTGAGGTCAACGGCAGCGTGGTCAACCACGTGAGCCTGCTCGAGGACAACCGCTACGGCGGGTTCAGCACCGCCAGCCCGCTGCTGCGCCACGCCGTCACCCAGATGGACGCCTGGCTCTCCCAGCTCGACGTGGCGGGCGACGAGCGGCCGACGCTGGAGGAGATCGGCGAGACCCGGCCCGCAGCGCTCGTCGAGGGCTGCATGACGCGCGACGCGAGCCCGACGTTCATCGCCGAGCCGCTCGACCGCGACCCGGCGACCGAGTGCGAGCAGCTCTACCCCTCGGCCAGCTTCCCGCGTGAGGTGGCCGGGGAGAGCGTGCAGGCCGACGTCATCAAGTGCCAGACCCGTGAGCCTCGGCGTGAGGACTACGGGGTGGAGTTCACCGACGCCGAGTGGGCGCGGCTGACCGAGGTCTTCGCGGATGGGGTGTGTGACTACTCCGTGCCGGGACAGGCACAGCAGGGCCTGGCCGGGACCTGGTTGCGGATCGGTTGAGGCCGGCCGGCGCGTCGTCGGGGAGCGCGAGGCTGCTCCCCGACGGCGCGCGGGACAGACGCTCTAGTGGATGACCAAGGGAGGAGACCCGCACAGCTGCACCGCCGGCACGTGCGTGGACAGCAGCGCGAGCGTGGCGTCCACCCGGTTGGAGATCTGCCACGACCACATCCACACGAGGAGACGACGTCCCGGCTGCATCCGGACGATGACCGGTGCCAGCGGGATGGGCCCAAAGCCGCCGGGCAGCGCCGGGCTCGACGCGCTGGCGAACGCGCCCTTGCCCGTGCCGCCCTGCAGCAGACCGGCGCCGTGGACGTCCCACAGGCGGACCTGTCGAGTGAAGACGGGGGTCGAGTCCCCGTCTGCGTAGATGGTGACGCCCAGCCCGCCGAAGCTCCGCCAGTCCGGGGCTTCCGCCGCGGCGAACCAGGAGAACTCGTAGGTGCCCTGGGGCGTGATGCTCATGTCGACCTCGGCCGGTGAGCTCAGGTAGAACCCGACGCCGCCCGCGGCCTGGCCCTCCGTGCCGATGCTGACGACCTTTCCGTCGTGCTTGGCGCCGAACCCGAAGGCCGTGCCCTCGCTGTACTCGACATCGTACGGGGTACCGATCAGTCGGCACCCCGTGCCGATGGTGAACTGGACGTCTCGTACGGCGACGCCGACACCGATCCGCTCCTCGAGGCGGTGGAGCACCGTCGTGCGCAGCATGCTGCCGTGGATGCCGAGGCGCTCGTCCGCGGCCTGCGGAGCATCGACCTCCCGAGTCAGCCGTGCCAGCTCACCCCTGATGTGCTCGTTGAACACACCAACGTCGTTGTCCCGGGTGTCGCGTCCAGGAACCTCACGCTCGAGCGCGAGGACGTCATCTCGTCCGAACAGCCGTGCCAGATCCTCCATGATGGTTCCCCTCCACAGGGGTACGCCCGCGACTCGTCACCGCCGGTGAGACGGTTGGGTATCGGCTCCTGGACCAGTGCCGAGGAATGCCCGCGAAAGAGGTCGGCGACGTCAGGCCAACACCTGCCACGTTAGACCTCCAGCGAGGAGGGGTCGAGGTCTTACCGCCGGCAGGGACCGACTTCCTCCCCCCTTCTCCGCGGGGACGCTCCGGTCGCGGCGGTCATGACCCCATGTTTCGGTGGACCCCCACCCACCAGTCCGAGGAGGACCCCGATGACCGACGACGGAACCAAGAAGATCGCCGAGCTCGTCAAGGACGCCGGAATCGCGATGTTCACGACCGTGGACGCGGACCACCGCCTGGTGAGCCGGCCGATGGGCCTGCAGGAGGTCGAGTTCGACGGCGACCTGTGGTTCTTCGCCGACGACCGCTCCGACACGGTCGCCGAGGTCTCGGCCAACCCGTCGGTCAATGTCTCCTTCAGCACGCGCGGCTCGTGGGTCTCGGTCACCGGTGACTGCGAGGTCGTGCGCGACCGCGACCGCGCCGAGCAGCTGTGGAGCAGTTCGGTCGAGGCGTGGTTCCCCGACGGCCCCACCACCCCCGGCGTCGTCCTGCTCAAGGTGCACGCCCACGCCGCCCAGTACTGGGACGTGCCCGGCGCCAAGGTCGTCCAGCTCTTCAGCCTGGTGAAGGCGAAGGTCACCGGGCAGCGCTTCGAGGGCGGGGAGTCGGGCACCGTCGAGCTCGACTGACGCCCGGCCGCCGCACCGTGCCACAGTGAGCGCATGAGCGCGCTTGTCAGCCCCGAGCAGCTGCGGTCCGAGCAGGAGGCCATGCTCCTCCTCGACGTCCGCTGGACGCTCGCCGGGCCGGATCGCGAGGGCTACCGCGCCGGGCACCTGCCCGGCGCGGTGTTCTGCGACCTCGACGCCGACCTCGCCGCCCCGCCCGGCCCCGGCGGCCGTCACCCCCTGCCCGACCGCGCCGCGCTCGCCGAGGCGTTCCGGCGGCTCGGGGTCGGCCCGGACACCCGCGTCGTCGTGTACGACGGCGGCGTGGCGGCCGCCGCTGCGCGCGCGTGGTGGTGCCTGCGCTGGCTGGGCCACGAGGACGTGGGCGTGCTCGACGGCGGGCTCCCCGCGTGGGTCGCCGCCGGCGGCCCGCTCGAGACGGGCGACGTAACCCCCACGCCCGCGCCGTCGTCGCCCGCGTCCTCCACCGGCGACCTGCCCACCGTCGACGCCGACGACGTCGCTGCCGGCCGCGTCGGCGTCCTCCTCGACGCCCGCGCCCCGGAGCGGTTCCGCGGCGAGAGCGAGCCGGTGGACCCTGTCGCCGGCCACATCCCCGGCGCGCGCTCCCTGCCGACCTCCCGGCTCCTCGACGGCGCCGGCCGCTACCTCCCCGCGCCCGCCCTGCGCGAGCTCTTCGCCTCGGTGGGAGCCGACGGCGACGAGCCGGTCGCGGCCTACTGCGGGTCGGGCGTCACCGCGGCCCAGCTCGTCCTCGCCGCGCACGAGGCGGGGATCACCGCCGCCCTGTACCCCGGCTCCTGGTCGCACTGGATCACCGACCCCAGCCGCCCCGTCGCCACCGGACCGGCCTGAGCGAACGGCGCGGCGTACCTGCCCTCGGCGGCACTGACGGTCTGGACGCCGGCGTCCGGAGTCCCGCTGTCACATCACGACACGTCTGTATACACGTGCCGATAACGTGAGGGTGGCCATCGACGGCCACCCTCCATCGTTCAGAGAGGCACGGATCCGTGCGCAGAATCCCCCTTGCCCTGTCCCTCGTCGCGCTGCTCTCACTGTCCGCGTGCGGCACCGAGGACACCACCCAGCAGCCGGCCGAGACGGTCACCGCCACGGCCGCTCCCACGAAGGAGGAGAAGCCCTCCCCCTCCCCCGCCCCGGTGAAGGAGAGCCCGGCGGCAACCGAGGACGCGTCCGAGGAGCTCGCCGACGGGATCGTCATCAGGGAGGCAGGGGTCGGACAGGAGGGCGAGTACGCCCGGGCGGTCGCCCTGGTCGAGACCCGCGGGTACGTCGGTGAGTTCCTCACCGTCCACTTCAACGTCTTCGACGCCGACGACGAGCTGATCGCCTCCGGCGAGCAGGTCGAGGTGATCGCCAGCGAGGCGGGCACGTTCGCCGTCGGGACGATGGTCGACGTCGGCGCCGCGCGGGCCGCTCGGGTGGAGGCGACCCACGCCATCAGCGACTACGGCATGGGCGGCAAGGCGCTCCCCACGATCGAGCCGGCCCCGGTCACCCTCGGGGACTACGGCCTGGCAACCATCCGGCTCACGAACCCGACGTCGGAGCCGTGGGAGAACCTGCGCATCGGGATCGTCTGCCGGAACGCCGAGGGCGCCATCGTCGGCGGAGGGGACTCCTACCCCAGCCTCGTCCCTGCCAACGCGGAGTCGATGGCCGACGGATACGTCATCGCCGGCGACGGCGTCACCGAGTGCACCGCCTACCCCCAGCACACCACCTGGTGACCCTCAGGCAAGCCGTGGGCAGCGACGTTGCCCGGCGCCCTCTCGTATGCAGATCCCGCCGGCGATGGGAATGACGGAGGCGGCCGGGAGACGGGTTGGTGCACCCGCGCGCGGACGTCAGACTGCCCCGCGAGGTGGGGCAGTCTGACGTCTCCCGACGTCGTACCCCGCCCACAGCCCCGGACCGCCCCGGACCGCCCCGGACCGGTCATCTCACGGCCGCGGGTCGACCCGCTTCCACCGCTTCTCCCCGCGGCGCGCGCCCATGCCGGCGGCACATCGCGGACACACGGCGGTGACGGCGTCGGCCCGGCTGCCGGTGGCCGGCTGGACCTCCGCCCAGGCCACGTGCGGGAAACGCAGGAGCGGCTCCCGGCTCAGCGCGAGGCCGCACACCGTCTGGTTGGTCGCCGGCACCCACGCGTGGACCTCCCCGGCGGGAGCCCGGATCCCGTCGAGGTCGGGCGACTGGTCCGTCGCCACGACCGCCGCCGTCCTCGGGACCCGCTGCCTCACCCGCTGCTCCCGTCGGAGCCCGCCGGGTACTCACCGAGCGCGACCCGCCCCTCACTCCAGGCCGCGAGCACCGGCTCGACGATCCGCCAGCACTCCTCGGCGACGTCCCCGCGCACCGAC